>NZ_JAFBBV010000001.1:618061-927091 GCF_016907365.1 Oerskovia paurometabola | reverse complement strand
CGTCCTCCGGTCCGTCGAAGACCTCGAGCACGGGGTTGACGACGTGCCCGACGTGACGGTCTTCGTTCTCGTCCTCGACGTCGTACACGAAGACCCGCAGGTCCACACCGACCTGCGGCGCCGCCAGACCCACACCCTCCGCGACGAACATCGTCGTGAACAGGTCGTCGACGAGCTGCGCGAGCTCGGGCGTGCCGAAATGTGTGACCTCACGGCACGGTGCGTGCAGGACGGACTCGCCGATCTCGGTGATGCGCAGGATGTTGCCCCGCTCGACCTCGGGGGCGATCTCCGGGAAGGACTTGACCGGCTGGCCCAGGACGTAGGTGACAGGGCGACGACGGCCGAAGGTGAACATGGGACAAGCGTAGGTGGTTACCCCCGCGTGCCCTTCCCGCACCAGCGTGGTCCGCACGAGGCGGTCCGACGGTGCGCCGAGCACAGCCGCCCGCCTCGCGGCCGACGTGCGAGGCACGCGTGCGGGACCCGCCCTCCTGCGCGCAGACTGGAAATCCCACTCAGGCCGGGTGAAACCTCGCATAGCGGTTGCGGACCGAGAGAAAGATGCCAAGGTGATTCCACTCGACAAACGGTGCGAAGGGGGACCATGAGTACAGAACAACCTGCTCGCGCAGAGCCCGAACCAACGCTAAGCAGGCGACACGCGCTGCAAGCCTTGGGGCTCAGCGCGCTACTTGGAGCGGCTGTTGTCGGCACAGCTCCACGAGCGGCCGCCTGGGATGGCTACCAGAATGGGCGACTGCCAGCATCGGCCCTCGTCGGGCTTTCCATCGGCGGCACTCTCCACGCGGATGCGGCAGCCGCGTTCGAGCGGCTCCGTCCAGCTTTCGAAGCTGGCACCGGCGTCCCTTTGCGCGCGACGGACACGTATCGAACCTACGCGGTCCAGGAGAGCATCTTTCTTGACCGTTATCGGCCTCAGGCCACCGGGAGCGGAACACTGGGCGACGTCCGCATCTGGAACGGCGTGCGCTACGTCAGGATCAAGGACGCGGCAGCGGCGGTTCCCGGGACGTCGAACCACGGCTGGGGACTGGCCGTGGACTTCTCATCAGGAATCAACTCGTCATTCTCCTCACCGACATACCTGTGGATGGCGGCCAACGCTCCGTCCTACGGCTGGTCGAATGCCGTCGGGCGCCTCATCGGCGAGCCCTGGCACTGGGAGTTTGCCCTTGGCGATGCACCCGAACCCGAACAGCCCACCTTGGAGGAAGAAACCATGAAGATCATCTCCCGCATTGGCGACGAGGCCGCCTACCTCGTTTCTGGTACCTCCATGGTCCAGATCACCTTCGAGCAGGCACAGGCCCTGGGCAAGGTCAACGTGCCCATCTACCGCCTCAACCCCGCCGAGGTCCTGGCGGTCATGACGGCAATTCACAACGCCGCCGTCGACGAGAAGGTAACCCAGAACGCAGCCGGCGTCTGAGCGTCTCCTTCGCCACAAGCAGCCCCGTCGCCCTTCGGGATGGCGGGGCTGTTCGTCGTTGGCGAGCAACCTACCCTGCGCGGCGTGTGCGCGCTGTCGCGAAGTCGATGACCTTCGGCGTGCCACGAGGGCCGCGATACAGCCGCGCGTCCCTGTGTCTCAGCTTCGAAGTCATCGAGGTTGTCAACGACCCCGATTCCGAACCGCTCCACGGCTCGGATCGCGTTCTTGGGCAGCGAAGTGCGCCTTCACGAACTCGACCTGCGCGGGCCTGAGGTGCCACCGGGTGACCGGAGGAACGAGCAGCCCGTACTCCGCACGCAGCACGCGCCGAACCTCAAGCGGAGCACGCCTGAGCTCGCGCGCCAAATCGGCAGGTGTCACATCATCGTCAGCCATGGCCGGGAGCCTAGCCGACCTACCCTGAGCAAATGCTCCTCCACGCGATGCTCGAGCAAGCACCCGCCGACTCGACCGGCGAGGGCGAGCGCGTCACGCGCGAGACGCGCGTCGAGGCACCCACCTACGACGACGCCTGGGCCAAGCTGCACGCCGAGCTTCCCGACGGCTGGCGCATCCCGCGGTTCCGGAGCGCGTGATCGCGACGAGCGACACAAGGCCCACCCGTTGGCCCACCTGGGTCGAATGAGAAGGCTGATCGGACCAACGCGAAAGGCCCGGAACCGTTGAGGTTCCGGGCCTTCCTGTCTGAGCCGCCTATCAGAATCGAACTGATGACCTTCTCATTACGAGTGAGACGCTCTACCGACTGAGCTAAGGCGGCGCGTACCGGACGTCACGCCGTGCGGCGCTCCGTTTCAGCAAGCGTCGCAACTGTACCCAACGCGAGGGCGTGAGGACAAACTGGCTCCCGCGACACCGTCGGGCAGCCTGCGTGGGCGCCGGCCGGCCCCGGCGCGAGCCGCCCACGAGGACGGCCCGGCCGCCTCAGCGACCGGGCCGTCCAGACCGCACAGCAGGGCTCGAGAGCCCTCAGCAGACCTTCCCGTCCTCCGGGACCTTCCCGTCCACCAGGTACGCGTCCACGGCGTCGGCGACGCACGCGTTGGACCGGCCGTAGGCCGTGTGCCCCTCGCCCTCCCAGGTGAGCAGCGTGGCGGAGTCGAGGGTCTTGGCGAGACCCTCGGCCCAGACGTAGGGGGTCGCGGGGTCGTTGGTGGTCCCGATGACGACGATGGGCGCGGCGCCCTTGGCGTGGAGGTCGAACTCCTGGTCCACGACGGGGTAGGCCCAGTCGACGCACGACAGACCGCCGTAGGTGAAGAACGAGCCCATGGTCGGGGCCGCCTCCTCGATCTGGGCGGCCTGCTCGGCCATGAACTCGGGGTCGGGGTTGCCGCGGGCGTCGAGGCAGTTGACGGCGCGGAACGCCTCGGCCGAGTTGTCGTTGAACGTGCCGTCGGCGTTGCGGCCGTTGTACAGGTCGGCGAAGCCGAGCAGCATGGTGCCGTCGCCGTCGTTGAGCGCGGCGTCCAGCCCGGCGGTCAGGGCGTACCAGCTCTCGTTGTTGTAGAGCGGCAGCGCGATGCCGTAGAACGCGAGCGTCGACGTCAGGCGGCGGTCGCTCGTGGTCCGCATGGGTCGCTCGGCGACCTGGTCGAGGAACGCCTTGACCTGCGCCATGCCCTCGTCGACCGAGCCGGTCAGCGGGCAGTCCTTGCCGCCTTGGCAGTCCTCGACGTAGGCGCGCAGCGCGTTCTCGAAGCCGACGGCCTGCTGCGCCGAGATCTCGTCGGAGGTGAGCGTGGTGTCGATCGCGCCGTCGAGGACCATGCGCCCGACCTTCTCCGGGTACAGCCCCGCGTACGTCGCGCCGAGCTGGGTGCCGTAGGAGAAGCCGAGGTAGTTGAGCGCCGAGTCGCCGAGGACGGCGCGCAGCATGTCCATGTCGCGCGCGGCGCTCTGGGTGTCGACGTTGCCGAGCAGGTCGCCCGTGTTCTGGGCGCACGCGTCGGCCCAGGCCTTGAGGTCTGCCGTCATCTCGGCGCGGCCCTCGTCGCTGTCGGGGTAGGCGCGGGACAGCGACGTGTCCTTGGCCGCGTCGTCGAGGCACACGACGGGGGTCGAGGCCCCGACACCGCGCGGGTCGAACCCGATGACGTCGTAGGCCTCCTTCACGGGCTCGCCGATGCTGCCCGCCGCGCTGGTGATGTACTCGATGCCCGAACCGCCCGGCCCGCCGGGGTTGGTCAGCAGGGAGCCGATCTTCTCGCCCGAGGCGGGCAGCCGCTTGAGCGCGAGCTCGATCTTGCCCTGCGCGGGGTCGTCCCAGCTCAGGGGCGCGATCGCGGTCGCGCACTCGAACCCGCCGCCGCAGTCGTCCCACGCGAGGCTCTGCCCGTAGAACTCGGCGAGCTCGGCCGGCACGTCCTCGCCGGTCCCCGCGGACCCCGTCGACGACGCCCCCGTCTCGGCGGGGCTCTGCACCTTGGGCGAGGGGGCGCACGCCCCGAGCAGCAGGGCGAGGGCGAGCGTCGCGGCGGACAGCGCTGTGGTGCGGCGATGGGGCGTCTTCACCCGGCAACGGTAACGGGTCGGGCTGGGCCGGGACCTCGAACGACGCCCCGGACCCAGCCCTTTCACGCGAACTTCACGGGCGAGCGGGCGGCGGGCCGCCCCGGTCTCGCGCGGGGCCCGTCAGCGGGTCAGGACTGGGCGACCCACGCGGCCTCGCCGACCTGCCCCGCGGCCGCGCGCGGCGCCAGCACGACCGTGCCTGCCTCGTCGAGGCGCACGGTCACGTCGGCGGACTCGTCGACGCCCTCGGGGGCCTTGACGACGGTGGTCCAGGGGCGCAGGTCCATGGTGCAGGGCTTGGTCTCGTCGACCTTCTGGAAGGTCACGACGACGTCGCTCCCGTCCAGGGTCGCGTCGCCCTCGGCGATGCTCGGGCACGTGCTCGACCCGAAGGTCACGACGTACAGATAGCCGTCCTCCGCGGTCCAGGCCGCGCCCGTCCCGCCGGTCGTGGGCGCGTCGATCCCCGTGGGCAGGTCGACGCCGTTCACGCCGGCCTCGATCGGCAGGTCGGCCGCGTCCAGCGGGGCCTCGGGGGACTCGTCGGACGGCGTGGTCTCGTCCGCGGTGCTCTCCTCGGCGCTGGGGGTGCCCGAGGCGTTCCCGCCCGAGTCGGTGTCCGTGCCGCACGCGGTGAGCGCCAGGAGCGCGACGAGCGAGACGGCGGGGGCGAGTCGGCGCAGGGAAGTCATGGGCGGGGTCTCCTTCGGGCTTCGGCATGGGCGCCGCGGTGGCGTGCACCCCTCACTCTCATCATGTCGTGGCGACCGCGGTTCTTGCGTGACGACACGGCGCCGCTCAGCGGAGGGGCGCGCCGCCGTCGGGCATGCTGCCGGCCACGATCCTCGCGCGGAGCATCTCGACGAAGGCCGCGAGCGTGGGCGAGGTGTTGTCGGGAGACCAGGCCGCGCCGATGTCGCGCGAGGGCACGGGCTCGTCGAGGCGGATCTCGACGACGTCGTGCAGGGGTTGGCGGGCCGGGGGCAGGACGCTCACACCGAGGCCCGCGGCGACGAGACCGCGCACGGTGTGCAGGTCCTCGCCCTCGAAGCCGATGGTCGGGCGCACGCCCGCGGCGGCGCACAGCGCGTCGACCGTGCCCCGCAGCCCGAACCCGTGCTTGAGCGTGATGAAGGTCGACCGAGCGGCCTCGCGCAGCGTGGCGGCGGGTCGCGACGCGAGCTCGTGCCCTGCGGGGACGATGAGGACCAGGGGCTCCCGGAACAGCGTGAGGATCTCGCGGCCTGCGGGGGCCGGGACGAGGCGCGAGACGAGCGCGATGTCGGCCTCGCCCGCGGCGAGCGCGTCGAGGCACGAGCGCCGCGCGCCCTGCGTCATGGTGAAGCGGACCGCGGGGTGGTCGGCGAGGAACTCCTTGATGAGCGCCGGGACGACGGACTCGCCGAGCGAGGTCTGGAACGCGACCGACAGCGTGCCGCGCGCCAGCGCCTCCCTCGAGCGGACGGCGTCCACTCCCGCGCCGAGTGCCGCGAGCGCCTGGCGGGCGTGCGGCAACAGGGCGCGGCCCGCGTCGGTGAGCCGGATGCCTCGGCCGTGCCGCTCGACGACGGGCACGCCCAGCACCTCGCCCACGCGGGCGACCGCGCGGCTCACGGTCGGCTGCGGGGCGCGCAGCATCGCGGCCGCGAGCGTCACCTGCTCGACCTCGGCGACCGCGACGAACGCGGGCAGGAGAGGCAGCAGGCGGCGGGTCTCTTCGTCCAGGGCAGCATCCATGCTCGGATCGTATATCTGGCTGCTGATACATGCATTGGACGCAATGGTCCGGGCTTCCTAGCGTCGACCCCATGCCCACAGCCCCCGCACCGGTCACCTCGCGTGCGCTCGTCGTCACGGCGCACCCCCCGTGGACAGGGCACCGACGCAGCTCCCAGGGCTACCGCAGGACGGTCGTCGCGCTCGTGTGCGCGGGGCTCGCGACGTTCGCCCAGCTCTACTCCCCGCAGGGCATCCTGCCGATGATCTCCGCCGACCTCCGGATCGCCGCCCCCACGGCCTCGCTCACGGTCTCGGCCGCGACGCTGGGCCTCGCGCTCGCGGTCCTGCCCTGGTCCGTGGTCGCCGACCGCATCGGCCGCGTCCGCGCCATCCGGATCGCGCTGGTCGCGGCGACCACCATCGGCCTGCTGGCGCCGTTCGCGCCCACGATCGAGCTGCTCGTCGTCGGCCGCTTCCTCGAGGGCGCCGCGCTCGGCGGCGTGCCGGCGCTCGCGATCACCCTGCTGCACGAGGAGATCCACTCCGCACACACCGCGGTCGTCGCGGGGATGTTCGTGGGCGGGGTGTCGATCGGCGGGCTCGCGGGCCGGGTCCTCGCCGCGGGCGTCGCCGAGCTCGCGGGCTGGCGCGTGGGCCTGGCCACAGTGTCGGGGCTCTGCGTGCTCACGACCGTCGCGTTCGTCGTGCTCGCGCCGCGGGCGCGAGGCTTCGTGCCGGACCGCGAGGGACTGAGGCACGTCGGCTCGCTCGTCCTGACGAACCTGCGCGACCGCGGTCTGCTCGTCCTGTACGCCAACGGAGCCCTCGTCATCGGCGGGTTCGTGACGATCTACAACTACCTCGGGTTCCGCCTCGAAGCACCGCCCTACCTGCTCCCCCCGGCAGTCACGTCGCTCGTGTTCTTCGCCTACCTGGGCGGGGCCGTGTCCTCCCGCCTCGCGGGCAGCCTCACCGCCCGGTGGGGACGCCGACGCGTCCTGGCCGTCGCGGGCGCCACGATGAGCGCGGGGGCACTCCTGACGCTCACCCCCCAGATCCCCCTGATCCTGCTGGGGCTCGTGGTCCTGACCGCCTCCTTCTTCGGTGCGCACGCGGTCGCGTCGGGGTGGGTCGGGCACCGGGCGGTCGTCGGACGCTCCCAGGCGACCTCGCTGTACAACGCGTTCTACTACGCCGCATCGAGCCTGCTCGGCTGGCTCGGCGGCGTGACCTGGGTGCACGCGGGCTGGCCCGGGGTCGCGATCTTCGTCGCCGCGGTGACTCTCACCGCGCCGCTGCTGACGCTGGGGTCGCGCTCGCTGCGCACACCCGTCAGCGGGACGACGCGACGAGCCGCCCGTCCCCGCCCTCGACCGACACCCGCCGGGGCAACGAGCTCTTAGGCGTCGTGAGACGCCCCGTCGACCCGTCGAGGCGCCACACCGCCTGAGCGCCCACGACCGAGTACTGCCGCCCGTCCGCCCCGACCCCCGACGGGTGGAGGAACACCAGGTAGCGCTCGCCCTCCTCGGGCGTCGGCGCAGCGTTGACGTAGTGGCCGGAGTCCTGGCGGAGCGCGACGAGGTCGTCCGCCACAAGCGGTCCACCGTCCGACGTGACGACCCGGACCTCGGTCACGGCGAAGGGCGCGGTGCTGATGTGCTCGGTCCACGTCCGGCCAGTCGGCTCGACGACCGCGACGTCCGTGGCCTCGACCGCCAGGTCGTCGACCGAGGAGTAGTCCCGGATCAGGTCGAGCTCCTCTCCCCCGTGGGCGACGAGCGCGGCGTCGGAGGACGTCCACCACACAACCGCTCCCAGCACCAGGACGGCGAGGACCCCGAGCCGGACCCACGACCCTCGGTCGACCTCGCCCAGGTCCACGGTCCTCACGCGGTCGCCGGGGACGGGGCATCGATCGCCAGCTTGACCCCGACAGCGCCCAGGAGCGTCCCGGTCGCGCGACGCTGCCAGCGCATCCACGTCGGCCGCGCGCGCAGGAACACCGCGATGCTGCCCGCCGCGAGCACGATCGCGGCGTTGACGACCATGCTGACCCCGATCTGCACGCCGCCCAGCACGAACCCCTGCGCCATGACGTCACCGGCCCCGGGGTCGATGAACTGCGGGATGAGCGCGAGGTACATGATCGCGGCCTTGGGGTTGAGCAGGTTGGTCAGCAGCCCCATGCGGAAGAGCCTCCCGCGGGAGTCCCGGGGCAGGTCCTGCGCCTCGAACGGGCCGCGGCCCCCCGGGCGCAGCGTCCGCCACGCGAGGTACAGCAGGTAGCAGGCGCCTGCGACCTTCAGCGCGACGTACAGCCACGGCACGACCACGAAGACCGCCGCGAGCCCTACGTTCGCCATCGTCATGTAGACGAGGAACCCCGCTGCCGTCCCCGCGAGCGAGACCATGCCCGCCTGCCACCCCTGGCTGATGCTGCGCGAGACCAGGTAGACCATGTTGGGTCCAGGGGTCAGGACCATGCCCAGGGCGACCGCCGTCATGCCCAGGACCGCTGCCGTGCCGACCATGCGTGGCCTCCTTCTCGTCTCCTGCATTGTGCCCGCGCCGACCCGTGGCGACCACCCCTCTCGCGACAGTGCCCGAGCGCGCCCGAACGCCTCGCCCGCTCACCGTGCACGACCACCACCCGCGAGGCAGGGTGGGAGGAGACGGTGCGATGAGTTCCGGCGACGCGGCAGGTCTTGGTCCCATACCGCTGAGACGGTCGGCGCCCATGCCGTCCCGCTCACCCGACCGAGAGGCACGACAGTGACCGACATCGAGACCCGCACCCTCGAAGCCCCGGGGGCGACCATCACCTACGACGTCCGCGGGAACCCCGCCGACGCCACGCCAGAGGCCCCGGTCCTCCTGATCGCCGGCTCCCCCATGGGGGCCGACGGGTTCGTGACGCTGGCCTCGCACTTCACGGACCGGCCGGTCGTGACGTACGACCCGCGCGGAGTGTCCCGGAGCACCCGCACCGACCCGTCCGCACCCGTCACTCCCGACCATCACGCCGATGACCTGCACCTCGTGATCGAGGCCCTGGGCGCCGGACCGGTCGACGTCCTGGCGAGCAGCGGCGGGGCGGTCAACGCCCTCGCGCTCGTCACCCGGCACCCCGAGCAGGTGCGGACCCTCGTGGCGCACGAGCCGCCGTCGGGTCCCGCGCTGCCCGACCGCGACGCCGCGCTCGCCGCGGTGCAGGCCGTCTCGCGGTCCTACCAGGACAAGGGGTTCGGCGCGGGCATGGCGCACTTCATCGCCCTCACGAGCTGGGAAGGCCCGTTCCCCACCGACTTCGCGGACCAGCCCGCGCCCGACCCGGGCGCGTTCGGGTTCCCCTCCGAGGACGACGGGTCGCGCGACGACGCGCTGCTGGGGCAGAACCTCATCAGCTGCACCCACTACGAGCACGACTACGACGCCCTCTCCCGCGTCTCGACGCGGGTGGTCCTGGCGGCCGGGGAGGAGTCGGGCGAGCAGATGGCCGCCCGCGCCGCCCGGGGGGTCGCGAAGAACATCGGCACCGAGGCCGTCGCGTTCCCCAGCGGGCACGGCGGGTTCATGGGGGACGAGTACGGCATGCCCGGTGACCCCGACGGGTTCGCCGCCGCGCTCCGCAAGGTCCTCGAAGGGACGGACGTCCGCTGACGGGCAGGTCGGGCGCTCCCGGCCAGGAGGCGCCCGGCCGCCCGACCGACAGGAGGGATCACATGGACCGCGACGGTGTCATGGCGTGGGTCGACGCGTACGAGACGGCCTGGCGCGCGGAGGACCCGCGGGCCGTCGCGACCTTGTTCACCGAGGACGCCGCGTACGCACGCTCACCCTACGACGACCCGCTGCGCGGGCACGACGCGATCCGCGACTTCTGGCTCGCCGACGCCGGGGAGACCTTCACCATGACGGCCGAGCCCGTCGCGGTCGACGGGCTCGCGGCCGTCGTCCGGGTCGAGGTCCGCTACGGCGGGGCGACGCCGCAGGAGTACCGCGACCTGTGGATCCTGCGCTTCGCGGACGACGGCCGCGTGGAGGACTTCGCGGAGTGGGCGTACTGGCCCAGCAAGCCGTACACCGCGGGCTGAGACCCCGCCCGCGCCGACGCGCACGCGCCCGTCCTCGCCCGCGCCGAGGCACGTCCCGCGTGCGAGGATCGCGACCATGAGCGCCGCCCCGCCGCCCCCGGCCCCGACCGGCCCGCCGGGCTCGTGGGGCATGCGTACCGACGTCCTGCGCCACGGCCACGGCCACGACTCGGACAAGGTCGGCTACGTCGAGCTCTTCTTCGACCTCGTGTTCGTCTTCGCGGTCACCCAGCTCTCCCACTCGCTCATCGCGCACCCCGACGGCACGACCCTGGTCCAGACTCTCGTGCTGGGGGCCGCGGTCTGGTACCTGTGGATCGACACGACGTGGGTCACGAACTGGCTCGATCCCGAACGCACGCCCGTACGGACGCTGCTGATCGTGCTCATGCTGCTGGGGCTGCTCATGTCGAGCGCGATCCCCGAGGCGTTCGGCGACAAGGCGCTGCTGTTCGCGGGGACGTTCGTCGCGATCCAGGTGGGGCGCTCGGCGTGGACGGCGTTCGCGCTCCACCGGCACTGGCCGGAGAACGGCACGAACTTCGTGCGCATCACGGTGTGGCAGGTGTCCTCGGGCGTCCTGTGGATCGCGGGCGCCCTCGTCCCCGACGGCTCGTGGCGCATGCTCCTGTGGGTCGCGGCGGTGCTCGTCGACTACGCGGGTCCGCGCGCGCTGTTCAGGGTCCCCGTGCTGGGGCCGACCGACCCCGCGACGTGGGTCGTGCGCGGCGGGCACATGGCCGAGCGCGTGGGGCTGTTCATCATCATCAGCCTGGGCGAGTCGATCATCGTCACCGGGACGGCGTTCGGGGAGCTCGAGCTGACGGGAACGGTGCTCCTCGCGTTCCTCGCCGCCTTCGCGTCGACGGTCCTCATGTGGCTGCTGTACTTCGACCGCTCCGAGCGGCGTGCGACGGCGTTCTTCGCGGGCTCGGACTCGCCCGGCATGATCGCGCAGACGGCGTACACGTACGTCCCGTACCTGCTCGTGGTCGGGATCGTGCTCACCGCCGTCGCGGACGAGATCGTGCTGCTGCACCCCCTGGGCCACGAGGACGCGGGGCACTCCGACCCGTGGACCGCCGGGCTGATCTGCGGCGCGGGCATGGTCTACCTCGTGGGGAACACGTTGTTCCGGCGCGCGACGGGCGGGTCGTGGTCGGTGCCGCACGTCGCAGGCGTCCTCGCGCTGGGCCTGCTCTACCTCTCGTACCCCGTGCTGTCGCCGCTCGCGATCAACTGGGTCTCGAACGGTGTGCTGCTCGCGGTCATCCTGGGGGACGTCGGCCTCTCGCGGCGCGCGTCCACCGACGAGGGGCGTTCGCCCACCGCCGGAGGGGGCACGCTCTCCGCCGGAGACAGCCCGACGGCGGAGCGCCCCTAGCCCACCTGGCTCGCCGGCGACGGTGGCCGGGGCGTCTCGAAGAAGTGGTCCAGGTCCTCCCGCGTGAGCGACGCCCCGTCGTGATCGCCCGCGAGGCTCCCGAGCAGGCGCGCCGCCAGCTCACGGACGGGTTCGTTGGTGACCGACGAGTGGTGCCGGAGCACCTCGAACGCCTCGTCGTCGTCGAGGCCGTAGACGACCATGAGTGCGCCCTTGGCCTGCTCGATCGTCGCCCTACGGGCCGCGGACGCCGAGACCGCGCGGGTCGCGTGCGCCTGGGCGAAGGCCTCCTGCGAGTCGGTGAGGTCCATGAAGTAGCCCGCGACCTGCGTGACCTCACCGGTCTCCGGGTCGACGTCGCCCTGGCCGACCACCCCGAGGATCCGGGTCCTCCCGGTGGCGTCGACGATCCGGTACATGCAGCTGAACGGGTCGCCGGTGCGCGTGACGTCGGCGAGGACGCCGGCCACCCGGGTCACGTCGTCGGGGTGCTTGTGGGCGAGCATGAGCTGGGTGGTCGGGACGACCTCGTGGGGCGCGAAGCCGTGCATCTCGAACAGCTCGTCGGACCACCACCACCGGCCGGCGGGCACGTCGAGCGTGTACCGCGCGACGGGCTGCCGCCCTCCTGCCAGGAGGGCCGCCACGAGCCCTTGGTCCTTCTCGTCCTTCGTGTCCTGTGCCATCGCGTCGACGCTCCCCAGTGCACCCCTGCGGGCTGCCCTCCCCCAGAGTCCCATCTTTCCGATGGTAGGCACGCCGGGTCGGGGCGCAACAGGTCGCGGCCCCCGCGCTCGTGCGGGTCCCTACCCTGCCCCGACGGCCCGACGGCGCCGCTCCCCTGAGAAGGCGAGCGGCGCCGTCGGGCGTGGGCGTGGTGGGCTACTGCCCGCCGTCGCCCGCCCCGCTCGCGGTGGCGCGGGCCGTGCGGCGGTTGCGCGCGACGAGCGCGCTGCCGCCCGCGACGAGCAGCAGCGCGAGCCCGACGAGAAGGCCCGCCTGGGTCCCGGTCGCGGGAAGACGGGAACCGAGGCCCGTGTCGGCGCCCCCACCGGCGCCGGCTCCCGTGCCCGGGTCGGTCGTCGAGCCCCCGGGCCCTGCACCGCCCGTACCACCCGTGCCACCCGTCGAACCGCCGTCGCCGCCCGGGGTGACCTCGGCGAAGTTCACCAGGTACACCTCGGAGGAGTCGGTGCCGCCGTACGGGTCGGCGGTCACGACGTACCAGCCGTGCTCGCCCGCGCCGGGGCGCTGCCACGTCGCGGACAGCTCGGTGCCGCTCTCGACGTCGTCGAACTCGGCGATGGACCGCGTCATGAGCACCTCGGCCGTGAAGCCGTCCGACGTGAGGGTCTTGGTCCGCGGCTCGATGCCGAGCGCCGCGTACGGGATCACGAAGTCCTGGTGCTCGGGCGCGAGCGACGGGTCGTCGGACCCGTACCGGTCGAGGTACGGCGAGTACGTCCGGGCGTGGATCGTCCGCCCCTGGTTGTCGAACTGGAGCAGGCGCAGGAACGACTGGCCGCCCTCGGGGAGACCCTGGTAGTCGAAGAGGATCTGGTGGACCGAGCGGTCGGTCACGCCGTCACCGTCGTCGTCGAACGCGTCGACGCGCGTGAACGCGTCGTGGTAGTGGCCGGAGAAGACCATCTTGACGTTCGGGTTGGTCGCCACGACCTCGTCGTAGATGCGCTGCGGCACGGGTCCCAGGCCACCGGTCGTGAGCATGTACTCGTGCAGGTTGATGATCGCCTCGCGCTCGGGGTAGCGCGCGAGGACCTCGTTCATCCACGCGATCTCGTCGTCGCCCGGTCCCCAGCCCATGTAGAGCATGAGGAAGTCGATGCCGCCCGCGGTGACCAGGTCGTAGTGCCCGCGGTTGTCCTGGTACGAGCCGCCGTACCAGGGGTTGGCCGCGTAGCGGGCCTCGCCGAAGAGCTGCGAGTACGGCCCGTAGTCGATCTCCTTGTGGCCCACGTCGTGGTTGCCCGCGAGCACCCCGTAGGGCAGGCCGGCGTCGTCGAGCATCGAATAGGCAGCGTCCGCGTTGGCCCACTGGTGGGGCTGGGTGTGGTTGTCCACGATGTCGCCCGTGTGGAACACGTACTGGAGGTTGGTCGCCTCGCGCTGGTCCAGGAAGTAGTCGTGGATGTCGAGCTGCCGGTCGTAGTAGGAGTCGTTGTAGTACTGGGTGTCGGACTCCCAGCCGAGCGTGAAGTCGTACGACGATCGCGGCGTGTCCTCGGGGTGGTTCGGGGTCACGGGCGTCTGGCGCGTCGAGAGGTCCTCGCCCGCGAAGCCCTCGGAGTGCTGCACGAGCACCGTGAGGACGCCGTCGCGCGCGTGGTCCTTCGCGGGGACGGTCGCGGCGAGGGTGAATGCCTCGGGCCCGGTCGCCCCGGCCGCGGTGACGTGCCGGTCGACCTCGTCCCAGTCGCCCGTCGCAGTGTTGAGCACGTACAGGAGCACCTTGGCGTCGGCGTTGGCCGACCCGTCCCACGTGAGGCGGGTCGCGTAGTCCTCGCCCGCGTCCTCGGGGATCGTGACCTGGTAGGTCCGGTAGGGGAACTCCGCGTCCGAGGACGTGGTCGCGCCGTCTGCTCGTGCCGGGTCGCCGACGCGCACGCCCGGACCGGGACGGGCGAGCGCGGTGTCGGCGGCGACGCGCGTCGTGCCCGACGACGTCACGACCGCCGCGTCCTCGTCGTCGAGCCGGTAGCCCTCGCGGAACGAGACGTCGAGACGGTCGCCGCTCGGGTCGGTGACCTTGGCGCGTAGCTCGACCTCGTCGCCCTCGACCGTCGTGCCGCCCGCGGGCGAGACGGCCTCGGAGCCGGGGTTCTCGACGGGGGTCGTGAAGGTCACGGTCCGCTCGCTCCGGTTCCCGACGGCGTCGCGCGCCGTCAGCGCGAAGGTGTGCTCGCCGTCGGGCAGGACGAGCGAGGACGTCGCGTACGGGAGGGTGACGGCCTGGCCGTCGAGCGTCGCGGTGAGCGACGCGAGCCCCGAGCCCGCGTCCGTCGCGGACGCGTCGAGCGTGAACTCGCCGCGGTAGTCCGTGCCGTCCACGGCGTCGGTCGTGATGACCGGGCTCGTGTTGTCCACGAGCACGGTGGCCCGCGCGGAGTCGGTACCGTCCGTCGCGGCGACCGTGTGCTCGCCGTCGGCCGCGGCCGTGGTGTCCCAGGAGTGCGACACCGCGGTGAAGGCGTCGTCCGGGAGCGTGAAGCGGGCGTCGAAGAAGTCGAGCTTGCCGGCGCTGTCACCCATCTGGAGGACCCTGGTCGGGTCATCGTACCCGGCGGGGCGCAGCGTACGGCCGTCGGGCAGGACCAGGCGAAGGTTCTTGATCTGGAAGTCGTCGTTGTTCTCGTCGGGGTCGATCTCCGGTGCCGCCTTGGTGCCTGCGTAGACGCTCACGACGAGCTCGTCGCCCTGGCGCACCATGCGCAGCGGCACGTCGGTCGCGATCGTCTCGTAGCCCTCGTAGATGCCGTCGTCGAAGATGTTCAGCACCTCGCCGCCCGACAGCACGCCGTTGCGGAAGAAGGTGTTGACGCCACCGGCCTCGAACGCGAAGACGGGCTCGTCCTCGAGCGCGGGGGCGACGGGGGTGGCTCTCGTGCCGTCGATCGTGAGCGACAGCGGGCTCGGGTACGTGTCGCCCGCGGCCGCGACAGGCGTCGTGCCCGTGACGAACTCGCCCTCGGCCACGCTCAGGCGCACGGGCGCCGTGTCGACGCCTGTGATCTCGATCCGGCGCGGGGCCGTGCGGGTCTCGTGCGTGCCGTCCGAGGCGACGAGCACGTACTCGTACCAGCGCTTGCCCGTGAGGTCGGCCGGGTGGATCGCGTGCCGGAAGGCGGTCCGGGCACCGGAGCCGTCGGCCGCGAGGCCCGCCGCCAGGTCGATCCGCTGGTAGTCGGCGTCGACGTCGCTGCGCAGCAGCAGGCGCACCGAGCGCACCTGGACGTCGTCGGTCACGGTCGCCTCGATCGCGAGCTCGTCGGCCGGGTCGACCTGCGCCGGGGTGGCGTCCTCGACCGTCGGCGCGGCCGTGTCGGCCGGGACCTCGACGGGCGCGGCGGGCTTCTGCGCGGCGGAGACCGCGCCGGGCGTCGCGGCGCTCACGCCGATCTTGCGCTGGACCATGGCGTCGGCCGCGTCGGCCGCGTACTGGATGCCCTGGTCCGCGACCGGGTCCTTGGCGCCGCCCAGGTTGTAGTAGGCGCGGTTGAGCGCGAAGCCCGTGCGGGTCGTGATCTCCAGCCCGCGGGGCGAGGCGTTGGCCATGCCGCCCGAGTGGATCTCCAGGAGATCGGTCCCGGCCACGAGGTGCGTACCGAACTTCGCGTTGAAGTCGGCCCCGGTCAGGTGGTCGTTCTGGCCGTTCTTGACCCACAGCACGAGCGTCCCGCCCGCGGGCACGACGACGTCGCCCGGCACGGCCGGCCACTCCACGACCTGGCTGTTGGTCAGGTCGTCGAGCGGGTAGAGGTAGTTCAGCGTGTAGTCGTCGAAGTCCACGGGGGTGCTCGACGCGTTGTACAGCTCGACGAACTCGTAGCCGTCCCCCGTCCCGACGTTGGACGAGTCGGGCAGCAGCTCCGTCACCTGGAGGTGCGCGCCGTTCCCCGGCGCGGGCTCGGTCGTGGGCGGGTCGGTCGGTGTCTCGCTCGGGCCGGGCGTGGGCTCGGTCGGCTCGGTCGGCTGGTCCGTCGGCTCGGGGCTGGGCTCCGGGTCGGGAGTGACGGGCGGGACGAGCGCCTCGGGCGCGACGACCCCCGGTGACGGGACGCCCTTCGCCTCGAGCAGCACCGCGGACGCCGCACCCGTGGCCGGCACCTGGAAGTGCGCCGTGCGCCCGGCCGCGACGGACCCGGCCGGGTAGAACGACCAGGTGGGGGACGCGCCGTCGGGCCCGAGGACGCGGATGCCGCGGTCCCCGCCGTTGGCCATGCCCGCGTGGCCGCTCACGCGCACGAGCCGGTAGTCGCTCGCGGTCGCGCCCGCGGCGGCGTAGTGGTCGCGGAAGTCCTGCTCGGTGCGGACCGAGGTGTCGACGTTGCCCGACGTGTAGTCGAGCCACAGGACCACGGCCTGCCCGGCCGGCACGACCGTGCCCGCCGGGATGCTGAGCGGCACGTCGCGCGAACGGTCGTCCGAGTCGGCGTACGTGTACGCGAGCCCGATGCCCGCGGCCGTCAGGTCCACCGGCGCGTCCGAGCGGTTGAAGAGCTCGACGTACTCGAAGTCGTCGACGCCGGTGTTGTCCGGGGCGAGCTCGGAGACGAAGAGGGGGAACGGTGTGCTCGCGGCGGCCTGGTGCAGAGCCGTCGGTGCCGCGGATGCCGCGGGCGCTGTCGGCGCGCCGGCCGTCGCGACGGCCGCGGTGCCGACGGCCGTGGTGAGGCCGATCGACACCACGGCGACGCAGCCGGCGAGTCGTCTGGTCAGGGACATGCGGGTTCCTCCGGTCTTTCCCGGTCGTGGGGGTTCCGCTGGACCGTAGGAAACCGGTGTGAACCGGAGGTGGCCCGACATGTCGGGTACCTGAACGTCGGATGACCTGGGCACCCGTTCCGGGGCAGGAGTGACGCACGCCTCACCGGGCGAGGCGCCCGGCGGACCTCAGGCGGACAGCGGCGCCACGGCCGGGGCCGCCAGTGACACGGCGACCGCCCCGTGCCCGGCGACGTCGACCCCCACGGCGACCACGCGCGCGACGCCGCCCGAGACCTCGACCGTCGAGACCGAGGCGTTGGGCAGCGCGACGAGCCCGACCGGGTCGATCGTCGCGAGCATCGCGCCGAGCGTCAGCCCGTGGCCCACGACGAGCACGTGCTCGTCACGGACCGCGCCCGGGCCGGCCGCATCGTCGTGCGCCGCGACGATCCGACCGAGGACCGCCCGCACGCGCGCCATGAACTCCGCACCAGGCTCTCCTCCGCCGATGCCCGGGTGGGTGCCGGCGAGCACAGCGGGCACGAGGGTGCTCCACGGCACGACCGCGTCGAGCTCGCGCTCGGGCCGTCGCTCGAACGTCCCGAAGGACAGCTCGCGCAGGTCCTCGTCGACCGTGAGCGTGAGCTCGGGGTGGTGGCGCAGGATCTCGATCGCCGTGAGCACGGCGCGCCCTTGGGGCGAGGAGTAGGCGGCAGCGAAGTCGTGGCGCGAGAGGTGCTGCGCCGTGACGCGCACCCCCGCTCGGCCCGTCCGCGTGAGCGGCGAGTCGCACGCGCCCTGCAGATGGCGGCGGGCGTTGAGGACGGTCTGGCCGTGGCGGACGAGCGTCAGTGTGAGGGTCATCGTCGAAGTGCCCTTTCCGGTGGTCCGGTGCGTTGTCGCTCGCGACGCTAGCCCCGGCGTCCGGCGCCACGGTGTCCCCGGCGGGGCGCCCGCACGACGATCGGGTGAACGTCGCGCGGCTCCCGGAGCGTCAGTCGCGTCCCCGACGCGACGCCTTTCGCAGCGCCGGGACGACGAACGTCACGCCGATCCCCGCGACGATCCACCCCCAGCCGAGGTCCGGGTAGGCCGGGGCGAGGAGGTCCGAGAGCCCGGCGTCGGCGAGGCGCACGAGCGTCCCCTGCTCCTGGGCGAGCGCGGGCACGACGCCCACCGCGACGAGCGCGATGCCGAGCCACCGGGCCGTCGCCGTGCCGTCCAGGACCGCGCGCGCACCTCGCGGGCCGCGCCGGGCGAGCAGGTAGGTGAGGAAGAGTGCCACACCGACCAGCGCGAACAACGCGATCAGGTCGATCTTGTCCAGGGGGCGGTGGAGGTAGACGTCGGTCATCGGCAGGGCCTGGCCCAGGACGGTCGTCGCGCCCGAGCCGTAGAGCGCGGTCTCCGAGGCCGTGACGACCGCGCCGGCATCGACCACGCGCACGTCGACGAGCCCGAGCGGCCGGGTGAAGCCGTTGACGAGGTGGATCAGCGCGAGGCCCCCGGCGATCGCCGCGCCCGTCAGGGCGAGCGCACCAGCCTTGCTCTCGTCGCGGGCGCGGGCCTCGCGCCGGTCGGACGTCCTGGGGGGAGCACTGTCGGCCATGGTCTCGCTTCCGTCGCGGGGCGGGTCGCCACATCCTCCCGGAGGGCCGGGGCTGCGTCCAGCCCCGGCCGATGCGCCTCAGTGCGTCGCGGGGGCGGGCCAGGACGCGCAGACCAGCCCCGCAGGCACACCGTCCGTCGAGTACGGCGCGCCGACGAGCAGCGAGAGCGCCAGCGTCCGCAGCCCCTCTGCCGGTGCCGGACCGGCGGGCCCGCTCATCCCTGCGGGCGCAGCGCGATCGCCATGGCCTCGAGCGCGAGCAGCGGCGCCACGTTGCCGCCGAGCCGCTCGCGCGCCACGCCGATCGCGTCCATGCGACGCACGGTCTGCTCGGGCGTCGAGTCCTCCGCGAGCGCCTGCACGGTCTCCGCGAGCTCGGCGTTGACGAGGTCGACCTGCGCGCCGAGCTGGACCACGAGCACGTCGCGATAGAGCGAGAGCAGGTCCAGCATCGAGCGGTCCAGGACGTCGCGCTGGTGACGGGTCGCGCGACGCTTCTGGTCCTTCTCGAGGTCGGTGAGCTGGGACCGGAGCCGGGGCGGCATGGTGCCGCCCGCCTCGACGCCCAGGGCGCGCAGGAGCTCGGCCTTCTCGATCGCGTCGCGCTCCTCGGTCGCGGCCTTGGCCTCCGCCTGCGCGACCTCGACGAGCTCGCCCGCGGCGACCACGGCGTCCCCCACGCCACGGATCCGGCGCGCGAGGGACAGCACCGACGACCTGCGCTCGCGCGCCTTGCCGTCCCGGGCCAGGCGCCGGGCGAGGCCGATGTGGCTCTGGGCGGCACGCGCCGCGGCCTCGGCGACGACCGGGTCGACGCCGTCCCGTGCGACGAGCAGCCGTGCGACGGCCTCGACCGGCGGGACCCGCAGGGCGACCCCGCGACAGCGGGACCGGATCGTCACCAGGACGTCCTGCGGGCTGGGCGCGCACAGGATCCAGACCGTGCGGGGCGGCGGCTCCTCGATGGCCTTGAGCAGGACGTTCGTGGTCCGCTCGGCCATGCGGTCGGCGTCCTCGACGATGATGACGCGCCAGCGACCCTGCGACGGGCGGCGGCTCGCGACGCCGACGAGGTCACGGACCTCGTCGATCGTGATCGTCACCTTCTCCGTCGCGACGATCTTCACGTCGGCGTGCGTGCCCGCGAGCGTGGTCGTGCACGCCTGGCACACCCCGCACCCGCCCTGCTCGCACTGCAGCGCGGCCGCGAACGCCCGGGCCGCGTTGGACCGGCCCGAGCCGGGCGGGCCGGTCAGGAGCCAGCCGTGCGTCATGGCCGCCGGGTCGGTCGCCGCGGCCGAGAGCATCTCGACCGCGTGCTCCTGCCCGACGACGTCGTCCCAGACCGTCACGGCGCGGCCGTCTCGGCGGCGGGACCGGGCGTCGGGTGCGTCACGGGACGCGTGACCGGCAGGTCCGCGAGGTCGGGTGCGTAGCCGATCGCGGAGTCGGAGTCGTCGAACCCGTCGTCGGGCAGCGCCTCCACGGTGTCCTCGGCCTCCTCGACCACGGGCGTGAGCTCGAGCCGGGCCGCGAGGTCCACCCGGATCTGTGCCTGGATGTCGTCGATCGACGCGGTCGCGTCGATCACGACCCACCGCTCGGGGTCCGCCGCGGCGCGCGAGAGGAACGCCTCGCGGGTGCGGCGGTGGAAGTCGATCCCCGCGCTCTCCAGACGGTCGGGCTTCCCCTGGAGCCTCTCGGCCGCGACCGCGGGGTCGAGGTCCAGCAGGACTGTCACGTGCGGCATGAGCCCCTGCACGGCCCACAGCGAGATGAGCTCGACCTCGTCGACGCCCAGCTCACGGCCACCCGACTGGTAGGCGACCGACGAGTCGAGGTAGCGGTCCGTGACGACCACGGCGCCGCGCTCGAGCGCGGGCCGGACCAGGTGCGCGACGTGGTGCGCGCGGTCCGCCGCGTAGATGAGGGCCTCGGTGCGGGCGTCCATGTCCCGGCCGTGCAGCACGGCCTGTCGCAGCTCGACGCCCAGCTCGGTGCCGCCGGGCTCGCGGGTCAGCACGACCTCGCGGCCGGTCAGCTCGCCCAGCCACTCCCCCAGGAGTCGGGACTGGGTGGACTTGCCGACGGCGTCGCCGCCCTCGAACGAGATGAAGTAACCGGGTGTGCTCACGCGCCCACGATAGTCGGGCCACCCGACAAGGGAAGGTCGCACGGCACGGGACGGGCCGCGCGACACGGCCGGTAGCCTCGGTGGCATGTCCGTCCTCCCCGTACCCGGTCCTGGCCTCCCCGACTCCCCCGCGCTCCCGAGCCCGGGCGTCGCGTTCGCGGGGCGCACGTTCGACGCGATCCTGTTCGACATGGACGGCACCCTGATCGACTCGGTGCCCGCGGTCGACCGGAACTGGCGCCGCTGGGCGCACGAGTACGGCCTGCCGGACGCGGACACGTTCCAGATCGAGCACGGCACCCCGGCGAGGACGTTCATCGCACGCCTCCTGCCCGCCGACCTGGTCGAGGAGGCGTACCACCGCATCCACGACCTCGAGCTCCACGACACCGAGGGCGTGCGCATCCTCCCGGGCACGGTCGACGCGTTCGCGTCGCTGCCCGCGACGCGCCAGGCCATCGTCACGTCGTGCACGCGCCCGCTCGCGGCGGCGCGCATCGGGGCGTCAGGCCTGGTGCCACCCGCGGTCGTGGTCACGGCCGACGACGTCACGCACGGCAAGCCCGACCCGGACCCGTTCCTGCTGGGCGCCGAGCGGCTCGGCGTCGACCCGTCGCGCTGCCTCGTGGTCGAGGACGCGCCCGCCGGGGTCGCCGCGGGCCGGGCCGCGGGGTGCGCGGTGCTCGTCGTCGAGGGCACGCACACGCTCGCCCAGCTCGCGCAGGCCCCCGTGGCTCCCGACGCCGGGGCGAGCGGTCTCGACACGGTGCGCTTCGCCGTCGGGCAGGACGGGTCGATCAGCGTGACCGACGCCTGACGGGGACCTACTCCTCGCCCAGCGCCGCGACCCCGCGCCGGATCGCGAGCACGGTCGCCCCCGCGACGAAGTAGTCCTCGTCCGAGCCGCTGCGCACGTCGCGCACGGCGCGTCGCAGCCGCTCGGTCGTGTCCCGGACGCGGTCGAGCGCCTCGGGTTCCGCGAGCGCCCCGACCGTGGACCGCACGGCATCCGCGTACGCACGCAGGGCATCGCGCACGAGGGGTCGCAGGGACTCGCCGAACGCGAGGTCGTCGAGGTCCTGCCTCTCCCACCCGGTGACGAGGCGCGTCAGGTCCCCGACGACCGACGACGTGACGCCCAGCGCTGCTGCCTGGGAGCCCTGCGCCCGGGTCGCCTCGGCGTACCGGCGGGCCCGGCGGTTGATGCGTGCCGCCTCG
The DNA here is from genome assembly GCF_016907365.1 of Oerskovia paurometabola. Lineage (NCBI taxonomy): Bacteria > Bacillati > Actinomycetota > Actinomycetes > Micrococcales > Cellulomonadaceae > Oerskovia > Oerskovia paurometabola. Next base: position 905,494 of record NZ_JAFBBV010000001.1, on the reverse strand, counting down.
CGCGCCTGCTCGGCCGACCGCTGCGACCGGTCGACCACCGGACCGAGGAGCAGACGCCGGTCGTCCCACTCCTCGGGAGAGGGCGCGACGTCGCTGTCGAGCCCGTCGGCGAGGTGGTCGAGCTGGTCCGCGAGCGCGCTCCTGAGGCGGTCGAGCTCGACGTCGGACGCCGCGAGCGGCAGCGGCGGGAACAGCAGGTTGATCCCGATCCCCACGAGCGACCCGACCAGGACGAGCCCGATGTACGCCCCCATGTACCCGACCTTGTCCGCGTTCCCGATGATCAGGACGAACAGCGCCGAGGTCACGGCCCACGACCCCATGTCTCCCAGGAGCCCCCACCCCGCGACAAGGATCGCGACGGCGACGACGAGCGCGATCGACAGGGCGCTGGGCGCGAGCACCAGGTCCGCACCACGGGCCACGAGCGCCCCGACGACGATCGCACCGACCGCCTGGAAGGACTCCCGGACGGACCGGGCCACGGTGCTCGTGGTCGCGACGACGGCACCGAGCGGCGCGTAGTACGGGTAGTCGGAGAAGGGCTGCGGCAGGACGATCCCGACGACCCACGCGACGGCGGCGGCCACGGCGCCGCGCAGTGCCATGGCCCACCGGGGGTGCAGGTGCCACTGCCGGAGCGCGCCGGCGGCCAGGCCGCGCGCTCGGGCCGTTCGTGGGTGGGAGACGCTGGGAGAACTCATCGCGCCACCCTAGGCACGGCTGGGACGCGCCCGCAGAGGCGGGCTCCGGGTGGGTACGGTGTCGCCGTGACGACGACCTGGCGGGTGCGCCCCGTCCTCCTCGACGACGAGCACGAGTGGCTCGACCTGTACGCGGGCTACCGCGCGTTCTACGAGCTGCCCGCGGACGCGGCGCGGGACGCCCTGGTCTGGTCCTGGCTGCACGACGGCGCCTCGGGGGTCCGCGGCCTGGTCGCCACGGACGGGACGCGCCTGGGCGGCTTCGCGGTGCTGCGGACGTTCGAGCGCCCGCTCGACGGCTCGCACGGGTGCTGGCTCGACGACCTGTTCGTCGCCGAGGCGGCGCGTGGTGCCGGGGTCGGGCGCCTGCTGCTCGGGGCCGTCGGGGTGCATGCCGGGGACCTCGGGGCGAGCGTCGTGCGCTGGATCACGGACCCGGCGAACGCGACGGCGCGGCGGCTCTACGACTCGGTCGCGACCGCGACCCCGTGGGTCACGTACGACATGTCGCCGGGGACGGTCGCGGGGACCTGAGCTAGATGACGCCCGCGCGCAGCGCGGCGGACACGACCTTGGAGGCCGCGGCGTGGACCTCCACGAGCTCGTCGAGCGTCAGCCCCGTCGCGGCGGTGATCGCGGGCGGCACCTTCTCGGCCTGCGCGCGGAGCTCGCGCCCGGCCGGGGTCAGCGTGACGTCGACGACGCGACCGTCGTGCTCGTTGCGCGAGCGCGTGAGGTAACCCGTGGTCTCGAGCCGCCGCACGAGCGGGGAGAGCGTGCCGGGGTCCAGGTGGAGCCGCTCGGCGAGGGACGTGGCCGTGGTGCGCTCGCCGGCCGCGGCGTCCTGCCACAGCGCGAGCATCACGAGGTACTGCGGGTGGGTCAGGCGCAGCGGCTCGAGCAGCGGCTTGTACATGGCGACCATCGCGCGGGCGCCGGCCGACAGCGCGAAGCAGACCTGGGACTCGAGCGCGAGCGGGTCGGTGCCGGGCAGCGGGGCGCTCTCGAGCGAGGTGGTCATGTCGTCATGGTAGCCAGTTCTCCCCTATGCTTGGTACACCAATCATTGGTGCACCATCGACTTGCACCGTTCGCGAGAGGAGAGGCGCATGGCCGACAAGCAGCGACGACGCCCCCTGGGCCTGCGCATGACCGAGACCTTCCTGCCGATCTTCGGCCCCGCGCAGGTCGGGAAGCAGGGCTCGCCCGGGCGCGGCGTCTCCGCGGCCGAGGCCGAGCGCGACCGCGAGCTCAAGACGCGCTTCGAGTACGTGACGGGCCCCGACGGCCGCAGCTACGTCGTCGAGCACCCGGACGAGCCGACCGCGAGCTAGCCCCGCACCCCACCCCGCCACCCCGCGGTGTCGAGAACGGGGTTGAGGTCGTTCTCACGGGCAGAACGACCTCAACCCCGTTCTCGACACCCGGGTGTCTCGACACACCCAGGTCACTCGTTCGGGTAGACCACGCCCGTCTGGCGGCGGACCTCGTCCATGGTCCGCATGACGTCGAGCGTGTCCTGCCACGTCATGCGCGGGCTCTCGGTCAGGCCGGCCGCGAGGCAGCGCGCGACCTCGGCCGCCTGGTACTGCTTGCCCTCGCCGCGGAAGCCCTCGTAGCGCCACTGCGCGCCGTCGTGCCGGATCACGCGGAACGACGTCGGGGCGTAGAACGTGCCCTCGATCTCGATGCGCCCGGCGGTCCCGGAGATCGACGCGACGTTGGGGGTCTGGGACCACAGGGTCGTCGACAGCGTGGCCATGGCCCGGCCGTAGCCGAGCGTGATGCCGAGCTGGCCGTCGACTCCCGTCTCCGTGAGCGCCCCCACCGCGGTGACCGACGACGGCGCCCCCAGGACGTCGTGCGCGAACGACACGGGGTACACGCCCAGGTCGAGCAGCGCGCCGCCCGCGAGGTCGGGCGCGTAGAGCCGGTGCTCGGGGTCGAACGGGAAGAACTGGCCGTGGTCGGCGCTCACGTTGACGATCTCGCCGATCTCACCGCGCGCGATCACCGCGCGCAGCGCCGCGACGTGCGGCAGGAACCGGGTCCACATGGCTTCCATGACGAACACGCCTGCGGCCCGCGCGGCGTCGAGGATCTCGCGCGCCTCCACCTCGTTGCGCGTGAACGCCTTCTCGACGAGGACGTGCTTGCCCGCCGCGATGGCCAGCAGCGCGTGGTCCCGGTGGTGCGAGTGCGGGGTCGCGACGTACACGACGTCGACCTGCGGGTCCTCGACGAGCTCGGTGTAGTCGGCGTGCGTCGTGTGGATGCCGTGCTCGGTCGCGAAGCGCTCGGCGCGGACGCGGTCGCGCGACCCCACGGCCACGACGCGTGCGCGCGTGTGGTCGCGCACGGCCTCGGCGAACGACCCGGCGATGTTCCCGGCGCCCAGGATCCCCCAGCGCACGGTGGGAGCGGTCCGCGGGTCGGGCACGACGCCGGAGATCACCTCGGGCAGGTCGGCGGCGGTCGCCGCGAGGTGGGGCAGGGAGGCGGGCTGGACTGTCGGTGCCGCTTCGCGGGCGTCGTTGCTCATGGGTTCACGCTAACCCCGTGAGAGCGCTGCCACGGGGTATTGCCCGAGGTGTGGTCGCGCGGCCGACGTGCCGAGGACGAGGTTCCGCGCGGTCGAACCGCCCGGCCGAGGCCGTTCGGGACGCCAGAACGACCGCAACCCCGTTCTCGGCACTGGCGAGCGATCACTCGCCCGGGTACACGACCCCCAGCTGCGCACGCGCCCGGTCCATGACCCGTATCAGGTCGAGCGTGTCCTGCCACGTCATACGCGGGCTCTCCGTGAGCCCCGCCGCGAGGCAGCGCGCGACCTCGGCCGCCTCGTACTGCTTGGCCCCGGGCGCGTACCCGTCGTAGTCGCGGCGCGCGCCGTCGGCCCAGACCACGCTGAAGGCCGTGGGCACCATGAAACGGTCGACGACCTCGATCCGCCCTCCCGTTCCCGCGATCACCAGCGACGTCGCCGACTGCGCCAGGACCGACGAGGCGAGCGTGGCCGTCGCGCGGTCCCCGTACCGCAGCACCACGGTCGACTGGGCGTCCACCCCGGTGGGAGCCAGCAGACCGACCGCCGTGACGTCGTCGGGCATGCCCAGGAGGTCCGTCGCGAACGCGAGCGGATAGATCCCGATGTCCAGCAGCGCGCCGCCCGCGAGCTCGGGCGCGAACAGGCGGTGGGACGGGTCGTACGCGGCGTTCGACCCGTAGGACGCCGTGACCGACCGGACCTCGCCGATCTCCCCCTGCGCGACCAGCGCGCGGATCGCCGCGACGTGCGGCAGGTGCCGCGTCAGCATCGCCTCCATGACGAACACGCCCGCGGCCCGCGCCGCGTCCAGGACCTCGCGTGCCTCGGCCTCGTTGCGCGTGAACGCCTTCTCCATGAGGACGGGCTTGCCCGCCGCGACCGCGAGCAACCCGTGCTCGCGGTGGTGCGAGTGCGGGGTCGCGACGTACACGACGTCGACGTCGGGGTCCGCGACGAGGGCCTCGTACGAACCGTGCACGGTCGCCGACGGCGCGTGCCGCTGCGCGAAGTCCCGTGCCCGGTGCTCGTCGCGCGAACCCACGGCCGCCACGTGCCCCTGCGTGTAGGCCCGGACCTCGTCCGCGAACGAGCCCGCGATCTTCCCCGCGCCCAGGATCCCCCAGCGCACGGGCGGGGCGTCACCCGGGTCGGGTACGGCGTCGAGCACGTTCACCACTGCGTGAGAGACCATGCGTCCACGCTACTGCGACCGGGCTGCGCCCCCCGCAGCGGCCTGGGGCGACCGGTCGATCGACCGGTCGCCCCAGGGGCCGTCGCGGGGCTGCTGCGCTCAGGCCGTCGTCAGGAGGTCGCCCCCCGACGACGCAGCGCCACGAGCGTGACCCCGGTGCCGACCAGCAGCGCGGCCGCACCGGCTGCCAGGCCGACCGTCGCGCCCGTCGTGGCGAGCGCACCACGCGCGGGCTTCTTCGTCGCCTGGGGAGTCGCCCTGACCGTCGGGGCCTTGGTCGGCGGGACGACCGCCGCAGGCGGCGTCGTGACGGGGGGAACCGTGGTGGGCGGCACCGCGGTGGGCGGCACCGGCGCGGCTGGCGGGACGGGCGGGTCCACCGGGGTGACCGGGTTGTCGAGCGCGACCTCGACCACGCCCTCCACGCCGACCGTGACCTGTGCGCCACCCTCGACCGGGGTCACGCCCTCGCCCGAGAACACGGGCTCGCCCCAGGTCACGCCGTCGATCGCGGCGGGCGAGACCTCGCTCAGCGTCACCACGGTCCCGGCGGCGAGGCCGGGGATCGTGACGGTCGCACCGTCGGTCACCGTGAGGCTGCCCGACGTCGTCGCTCCGTTCCGGTCGGTCGTGTAGTCCACGGTGAACGCGGTGCCCGCCGGGACCGACGTCGCGGCCTCGCCCGTGACGCGCTTGGTCAGGCGGAGCTCGCCGTTGCCGTCGCCGCTGCCGTCGCCACCGGCGGCCGCGTACTCGAGCACGCGCTGGTCGTCCCAGCCGGTGCTGCCCGCGACCTGGTTGGCGAACGTGTCACCGTCCTGCACACCCGCGGGCAACGACATCCGGTACGTGAAGATGTACATGCGCGAACCGTCCGTCACGGGGTCGACGAACGTCAGGTCGAACGACGAGCCGGCCACGTCCGGGGTGTAGACGTAACCGGTCCCCGGGCTGAGCCGCACCGCGCTCGAGCCGTAGTCACCGTCGTTCCAGTCGGCCAGGGGGACGTACGCGACGACGAGCGAGTCGTCGCGCATGGTCAGCCGCGAGTCGTAGGTGTCGGTCACGACCACGGGACCGCCCGCCGAGGCGGCCAGGAACTCGCTCGGCACGTAGACCTCCCAGACGGCGGTCCTGCCGTCCGTGCTGACCCAGCCGCCCTTGACGGGCTGCTCCGGGGCGGACCAGCCGCTGGCCGGGATCACGCCGCCGCCCGGTACGGGGACCTCGATCACCATCTCGTTGCCCGTCGTGAACGTGAACGTACCCCCCTCGCCGACGCTGCTGACCTGCGCGTAGAAGTACAGCGTGCCCTGGACGTTGGTCGCGGTCTCGACGTAGGGGCTGAGCGTGCACGCGAAACCGTCCTGCGTGACGTCGCACGTCCCGACGACCGCACCGGCGGGCGTCTTGAGGTCGAACGTCTGCGCGAACCCCGTCACGCGGGGAGACTGCGGGAACGCCAGGGTGAACGTGTCCCCCGCGTGCGAGCCGTCGGGCACGGCCCACGTGGCCTCGATCCGCAGCGACTGCCACAGGTGGACCTCGTCCAACGGCTGGGTGATCGTGACCGTCTTGATGGCGTCGAGCTCGGCGGCGGACGCCGTGCGGGGCATCGCGACGACGCCCACGAGCACGAGCAGGGCCGCGAGCGCCGTCGACAGCAGGCGCCACGCGAGCGTGGGGGCAGCCGTCGTGGGGGGCACGGCGAGCACCGCCGCGTGCCGGGGGGATCCGGCCTGTGTGTGGTTCGTCATGGTGGGCTCCTCGGGTGGTGCCCGGCGGGCAGGGGGGTCGAGCCGTCGGGTCGCACGGGCGGGTGGTCCGTGGTATCGGGGAGGACCACGCCACGCCGACGTCTTGACGCGAGTTCGGCCGATGTGTCGCACGTCACCCGCCCCAGGGGCCACGATGGAGACATTCCGACCGAAGGGATCTCCGATGGAGCCCACCCCGTCCTCGTCCGCCCTGCCCGCACCTCCCCGCTCCGGAACCGGTGCCGTCCCGCCGCTGCCCGCGCTGTCCCCGACCGCTCCGGACGGGACGGCCGCCTGGGCACGCGACCTCGTGAAGACCTACGGGCAGGGCGAGACGGTCGTGCGGGCCCTCGACGGCGTCGACGTCGACTTCCGCGCGGCCGAGCTCACGGCGATCATGGGGCCGTCAGGCTCGGGCAAGTCGACGCTCATGCACTGCATGGCCGGCCTGGACTCCCCGACGTCGGGCCGGGTGGTGATCGACGGGACCGAGGTGAGCCGCCTCTCGCAGCGGCGCCTCACGGGCCTGCGGCGGACCCGGATCGGGTTCGTCTTCCAGTCGTACAACCTGGTCCCCACGCTCACCGCGGCGGAGAACATCACGCTCCCGCTCGACATCGCCCGCGCCCCCGTGGACCGGGCGTGGTTCGACGAGGTCGTGGGCGCCGTGGGCCTGGGCGACCGCCTGCACCACCGTCCGGCCGAGCTCTCGGGCGGGCAGCAGCAGCGGGTCGCGTGCGCGCGAGCCCTGGTGTCGCGGCCGTCCGTGGTGTTCGCGGACGAGCCCACGGGCAACCTCGACTCGCGCTCGTCCGCGGAGGTCCTGGGCTTCCTGCGGCGCTCGGTCGACGAGCTGGGGCAGACGGTCGTCATGGTCACGCACGACCCGCGCGCGGCCTCGTACGCGCACCGGGTCCTGTTCCTCACGGACGGGCGGATCACCGCCGACCTCGCGGCCCCGACGCGGCGCGACATCCTCGACGCTCTCGGGCAGGCGGAGGAGGACTGATGCTGCGGGTCGCGCTGCGCGGGGTCCGGGCGCACCTCGTCCGCTTCCTGCTGTCGACGCTCGCGGTGATGCTCGGGGTCGCGTTCGTGGTGGGGACGTTCACGTTCCGCGCGATGCTGTCGTCGACGTTCGACGAGATCATCGCGACGACCCTCGTGGCCGACGTGTACGTGCGCGGTGCCGACGAGATCGACGACACGACGAGCGCGGGCAGCACGTTCGGGACGCCGCACTCCCCGGTCCCGGTCTCGCTCGCGGACACGGTCGCAGGGGTCGACGGCGTCGCGCGCGCCGTGCCCGACGCGTCGGGTCCGATCGTCCTGGTCGCGGCGGACGGCACGGCCGTCACGACGTCGGGACCGCCGAGCATCGGGATCGCGGTGGGCCCCGACGAGCCGACGGTGACGCTCGCGAGCGGCGCGTGGCCCGTGGGCGGCACGCAGATCGCGCTCGAGGAGAGCGCAGCCTCGGCCGCGGGGCTCGCCACGGGCGACACGACGACCGTGGTCCTGGCGGGCGCTCCCCAGCCCGTCACGGTCACGGGGGTCTTCTCGATCGAGGCGGCCGCCGCGGGCACGATCCTGGTGGGCCTCGACCCGGCGACCGCGCTCGCGACCTACGCCCCCGACGGGACGGTCCCCACGATCTCGGTCTACGCCGCCGGGGACGTGTCCGAGCAGGAGCTCGCCGAGCGCGTGGCCGAGGTCCTCCCGGCGGGCGCGGAGTCCCTCACGGGCGAGGCCGTGCGTGAGGAGGCCCGCGAGGGTGTCGAGCAGATCCTCGGGTTCATCGAGACGTTCCTGCTGGTCTTCGCGGCCATCGCGCTGTTCGTGGGGGCGTTCATCATCGCGAACACGTTCGCGATGTCGGTGCGCGAGCGCCAGCGCGAGTTCGCCCTGCTGAGGGCGCTCGGGGCCTCGCCCGCGCAGGTCTTCGCGTCGATCCTCGCGCAGGCCGTCGCGGTCGGGATCCTCGGCGCCGCGACGGGGGTCGTGCTGGGCCGGGTGCTGGTCAGCGGGCTGCGCGCGGTGTTCGGCTCGACGGGCATGGAGCTCTCGGGGCGCGTGCCGCTGAGCGCGACGTCGGTCGTGGTCGCGATCTCGCTGGGCGTCCTGGTGAGCGTGGTCGCGGCCGCGGTCCCGGGCCGCCGCGCGGCCCTCACTCCCCCGGTCCAGGCCATGCACGACGACGTCGCACCGGACCGCGGGACGGGCACCCGCGCGGTGGTCGGGCTCGTGCTGACGGTGCTCGGCGCGGGCCTGCTGGTGCTGGCCTCGCGGCTCGGGAGCTCGGCCTCGGCCGACCCGACCGGGTGGGCCCTGGTCGACGACCTCAACCCGCGGGTCCTGCTCGCGGTCGGCGCGAGCGCGGCGCTCGTGGGCGTCCTGGTCCTGTCCCCCGCGATCGCCGGCGCCGTGATCACGGTGCTCGCCGTGCCGGCCGTGGCCGCGATCCGCCCGCTGGGGCGCCTCGCGCGCGGCAACGTCACGCGCAGCCCCCGCCGCACCTCGAACACCGCGGGGGCGCTGTTGATCGGGATGGCGCTCGTGAGCGCCACCGGGGTCATCGCGGCCTCGACGCAGGCCTCGGTCCGGTCGATCGTCGACGAGCAGATGCGGGCCGACTACGTGGTCCAGGCCGCCGCCGCCACGGGCGCGCTCCCGCCGGGGGTCACCGATGCCGTGACCGGGCTCCCCGCCGTCGGGCAGGCGCTTCCCCTGCGGCTCGGGACGCTCGACGTGGACGGCGAGCCCAGCGGGGCCACGGTCGTGCCGCCCGGGTTCTTCACCGAGGCGCTCGACGCGCCCGTGGTCGAGGGCGACCCCGACCGGGCCCTCGCCGACGGCGAGGCCGTGGTGCGCCGGACCGCTGCGCGCGACCACGGCTGGGCGGTCGGCGACTCCCTGACCCTGACGAGCGACGACGGCGCCCGCACGCAGGACGTGCGCATCGGGGCGATCGTCGACACCCAGGTGATCTCGTCCGACGTGGTGCTCGCCGACGCGACCTACGCGGTCGTGGGTGCCCCCGAGATCCCGACGTACGCCGTGTACGTCACGGCCGCCCCGGGGACCTCGGCCACCGAGCTGCGCGCCGCCCTGACCGGGGCCGTCAAGCCCTTCCTCGTGGTCTCGGTGCTCGACCGCGAGGAGCTCGCCAACGCGGCCGCGGCCCAGGTGGACCAGGTCCTGGTGATCCTCTACGCGCTGCTCGGGCTGTCGATCGTCATCGCGCTGCTGGGCATCGTCAACACGCTCGCGCTGTCGATCATCGAGCGCACCCGGGAGATCGGGCTGCTGCGGGCCGTGGGGCTCGGGCGCCTCCAGCTCGCGGGCATCATCACGATCGAGTCGGTCCTGACCGCGGTCTACGGGACGGTGCTGGGAGTGCTCACGGGCATCGCGATCGCCGCTGCCCTGCCCGGGGTGCTCGCCGAGCAGGGGCTCACGAGCCTCGCGGTCCCCTGGGGGCAGGTGCTCGCGGTCCTGGGCCTCGCGGTCGTGATCGGGCTCGTCGCGAGCGTCTGGCCGGGCATCCGGGCCGCACGGCTGCCCGTGCTGGAGGCCGTCACGGTCGACTGACGCACCACGTCTCGCGTGACGGGACGACGACGGACGTCACACGGCCCCACCAGGCGCCCTGCCCTGCCCCGACATAGCGTCGAGGTGTCGGCGGTCCGCGAGGAGCGACCCTCCGCGCCGGTCCGGCGACGTCCTGTCCAGCACTCCGAGGAGGTCCCCATGTCCGAGGTCCCGATCCGCACCCTCATCAGCCCTCTGCGCTACGTGCAGTCGCGCGGCGCGCTGTCCCGGCTCGGTGAGTTCGTCGCCCCGATCGGCACCAAGCCGCTCCTGGTGGCCGACGACGTGGTCTGGGAGATCGTCGCGGACACCGTCGCCGAGTCGTTCCAGGCCGCGAACCTGCGCCGCGAGCGCGAGGGCTTCGGCACGTACGCGACCGCGGCGGCCGTCGACCACCTCGCCCGACGCATCCGCGAGACCGGCGCCGACGTGATCGTGGGCATCGGCGGCGGCAGCACGATCGACGCGGTCAAGGCCGCCGGGCACCTCGAGGGCGTCCGCTGGGTCTCGGTGCCCACCGTCGCCTCGACGGACGCGCCCTGCTCGGCGCTGTCGGTCATCTACACCGACGAGGGCGCGTTCGAGGAGTACCGCTTCTTCCCGCACAACCCCGACCTGGTCCTCGTAGACACCCAGCTCGTCGCGAACGCCCCGGTGAAGTTCCTCGTCGCGGGCATCGGCGACGCGCTCGCCACGTGGATCGAGGCCCGCGCCGTGGCCAAGGCCAACGCGACGACCATGGCGGGCGGACTGCCCCTCATCACGGGTACCGCGCTCGCCGAGCTCTCCTGGAAGATCCTGTGGGAGAACTCGCTGCCCGCGATCGAGGCCGTCAAGGAGCACCTCGTCACGCCGGCGGTCGACGCCGTGGTCGAGGCCAACACCCTGCTGTCCGGGCTGGGCTTCGAGTCGGGCGGCCTCGCAGCGGCCCACGCGATCCACAACGGGCTCACGGCCGCGCCGCAGACCCACGGCCTCACGCACGGCCAGAAGGTCAACATCGGCTCGCTCACCCAGCTCGTGCTCGAGGGGGCGCCCTCGCAGGAGATCCGCGACTTCGTCGAGTTCACGACGCGCGTCGGGCTGCCCAACACGCTCACCGAGATCGGCCTCACGACGGCCGACGTGGGCGACCTGCGCCGCGTCGCCGAGGCCGCGACCGCCCCGGGCGAGACCATCCACGCGATGCCGTTCGAGGTCCGCGTGCCCGAGCTCGTCGACGCGCTGCGCTCGATCGAGGGGCTGTCGCGCTCGATCCGCGCGGACGCGGGCCTGCCCGAACCGGTCAAGCACACGCACCACTGATCGGTCGGCCTCCCGACGAGGGAGCGAGGTAGAACGTGCTGTGCGAGGTAGTGCGCACCGCGTTCTACCTCGCACAGCACGTTCTACCTCGGCGGTCCGGCCCCCACGAGGAAGGCCCCGCCGCCGGGGCGCCGCCGCTACTTCTTCTCGGCCGTCGCCTTCTTGGCCGGGGCCTTCTTCGCGGCGGGCTTCTTGGCCGGTGCCTTGCGGGCCGGTGCCTTCTTCTTCGCCGGGCCGGCCGCGCGCTTCTCCGCGAGGAGCTCGATGGCCTTCTCCGGGGTGATGGACTCGGGCGTCAGGTCGCGCGGCAGCGTCCGGTTGGTCTCGCCGTCCGTGACGTACGCGCCGAAACGCCCGTCCTTGACCACGATGGGCTTGCCCGACGTCGGGTCGTCGCCGAGCTCGCGCAGCGGCGGGGTGGCCGTGGCTCCACGGCCGCGCTTGGGCTGCTTGTACAGCTCGAGCGCCTCCTCGAGGGTGACCGTGAACATGGCCTCCTCGGACGGGAGGGTGCGCGAGTCCGTGCCCTTCTTGAGGTACGGGCCGTACCGGCCGTTCTGCGCGGTGATCTCGACGCCCGTCTCCGGGTCCGTGCCCACGACGCGCGGCAGCGACAGCAGACGCAGGGCGTCCTCGAGCGTCACGGTGTCCAGGCTCATGTCCTTGAGCAGCGACGCCGTGCGGGGCTTGGGCAGCGCGGCCTTGGCCTTCTTGAGCGCGGCGGCCGACAGGCCTTCGTCGAACTTCGGCTCGGGGAGCTGCTCGGTCACGTACGGGCCGTAGCGTCCCGCGCGGGCCACGACCGGGTTCCCAGACTCCGGGTCGGTGCCGAGGATCCGGCCGTCGTCGGCGCCCGCGGCAAGGAGCTCGCGCGCCTTGTCGACCGTGAGCTCGTCGGGGGCCAGGTCGTCCGGGACCGAGGCCCGCGGCGGGTTCTCGCCCTCCTTGACCTCGACCGAGAGATCCTCGACGTACGGGCCGTACCGACCGACACGGAGCTGGATGCCCTCGCCGATCTGGACCGAGTTGATGTCGCGCGCGTCGATCTCGCCGAGGTCGTCCACGAGCTGGCGCAGCCCCTCGCCCTCCTCGCGGCCCGTCCCGTCCCCGAAGTAGAAACGGGTCAGCCACGCGACGCGGTCCTTGTCACCGGCCGCGATCGCGTCGAGGTCGGCCTCCATCTCCGCGGTGAAGTCGTAGTCGATGAGCCACTCGAAGTGCTCCTCCAGGAGCCGGATCACGGCGAACGCGAGCCAGCTCGGGACGAGGGCCTGACCGCGCGGCAGCACGTACCCGCGGTCCTGGACCGTCGAGATGGTCGACGCGTACGTGGACGGACGTCCGATGCCGCGCTCCTCGAGAGCCTTGATGAGGCTGGCCTCGGTGTAGCGCGGGGGTGCGGACGTCGAGTGCCCGTCGGCCGTGAGGTCGCGCCCGTCGAGCAGGTCGCCCTCGCCCATCTGGGGCAGGCGGGCGTCCTCGTCGTTGCGACGGCGGCCGGACTTCGCGGGGGTGCCGTCGGCCGTCTCCGCGCCGTCGTCGGTGCCCTCCTCGTACGCGGCGAGGAAGCCGCGGAACGTGATGACCGTGCCGGAGGCCGCGAACACGGCCTCCTTCCCGGCGACCTCTGCCTCGCTGCCCGCGACCGGCGCGGCCAGCCGCACCGACGCCGTCGAGCCCTTGGCGTCCGCCATCTGCGAGGCGACGGTGCGCTTCCAGATGAGCTCGTACAGCTTGAACTGGTCGCCGCTGATCTCACGGGCGACCTGGGCCGGGGTGCGGAACGAGTCGCCGGCGGGGCGGATGGCCTCGTGCGCCTCCTGCGCGCCCTTCGCCTTCGAGGCGTAGACGCGAGGGGAGCCCGGCACGAACTCGGGACCGTACAGCTCGGCGGCCTGGCGGCGGGCGGCGTCCGTGGCCTCGGCCGACAGCGACGGGGAGTCCGTACGCATGTAGGTGATGTAGCCGTTCTCGTACAGCGCCTGCGCGGTGCGCATGGTCTGCCGCGAGTTGAAGCGGAGCTTGCGGCTCGCCTCCTGCTGGAGGGTCGAGGTCGTGAACGGCGCGGCCGGACGGCGCGTGTACGGCTTCGTCTCGAGGCTGCGGACCGCGAAGTCGGCATCGGCAAGTCCGCCGACGACGGCGGCCGCGGCCTGCTCGCCGAGCTGGACCACGCCGTCGCGCGCCGAGGCGGGCTTGAGCTGACCGCGGTCGTCGAAGTCGCGGCCCGAGGCCACGCGCGCCCCGCCGAGCTGGACCAGGCGGGCGTCGAAGCTCTTGTCGGCGTCCTCGGCGCTGGAGTCGGCGAGCGAGAACGTGCCGGACACGTCCCAGTACTCGGCCGCGACGAACGCCATGCGCTCACGCTCGCGCTCGACGACCAGGCGCGTGGCGACCGACTGGACACGGCCCGCCGAGAGACCCTGACGGACCTTGCGCCACAGCACGGGCGAGACCTCGTAGCCGTAGAGGCGGTCGAGGATGCGGCGCGTCTCCTGGGCGTCGACCAGGTGCTCGTCGAGGTCGCGCGTGTTCTCGAGCGCACGCTCGATGGCCTCGCGCGTGATCTCGTGGAAGACCATGCGGTGCACGGGCACCTTGGGCTTGAGCTCCTCGAGCAGGTGCCACGCGATGGCCTCGCCCTCGCGGTCCTCGTCGGTCGCGAGGTAGAGCTCGTCGGCGTTCTTCAGGGCGCGCTTGAGCTCCGCGACCTTCTTCTTCTTGTCCGCGTAGACCTCGTAGTACGGCTCGAAGCCCTCGTCGACGTTGACCGCGAACTTGCCGAAGGGCCCCTTCTTCATGTCGGCGGGCAGCTCGGACGGCTGCGGGAGGTCGCGGATGTGCCCGACGCTCGACTCCACCTCGAAGTCGTCACCGAGGTAGCCCTGGATCTTGCGTGCCTTCGTGGGGGACTCCACGATGACGAGCTTGCGACCTGAGGACATCCGTTCCTGCTTTCCGTTGCTGCTGGTGTGGCTCGCGCCCGGAGCGGTCTCCGGGTGGGCCGAGGTGCTGGGGGTGGGCTACGGCGTCGGGCAGGGGCGTGGCGCTGGACCCCACCGTCTCGTTCCCACCGGCAGCCTATGACGTTACGCCACTGGCGCCAGGCGGCACCTTATCCGTTGTGGACAGCCCTCGTGACCAGGGCTCGTGGTCGTCCGGGACGCCGGGCGCGAGACCGTGACCGGACCTGTGGGCGACCGTCACCTGCGCGGGGGACGGGACGTGGCCTGTCGGAGCAGGAGGAGCATCGCGAACGAGATCGCCGTCGCGGCGACCACCCCCGACGCGCCCCCCACGTAGGCCGTGGTCTCCGCCAGGTCCGTCATGCCCCAGCTCGCGGGGTAGACCTCGCGAAGGCACCAGGCCGCGACGAGCGCAGCCACGAGGCCGCCTGCGATGAGGAGCACCGACACGACGACCGACCCCGGGTAGGCGCCGCTCCGGCCGGCGGGGAGCTCGTCGAGGGCCGAGGTGGGTGTGAACGCCAGGACCAGCGCTCCCCAGGCGAGGACCACGAGCACGGCCGCGACCACGTCGCTCGGTCGGTGCCACTCCCCCACGAGCGTCGAGATGCCCGTGGCCGCCGTGTACGTGCCGCCCAGGAGCGCGACGACGGGGCGATAGCCGCGCGGCACCGCCATCAGCAGCGCGACCGACACCGAACCGGCGACGGTCGTGTGCCCGCTGGGGAGGCTGTTGCCGTTCCACCCGCCGATGAGGTCCGGGCGGTCGAGGACGACCTTCTTCGTGAGCTGCGTCGTGACGTTGGCTCCCACGACGAGGAACGCGACCTGGACCGCGAGTCCCCATCGACGCCGCAGGAGCGCGATGCCCATCGCGGTCCCCAGCCCGAGGACGACGAAGGACACCGAGACGACGTCGAGCACGGGGGACGCGAACGACCACAGCGTCCCCTGCCCGTAGTCGGCGCCACGGAACGCCGCCTGGTCCAGGAACTGCCCCTGCTCGGTCGCCACGAAGACGTTCCACACCTGCCACGTGAGGACGACGGCGGCGACCGCGGTGAGACCCGCCACGACGCGTCCCGGCACGTTCGTCGCGCCTCTGCCGGGTGCGTGCACGGGGCGTGCACCGACGGCCCGCGGGGGGGCCGGCGGACGTGCGGTCGGCTGCGTCGTCGAAGGAGGGGGGAAGCTCACCCGTCCACCGTAGGTCACCGCGTGTGGGGATCCGGCAAAGAGAACGGGCAGGTCAGGGCGTGGCGGCGGGTGGTCTTTCACACCCCCGCCGGGAGCGCCCTGCGACGAGCGCGAGCCGGCCGGCCCCCGACGCGGGGTGCCGACCGGCTCTGCTCGCGGGGACGACCGGGCGGCCCCGCGACCGAGGAGTCACCTGGGATCGTCGACCCCGGCGGACCAGGTGCGCCCCTCAGACGCGCAGCTCCGCGGGGACCTCGCCGTGCCCGTCGTGGAGCAGGCACGCGACCGACCGGCCCGGTTCGCCGACACCGGGCAGGCCCAGCGACGTGGGACCCAGCGTCGGGTGGACGTCGGCGCACGCGTCCATGACGTGCGCGCAGCGCGGCCGGAACGGGCACCCGCTCGGCAGGGCCTGGAGGTCGGGCGGCGAGCCCGGGATGCCGACGAGCGGCCGCTTGGGTCCGTGCAGGGGAGGGAACGAGTTGAGCAGCCCGTGCGTGTACGGGTGCCGAGGACGCCGGTACACGTCGCTCGCGGACGCCTGCTCGACGATCTCGCCCGCGTACATGATCGCGATGCGGTCGGCGACCTCGATGAGCAGCGACACGTCGTGCGTGATGAAGACGACCGAGAAGCCCAGGCGGTCGCGCAGCTCGATGATCTGCTCGACGATCTGACGCTGCATGACGACGTCGAGCGCCGTGGTGGGCTCGTCCATGATGAGCACCTTGGGCTCGAGCGCGAGCGCCATCGCGATCATGACGCGCTGGCGCATGCCGCCCGAGAGCTGGTGCGGGTACGCCGAGATGCGGTCCGTCGCGATCCCGACCATGGACAGCAGCTCGGCGGCCCGCTCGTTGCGGTCGAAGCGTGACATGCCGGGGCGGTGCGCCGCGATCGCGTCGGTGAGCTGCTTGCCGACCCGGTAGACCGGGTTGAGCGAGTTCATGGCGCCCTGGAACACGATCGCGGTGTCCTGCCAGCGCGAGCGGCGCAGCTCCTTGTCGCTCATGCGCAGGATGTCGACGGGCTCGCCGCCCGCGCTCCCCACGCCCCCGTGGAACAGGACCTCGCCGCCCGTGATGAGTCCGGGCGGGGGAAGGAGCCGGGTCGCGGCGTAGACGAGGGTCGACTTGCCGCAGCCCGACTCGCCCGCGATCCCCAGGACCTCGCCCTCGTGCAGCGTGAGGTTCACCCCGCGCAGCGCGCGAACGGGCTCGGGGCCGTAGCCGTAGGCGACGTGCAGGTCGCGGATCTCCAGCACGGGGCTGCCCGTCCCGGTGGGAGACCCGGCGGGGGGAAGGTCGGTGACGGTCATCGGGCGTTCTCCTTGCGTGCGGTCGTGCCGTCGGTGTCGCGGTCGTCGCGCGTGCTCCCCGGGGTGCCCGGCCCGCCCGGGGCGGGCGCGCCCGTCCCCCTGCCCGACGGCGCCGCACCGGTCGGGGTGGGCAGCGCACCCGGGCGCGTGGCGCCGTCGGGCCTGCTGGTGCTCGTGGCGCCCGCCCTGGACGCGACCGGCACCCCCTCGCGGACCACGGCCGTGAAGCCGATGCGCGGCGAGATGCGGCGCCTGCGCAGGGCGCGCGGGCTCGCGCCCGTCGAGCGCAGGCGCGGGTTGACGAACTCGTCGATCCCGAAGTTGATGAGGGTCAGGGCCATACCGAGCATCGCGATGCACAGGCCCGCCGGGACGAACCACCACCACGCGCCGCGAGAGAGGGCCTGCTGCTGCTCGGCCCAGAAGAGGATCGTGCCCCAGTTCCAGTCCGAGATCGACGTGACGCCGATGAACGCGAGCGTGGTCTGCATGAGGATCGCGAACGTCACCGTGCCCACGAAGCTCGACGCCATGATGGCCGTCAGGTTGGGCAGGGTCTCGAACCACACGATGCGCCACGTCGACTCGCCGTTGGCGCGTGCGGCCTCGACGAAGTCGCGACGGCGCAGCGACAGGGTCTGGGCGCGCAGGATGCGCGCACCCCACGCCCAGCTCGTCGCGGCCAGGATGAGCGCGACCGTGAGCCCGCCCGCGTCGGGGAGCTGGCCCGCGACGATGATGATGAGCGGCAGGGCGGGGATGACGAGGAAGATGTTGGACAGCGACGAGAGCAGCTCGTCGCTCACACCCCCCAGGAAGCCCGCGCTCACGCCCACCAGGATCGACAGGAGCGTCGCGCCGATGCCCGCGACGAAACCGACGATCATGACGCCGCGCGTGCCCACGAGGATCTGGGAGAACACGTCCTGGCCGACGTGCGTGGTCCCGAGCCAGTGCGCGGCGCTCGGGGGCTGCAGGACGTCGGGCGACATCGCGCTCGGGTCGTAGGGAGCGATCCACGGCCCGACGACCGCGAGGATCGCGAAGAACCCCAGGATCGCGAGCCCCGTGAAGGACTTGCCGTTGCGCAGGAACAGGAGCTTCTGCTTCTTGCGCGTCCCCTTGCGGCGCCGGGGCACCTCGGGGGCGAGCGGCTCGGAGCCGGTGTCGAGCTGGGCGTGGTCCATCTGGACGGGGATGCCGGTCATCTTCTCAGCCCTCCTGTCGGGTGCGCGGGTCGAGGACCACGTAGGCGAGGTCGGCGAGGATGTTCGCCACGAGGACGGACAGCGTGATCATGAGGAAGATGCCCTGCATGAGGGGGTAGTCGTGCGCGCCGATCGCCTGCAGGAGCGTGAAGCCCACGCCCTGGTAGGAGAAGACCTTCTCCATGACGAGCGTCCCCGACACGATGAATCCGAGGGACAGCGCGAAGCCCGAGACCTGCGGCAGGATCGCGTTGCGGGCCGCGTACCCGAACATCACGCGACGCTCCGAGAGGCCCTTGGCCTGTGCGACCGTGACGTAGTCCTCCGAGGTGACCGTGACCGTCATGTTCCGCATGCCGAGGATCCAGCCCGCGACCGAGGACAGCACGATCGTGATCGCGGGCAGCGTGCCGTGCTGGATCACGGAGCTGATGAACTCCCAGTTCCACCCGGGCACGAGCCCCGGCTGGTAGGCGCCCGACGACGGGAAGATCGACCACGTCACCGAGAAGAGCATGATCGCGACCAGGCCCAGCCAGAAGTACGGCACGGACGAGAAGAAGGTGGTGATCGGCAGGAGGCCGTCGGCCCACGACCCACGGCGCCAGCCGATGACGACGCCGAGGAACGAGCCGAGCAGGAAGCTGATGACCGTCGCGATGCCGACCAGGCCGATGGTCCACGGCAGGGCCTGCGCGATGACCTCGCTCACGGTGCTCGGGAAGAGCATGATCGACAGGCCCAGGTCCCCCGAGAACAGCATCTTCCAGTAGTCGACGTACTGCTCCCAGAGGGAGGCGCCGCTGTCGAGCCCGAACAGGACGTACAGCGACTCGCGGGCCTCGGAGCTGATGCGGCCCTGGTTCTTGTTGATGAAGGACGACACCGGGTCGCCGTCCATCATGCGCGGGATGAAGAAGTTGATCGTGATGGCCGCCCAGGCGGTGATCACGTAGAAGACGATGCGTCGCAGGAAGTACTTCATGCCGACACCCCCACTCGTGCGGCGCCGAGCACGGGGAGCAGGTCCCGCTCGGCAGGATCGACCTCGGACGCGTCCACGTAGCCCCAGCAGGCGACCTCGCGGCCGTCGCCCACGGGCACGAGGCCGGGAACCGTGCTCCGGCACAGGTCCGTCGCGAACGGGCAGCGCGGGCTGAACCGGCAGCCCTCGGGCGGGCGGACCATCGACGGAGGCTCCCCGTTCGCGCCCGTGCGGTCCTGCGCCGCGAGGTTCTCCGGGTCGGGGGCCGAGCGCACCAGGAGCTGGGTGTACGGGTGCGCGGGCTCCTGCGTCACGAGCTCGCTCTCGCCGTGCTCGACGATGCGGCCCGCGTACATGACGCGGGTCTCGTCGGCGAAGTACCGGGCCGAGGCGATGTCGTGCGTGATGTAGAGGATCGCGATGCCGAGGCGGTCGCGCAGGTCCTTGAGGAGGTTGAGGATGCCGATGCGGATCGACACGTCGAGCATCGAGATGGGCTCGTCGGCGAGGAGCACCTCGGGGTCGGCGGCCAGGGCGCGCGCGATCGCGACACGCTGGCGCTGCCCGCCCGAGAGCTCGTGCGGGTACTTGTCGACGTACCGCTCGGGCTGGAGCTGCACCCTGTTGAGCAACGCCTCGAGGGCGTCCTCGAGCGCCTGTCCGCGCAGCTTCGGCTGGTGGATCCGCAGCGAGCGCGTGAGCGAGTAGCGGATCGTGTGGACCGGGTTCAGGGAGCCGAACGGGTCCTGGAAGATCATCTGGACGCGCCGGCAGTACCGGCGGAAGGCCCGGCCGCGGTGCGCGGTCACGGGCTCGCCGTGCAGCAGGATCTCGCCCGACGTCTGCGTGTACAGGCGGGCGAGGAGCCGGGCGATGGTCGACTTGCCGGAGCCGGACTCCCCCACGAGCGCGACGACCTGGCCGCTGCGCAGCGAGACGTCGACGCCGTCGACCGCGTGCACGACGGCGTGGGACCGCAGCCCCTTGACGGGGAAGTGCTTGGTGAGCCCGCGGGCCTCGAGGACGGGCGCGGCGGGCGGGGGCGCGACCGGGGCGGTGTGCGTGTCGGAACTCATGGGTGAACCTGACTGCTGGGGGGGAACGGGGGGCGCCTGCATCAAGCACCGGCCACGTATGCGGCGTGGGGAGCGAAGGACGCGCTGCGCAGGCAGGAGTGGTGGGGAGGGGCGTGGCCGGGCCGTGGTCGGGCCTGGCGGGAGGCCGAGGAACGAGGCCGGATGGTAGGCCCGGCCACGCCCCTCCCCACCTCTCACGAGACGATCAGGAAGCCGGCTTCAGCTTCGTGAGGATCAGCGACGCGTTCGCCGTCGTCGGCTGCGGGTTCGCGTACGGGTCCTCGTCCGAGGGCCAGCCCACGAAGTTCTTGGTCGAGTACTGGGCCGCGGCCGGGCGTCCGAGGAGCGCGATGGTCGGGACCTCGTCGACGAAGACCTGCTGGACGGTCTCGAGCGCGGCGGTACGGGCTGCCTCGTCCGTGGCGTTGGCGTACGTGGCCAGGGCTGCGGTCGCCTCGTCGTTCTTGAAGCGGCCGAAGTTCCAGTTGGCGCGCTCGCCGAGCGGCATGTACTGGGCTCCGTCCATCTGGTTGGAGTAGGTGTCCCAGGGGGTCGCGCCGCCGTCGGTCCAGTGCATGGAGGCCTGGAAGTCGCCTTCGGCGATCGCGGTGAACCATGCGTCGGCGTTCTGGCCCTCGACGGTCGCGGCGATGCCGAGGGGCTTGACGGCGTCGGCGACCATCTGGAGCTCGGTCAGGTAGTCGGACCAGCCCGTGGGGTTGGTGAGCGTGAACGTCACGGCGTTGCCCTCGGGGTCCTTGAGGGTCGTGCCGTCGAGGGTGTAGCCGGCGTCGGCGAGGACCTTCTTGGCGCCGTCGACGTCGACCGTGTACTTCGTGCCCTGGAAGGGCGCGGTGATGAAGTCGGTGCCTGCGGGCTCGGGCATGCCGGTGACGTTGAGCAGGGGCGGGAAGACGCCCGAGGACGCGAGGTCGGAGATCTGCTGGCGGTCGAGGACCATCTGGACGGCCTTGCGGACGGCGACGTCGTCGAACGGCTCGGTCTCGGTGTTGAGGAAGAGCGAGTCGACGCCGAGACCCGTGGGGGCCCACTGGTTGTTCACGTCGGGGTTCGCGTCGATGTAGACCTTCTGGTAGTCGGGGATGAAGGTCCATCCCCACTGCGCCTCGCCCGACACGAGGGCGTTGGTGAGGGCGTTGTTGTCGTTGTAGGAGCTGTAGCGCAGCTCCTTGACGCCGAGCTCGCCGCCCCAGTAGTCGTCGCGCGCGGTGAGCGTCGCGGCCTGCGCGGTCCACGACTTGAGGGTGTACGGGCCGGTGCCGACGGGCTCCTCGTTGGTCCAGGTCGTGGGGTCGTCGACGTCCTTCCAGATGTGCTCGGGGACGATGAAGAGCTGGAGGATCTGGGCTTGCTTGACGAACTGGCCCGAGGTGAAGGAGACCGTGACCTTGTTGCCGTCGACCGCGATGTCGCCGAAGGGCAGGGCGAACGTGTTGAGGCCCTCGTTGTCCTTGCGGATCTGGAACGAGTAGGCGATGTCGTCGGCGGTGAAGTCCTCGCCGTCGGACCACTTGACGCCGTCGCGGGCCGTGAGCGTGAGCTGCGTGTAGTCGGCGTTCCACTCCCACTCGCTCGCGAGCCACGGCGTGGGGTCCTCGGAGGGCCGCACGGTGTTGACCTGGGCGAGGGGCTCGTAGATCGCGAACGCGTAGCCGAGCGACATCGCCGAGGACGTGTTCGCGAAGGGGTTCGAGTTGTCGGTCTGCGGGCCGTTGGGCATGCCGATCGTGAGCACGTCCGAGCTGCCTGCCGACGAGGTGCCCCCGTCGCCGCTGCCGCCGCTGCACGCGGTGGCGACGAGGGCGAGGGACGTGAGCCCGATGATCGCCGTGCTGATCCTGCGCTTGTTCATGAGTGCCTCCTTGCACTGAAAATCTGAACGAACCGTACGTGCGGTCCGCGATGAACCGGTCGTCTTGCTGGTGGGACGGGTGGGGCTGGCCGTGCTGGCGGTGCGGGTCGTGCGTTCGGGGGGCTGGTCGACCAGCTCCCCCGGGGTCAGGCGGGCAGGGTCGCCCTGAGCCGGAGGTCGCGGATCGACCGCCCTGCTCGCAGGACGTGCCCGCCGGCGGCGGTGACCCACCGCTGCGAGGGGACGTCCCAGATCTGGAGGGCGCGCGCGGGGATGCGCACGCGCGCCGTGGTGGTCTCGCCCGGGGCTGCGTCGACGACGGCGAAGCCGCCGAGCCAGCGCACGGGGCGGTCGGGGGCTTCGGTCGCGTCGTGGTCCGAGGCTGCGTCGGGTTCGACGTAGACCTGGACGACCTCGCGGCTCGCGCGGGTGCCCGCGTTGCGGACCGTCACGTCGAGCAGGACGTCCGAGCGACCGTCCGCCACGACGACCGTCGTGCTCAGGTACTCCCACTCGGACCAGCCCAGGCCGTGGCCGAACGGGGCCGCGGGGGTGGCGCCCGTGCGCTCCCACGCGCGGTAGCCGACGTCGAGCCCCTCGGTGTACTCGACGACGCCCTCGTGCGGGATCGCGTGCGGGACGGGGACGTCCTCGACGCGGGCGGGCAGCGTCCACGGGAGACGCCCCGAGGGCTCGGTCGTCCCGAGCAGCGCGTCGGCGAGCCCGGTCCCGGCCTCCTGCCCGCCGAGCCAGGCCCACAGGACGCTCGGGGCGTCGTCGAGCCACGGCAGCAGGACGGGCGCGCCCGCGTTGACGACGACCACGGTCCTCGGGTTGGCGGCGAGGACGGCCTCGACCAGCCGGTCCTGATTGCCGGGCAGGTCGAGATCGGGGCGGTCGTAGCCCTCGGACTCGACCTCCTCGGTCGTGCCGATCACGACGATCGCGACGTCGGCCTCGCTCGCCGCGGCCACGGCGTCGTCGAGCAGCTTCTCGGCGCTCGCTCCGGGCAGCCGGTGGACCAGCTCGCCGCGCACGAACGACGCGTACCCGACGGCGTGGACGACCTGGAGGGTCGCGTCGAGGCGGGCGGTGCGAGGCTCGGCGACCTCGACCGTCACGGTGCGCGCGACGGGGTGGTTGTGGCCCGAGCTCAGCACGACGTCCTCGTCGACCACGACGTCGCCGGTCGAGACGACCTGGCCCTCGACCGTGACGACGTGGACGCCGACCGTGCCGATGCCGAGCTCGTGCGTGCCCGGCTCGTCGAGGTCGACATCGGCGCGGACCCGCACGGCCACGGCGTCGGCGCGGACGTCTTGGAGCCAGCCGTCCCACGACGGTGCCGTGCGGGAGTCGAGGACCTCGCCGTGGGTGCCGAGCAGCTCGACCCGCAGGCCCGGCGCGCCCGTGAGCGGGTCGCTGCACCTGCCGGAGACGTCGAGCGCGGGCGGGTTGGAGCGCGAGCGTGCACCGTCGTGGACGAGGAGACGCGTCCCGGCGGGCAGGCCTGCGCGGATCTCCTCCTCGGGGGTCGAGACGCGGTCCGGGACGACGAACGACGAACCGCCGCCCTGCAGGAAGGGGGCGGTCGCGGCCGGGCCGAGGAGAGCCACGGTCAGGGGGCGCCCGGGGGTCGCGAGGGCGGCAGGGTCGAGCGGGACGAGCCGGACCGGCCCCTCCCCGGCGCGCGGTGCGACCGGCGAGTTCTTGAGCACGACGATCGAGCGGGCGACGAGCTCACGGAGGAAGGCGGCCGACGCCTCCTGGCCCGTGAGCCCGTCGCGGGCCGACGGCGCGGAGGAGGGTGCGCCGTCGGGCTGGAGGCCGGACTCCGTGCCGGAGCCGGTGCCGGGAACGGCGGGGCCGCCGAGGTCGAGCGCGCCGACGCGGTGCGCCAGGCGCAGGAGGCGCAGCACCTTGTCGTCGAGCTCGCTCTCGGCGACCTCGCCCGAGCGGACGGCGTCGAGCAGGCCGTCGCCCCAGGGGCCGTCGGGGCCGGGCATCTGGAGGTCGAGCCCGCCCTCGACCGCGCCCCGGATCGACTTGGTCGCGACCCAGTCGCTCACGACGACGCCGTCGAAGCCCCACTCGTCCTTGAGGATCCCGGTGAGGAGCGGGCGGTGCTCGAGGACGGGCGCGGCGGTCTCGCCGTCGTCGACGCCCGAGTAGGCACCCATGACGCTCCAGGCCTGGGCCTCGTGCACGACGCGCTCGAACGGCGGGAGGTAGACCTCGCGCAGCGTGCGCTCGTCGAGGCGGGCGAGGTAGCGCGTGCGCTCGGTCTCGGAGTCGTTCGCGACGTAGTGCTTGACGCTCATGCCGACGCCGTTCTCCTGCGAGGCGCGCACGAGGCGGACCGCGATCTCGGCGGTCAGGTGCGGGTCCTCGGAGTAGCACTCGAAGTGGCGGCCGCCGACGGGCGTGCGCTGGAGGTTGATCTGCGGGGCGAGGACGACGTGGACGCCGTGGCGGCGGGCCTCGGACGCGAAGAGCGCGCCGGCGCGGGTCGCGAGGTCGAGGTCCCAGGTCGCGGCGAGCGCGCTGGGGGCGGGGAGCATCGCGGAGGTCTGCGCTCCCGCCGCGGCGCCGTCGGTCTCGCCGCCCGTGCCGCGCACGCCCACGGGGCCGTCCGACATCGCGACGGCCCGCAGGCCGATGCGCTCGATCGGGGTGGTGGTCCACATGCCCGCGCCGACGACGAGGGAGACCTTCTCCTCGACCGTGAGGTCTGCGGCGAGGCGCGCGAGGCGTTCTTCGGTCCCGTCGACGTCGACCGCGCCCTCAGGGCTGACGTCGGGGGTGACGTCGGTCGTGACGTCGTGGGTCTTCAGTGACACCAGGTGCTCCGTTCGGACGGCGTTGTCTGCTGGCCGATATACAACCACACTTACTTACAGGTCAGTAAGTCAACGAAGATCACAGTATGGTTGCGGTCATGACAGAGGCCATACCGGCGCGCACGCGCCGACCGCGCAAGGGCACCGCCGCCCGGCGCGAGGAGATCCTGCGCGCAGCCATGCGCGTCTTCGGGTCCAAGGGGTACCACCAGGGCTCGCTCGCCGAGGTCGCCGAGCAGGTCGGGATCACCCACGCCGGGGTGCTCCACCACTTCGGCTCCAAGAACCAGCTCCTCATCGAGGTGCTCGAGTTCCGGGACGTCGTCGACGTCGAGCACCTCGAGGGCAAGCACATCCCCGGCGGCCTCGACCTGTTCCGCCACCTCGTCACGACCGCACGGATGAACGCCGAGCGCCCCGGCATCGTGCAGGCCTACACCGTCCTGACCGGCGAGTCCGTGACCGACCAGCACCCCGCGCGCGACTGGGCCGCGCGCCGTTTCGCAGGCCTGCGCGGAGACATCAGGAGCGCCCTGACCACCGTGATCGCCGAACGCCGCGAGGCCGGCCTCCTGACCCCCGAGGACGACGTCGCGCTCGACCCCGTCGCCCTCGACCGCGCGGCCAGCACCATCATCGCCGTCATGGACGGCCTCCAGACCCAGTGGCTGCTCGACCCCGACGCGGTCGACCTCGCCGGCGCCACGGCCTTCGCGATCGAGGCGATCCTCGCCTCGACGCTCGCCGCCTCGCACCGGGAGCGGCCGCTCGACTGACGAGCGCCCTCACAGTCAATTCATAGGAACACCACAGGCACGACCGAGACACCGCGCGCACCATGGACGCATGACCACGACCCCCGCGCCCACGGAACCCCTCGTCTCCCCGCGCGCCCCCGAACGCCTGACCCGGGCCGACGGCTCCCCGGTGCGCGTCCTCGTGGTCGACGACGAGCCCAACCTCGCCGAGCTCCTCACCTCGGCCCTGCGCTACGAGGGGTGGGACGTCTCGACCGCCCTCGACGGGCAGTCCGCGATCCGCACGGCCCGCGACGTCGGCCCCGACGTGATCGTGCTCGACGTCATGCTGCCCGACCTCGACGGCCTCACCGTGCTGCGCCGCATCCGCGCGGTCTCCCCCGACGTCCCCGTCCTGTTCCTCACGGCCCGCGACACCGTCGAGGACCGTGTCGCCGGGCTCACCGCAGGCGGCGACGACTACGTGACCAAGCCGTTCAGCCTCGAGGAGGTCGTGGCCCGGTTGCGCGGTCTCATGCGGCGTGGCGGTGCGACGGCCGCCCGCGAGGACTCGACCGTCGTGGTCGGCGACCTGGTCCTCGACGAGGACTCGCACGAGGTGTTCCGCGGGGGCGACCCCATCCACCTGTCGGCGACCGAGTTCGAGCTCCTGCGCTACCTCATGCGCAACGCCCGGCGCGTCATGTCCAAGCCGCAGATCCTCGACCGCGTGTGGAACTACGACTTCCGCGGGCAGGCCAACATCGTCGAGCTCTACATCTCCTACCTGCGTCGCAAGATCGACAAGGGCCGCGAGCCCATGATCCACACCCTGCGCGGGGTCGGCTACGTCATCAAGCCCGCCGAGGGAGCCACGGGCTCCCCGGGAGCGGCGACGGGCGGAGCCCGCCCGGCAGGCACCGTGCCCGACGGCGCCGCGAAGGCCTGACGCGTGACCTCGCCCCGGGCGTCGCTCACCGCCCGACCGCACACCCTGCGCCGACAGCTCGTCACGGTCCTCGTCGGGATCCTGCTCGTGCTCAGCGTCGCGCTCGCGGTGAGCTCGACGCTCGCACTGCGTCAGAGCCTGGTCGACCGCCTCGACGACGAGCTCGTGCAGGCGAGCCAGCGCGCCGAGCGCGGACCCTTCGACCGGCCGGGCGACGGTGCGCCCCCCGCCCAGGACCCCGGTGACGGGACCTCCCCGGGCGAGGCGCCGTCGTCGGGCACGGGGAACGGCGACCCCCTGCCGCCCGGGCAGGGCGCCGGGACCATCAACGTCGTGTACGCGGACGGCGAGGTGCAGTTCGCGGGGTACGTCGACGACCTGGGCGACCGGCGCGAGCTCGACGCCGCCCAGATCGCCGACCTCGAGTCCGTGCCCGCGGACGGGAGGCCGCACGACGTCGAGGTGACCGACCTCGGGACGTTCCGCGCGATCTCGACCACGACCGAGCACGGGGAGCCGTCCATCACGGCCATGAGCACCGCCTCGGTCAGCCAGACGGTCGAGGGCTACCTCCTGGTCGAGGTGATCCTGGCGGGCGTCGGGATCGCGATCGCGTCGGTGCTCGGCACGTGGCTCGTGCGCCGCTCGCTGCGCCCGCTCGACTCGCTCGCCGACGCCGCCGTGCACGTGTCCGAGCTGCCGCTCGACCGCGGCGAGGTCGGCGAGATCCCGCGCGTCGACGAGCAGTTCACGGACGAGCGCACCGAGGTCGGCCAGGTGGGGGCCGCGCTCAACCGCATGCTCGACCACGTCGAGGCGTCGCTCACCGCGCGCCACGAGTCCGAGACGCAGGTCCGCCAGTTCGTCGCCGACGCGAGCCACGAGCTGCGCACGCCCCTCGCGTCGATCCGCGGGTACTCGGAGCTCGTGCGCCGCTCCCCCGACGACGTGCCGCCGGACACCCTGCGCGCGCTCGACCGCATCGAGTCCGAGGCGCTGCGCATGGGCGACCTCGTCGAGGACCTGCTGCTGCTCGCCCGGCTCGACGCCGGCAGGCCGCTCGACCGGGAGCCCGTGGACCTCGCGGCGCTCGCGATCGACGCGGTCGCGGACGCGCACGCGGCCAGCCGCGACCACGTGTGGGAGCTGGACCTCCCCGTGGCCGAGGGTGACGGCCCGGTGCTCGACGGTGACGAGGCTGCCGCCGAGGGCGACGTGCTGTGGGCCGACGGCGACGACACGTTCGACCTCCCCGACGTCACGGTCGTGGGCGACGAGGCGCGCCTGCGCCAGGTCTTCGCGAACCTGCTGGGCAACGCCCGCGTCCACACCCCGCCGGGCACGCGCGTGGTCGTGGGCGTCCGGCCCGACGGCGACGACCACGTCGTCCTGTCCGTGACCGACGACGGCCCCGGCATCCCGGACTCGCTGCGCCCGTCCCTGTTCCAACGGTTCAGCCGAGGCGACTCGGCGCGCAACCGGGTCGGGGGCTCGACCGGGCTGGGCCTCGCGATCGCGCAGGCCGTCGTGCAGGCGCACGGCGGCGAGATCACGGTGCGCGACGCGGCGGCGACGGCCCTCGCCCGGCCGAGCCCTACGGGCACGGGAGCCGACGACGCGGGCCGGGCTCCGTCGTCGGGCACGACGTTCGAGGTGCGGCTGCCGCGCGGCTGACGCCTGTCGGCGAACATGCGGTTGACGTCCGCCGAGCATGCGGTTGACGTCCGATCCGGGCCGAATTCCGACGCCAACCACATGCTCGGCACCGAAGAGGTACCTGGAGACACCGGTCAGAGGGCCGCGTGGGCCTCCTTCTCCTGCTGGTACTCCTCGATCGTCAGCGTCCGCAAGCGCGAGTTGCGGCCCGTCGGGTTGTCGACGTAGCCCACGGCCGAGATGTACGGCTCGATCACGTGGATCTTCTGCAGCGGCGTCACGATGAGGAGCTGGAGGCCCAGGCTCTTGAAGAGCTCGAGCGCGAACCGCGTCGACTCGTCCGACCCGCGGCCGAACGCCTCGTCGATCACGACGAACCGGAACGCCTTGGACCGCACCGCGCCCCAGTCGAGCTTGAACTGGTACGCGAGCGAGGCCGCGAGGATCGTGTAGGCGAGCTTCTCCTTCTGACCGCCGGACTTGCCGCCCGAGTCGGAGTAGTGCTCGTGCTCGACGTCGTCCTCGCGCGAGCGCTCCGACGCGGACAGCACGAACCAGCTCCGCACGTCGGTCACGCGACGCTTCCACGCCTCGTCCGCCTCGGCCTGCCCCTCGCGGCCCCGGAAGCGCTCGACGATCGCCTTGACCCGCAGGAACCGCTCCTCCGAGTAGTACGCGACGGTCTCCTCGCCCGTGTCCTCGTCGCGACGCCCCTCGAGGTCGAGCCCCAGGGCGCCGTCGGTGCACGCCCGCAGGTCCGCCCGGAACTCGCGCACCTCGGTGTTGGGCGTGGGCGCCATCTCGAGGCGGATGTACCGGCCGGGGTTGTAGTCGATCGCGCGCAGCGAGTCGTTGATGATCTCGACGCGCTCGCGGATGAGGTCTGCCTGCTTGGACAGCTCGGCGTGGAAGCCCGCGATGTCGCGGATCGTGTTGGTGTTGAGGTACGTCTTGAAGTCGACCTCGAAGCGCGGCAGGTCGTCGCGCGTGAGCCGCTCGTGCAGCGCCCGGTACTCGGGGGCGGAGCGCACGTCGTTGTCGAGCTCGGTCGTCTCGACCGGGTACGCGGCGCGGAACGCCGTCATCTGCGCGGCGATGCGTGTCCCGAGCTGGCCCTGGCGAGCCTGCGCCTCCTCGACCCGGCTCGTGAGCCGGGTGCGCAGCGCGCTCTCGACCGCGTCGGGCTCGACGTCGCCCGGCGCGCCACCCTGAGCGGTGGCCTGGGCGTCGGCCTCGGCGTCGAACATCCGGGCGAGCTCGTCGACGAGCTCCGCGTCGAGCGGTCCCTGCTCGGTCAGGACGCGTGCCGACCGGTCGCGCTGCGCGCGGGCGCTGTCGAGCGCGTGCTTGTCGGCACCGGCCGCGGAGAGCAGCGCGTCGCGCTCGGACGCGATGCCCGCGGCCCGGCGTGCGAGGTCGCGGAGCTGGTCGGCGATGCGGCTGAGCTCGGTCGACGCGCCCTCGATGCGGCGCTTCTCCTCGTGGAGCTCGGCGATCGCGCGCACGGGCTCCTCCCAGTCGAGCTCGCGCCACTCGCGGAACACGTCGAGCCGGTTGAGCGCGCCCGAGCGTGAGATCGCCGCGTTCTTCTCGCGCCCGACCTCGTCGCGGCGCTCCTCGAGGGCCGTGCGCCGCGTCGCGACGTCGGTGGCCTCCTCGAGCAGCGCGTCGATCTTGGCCTGGTTGCTCCAGCCGAGGACGTAGCCGCTGCGGTCGCGGACGGCACGACGGTCGTCCTTCTCGTGGTGGCTCGCCGAGTGCTTGACCTGGCCCTCGCGCGTCACGGCGCGCGGCACACGCTGGAAGTCGGCGAGCGTGTCGGCGCACACGTAGTCCGCGCGGCGTTCGAGCTCGTCGCTCAGCCAGGTCGCGAGGTCGCCGTCCTTGACCTCGAGCAGGTCCGCGAGGAGCGGCCCGTCGTCCCGGCTCGCAGGTGTCCCGACGGCGCCGCGTCCCTTCCCCGAGCGGCCGCCGGCGGGCGCGGGCACCCGGTGGTAGACGAGCTTTGACCGCAGGTCGTGCGCGTTGATCCATGCCGAGACGGCGTCGTAGTGCTGGGCGGGCACGAGGAGCGAGAGCGCGAAGCCGCGCAGCACACGCTCGGCGGCCCCCTCCCACTCGGCGTGCTCGGCACGCACGCCGACGAGCTCCCCTGCGAAGGGCAGGTCGGCGTCCGTGAGCCCGACGTCGGAGCACAGGCGGGCACGCAGGTCCAGGCTCGCGCGGGGCAGGTTGGACTCGCGGTCGGCCAGGGACCTCAGCTCGGCGTTGATCTCGCGGGCCTCGGCCTCGACCGCGCGCAGCTCGGCCGCGACCTCCCCGGCCCGTCCCTCGATCTCGCCGAGGGCGTCCTGCGCGTCCGACTGGAGGTCGGCAGCGCGCTCGCGCAGGGCCGTGAACTCGTCGCGTGACGCCACGGTCTCCAGGCCCGCCGCGGCGAGGTAGCGCGCGTACTCGTCGGCCTTGGCGCGGCGCTCGGCGCGTTCGACCTCGCGGCGGGCGACCTCGCCCTCGATCTGCGCGAGGCGGT
This sequence comes from Oerskovia paurometabola, assembly GCF_016907365.1. Classification (NCBI taxonomy): domain Bacteria; kingdom Bacillati; phylum Actinomycetota; class Actinomycetes; order Micrococcales; family Cellulomonadaceae; genus Oerskovia; species Oerskovia paurometabola. The sequence continues at coordinate 875,062 of NZ_JAFBBV010000001.1, read as the reverse complement.
CTCCGCCGTGCCCGGCGCGCTCGACCTCGAGGCGCTGGCGCTCGGCGTCGAGCAGCGCGAGCTCCTCCTTGAGCCGGTCGAGCCCGTCGGCGCGGGCCGCGATCGACGCCTCGAGCTCGCCGATGCGCGCGTCGAGTGCCTCGACCCGGCGGCCTGCGGTGAAGCCCCGCAGGGCCTCGCGCTGCGCGGACAGGGTCCGCACCTGCTCCCCCGCGGCGTCGTACGCGTCGGCGTCGGCGAGCAGGGGGGCGAGCTGGTCGATCTGCGCACGGGCCTTGACGACGGCGTCGTGCGCGCTCGTGAGGTCGTCGAAGTGCGCGACGAGCTTCTCGGTCCAGCGGGCCGCGTCGAACGGCTCGAGCATGTGCTCGCGCACGAACTCGTTGAGGTCGCCGACCGACTTCATCGACACCGTCTGGTGGAACAGCTCCATGGCCTGCTCGGACTCGATGCCGAGCAGGCGGCGGAAGTCGCGCCCGTACTCCGGGAAGTGGTCGCGGATCTGCGCGCCGGACTCGCGCAGGCGGCGGCGCAGGACGTTGATGTCCCCGTCGAAGCCCGCGAAGTCGTCGGCGATCGTCATGGGCGAGGTGCTCGTGACGTAGAAGCGCTCGGGCTGGCCCTGCGCGCCGTCCTTGAGCCAGAACACCTGGGCCAGCACGGCGCGCGAGTCGAAGCCGCGGTTGGCGAACTCGCCCAGGATGACCGAGTAGGTGTGGCCGCGGCGCAGGCCCACGTGCCGGGAGGCGCCGGTGACCTCGTTGCGCTCGGACTTGTAGTGCCCCGCGACGTAGGAGCGCAGCGTGCGCTCGCGCGTGTCGGCGCCCGCGGCCTTGTTGTAGCTGATGCGGTTCGCGGGGAGCAGCAGCGTCGTGATGGCGTCGACGATGGTCGACTTGCCCGAGCCGATGTCCCCCGTGAGCAGCGCGTTGCGCCCTTCGAGCTCGAAGCTCCACGCGTACTTGTCGAACGTGCCCCAGTTGAGGACCTCGAGGCGTTCGAGGCGGTAGCCCGACCGCTGGTCCAGGTCCGCCGCCGCGTCGTGCAGCTCGACCGCGCTGAACAGTGCCTCGGCCATCAGGCCTCCTCGTGGGTGGTGCCGGTGCCGGGCTCGGTGCCGAGCATGCGCATGGTCGGCGCACCCACGGGTGCTCCGCCGTCGGGCAGGAGCGCTCCCCCGTCGCGCGACGCGAGCTCAGCCGCGTACTCCGCGAGGCGCGCGTCGAAGTCGGCGAGCCACTGTCCGTCGACGAACGCCTTGAGGATGCGCCGCACCTCGTACGTGTCCGGGGTGTCGGGCACCGGTCGCAGGAAGCCGAGCTCGACCACGCGGCGCACGTTGGCCTCGACACGGTCGCGCGCGCGGGCCTCGTTGCTGGACCCGGGCAGGAAGACCTTGACGAGGTCCACGATCTCGTCGCGCGTCAGGACCAGGCGCGTGTCACCGCCCTCGGAGTCGAACTGCGCGAGGCGCTTGCGCAGCAGCGCGAGCAGCAGGCTCACGTCGAACGACAGCTCGCGGCGCGCGACGAGGCGCGGGATGAAGGTGCCGTCGTGCTCGTCCTCGGGCTGCGCGCGCAGGTACGCGTACCCCTCGGACTCGTCGATCACGATCTCCAGGCCCAGCGTCGCGACGAAGTCCCGCGCCTGCGCCTCGAGCGCGAGCAGGTCGCGCCACGTGCGCGTGCCGGCCTCGCGGTAGACGACGCCCTTCACGAGCGAGGTCACGACGAGCGAGAGCTCGGGGCTGGGCCCACCGGTCTGCCCGGGACGTTCGGTCCGGACGGGCTGCTGGCTCACGGGGTTCCCTCCTGGGGAGACGGCTGGTCGGACGGCGGGCTGGGCGGGGCGGACTGCTGGTCGGGTGCGGCGGGCGGCGCCTGCGCGAGCGAGCGGGCGACCGCGCCCGCGAGGTCCTTGGCCCCCGTCCGGGCGAACGTGACGCGCGGGACGCGGGCGACGCGCACGCGCGGCCCGGCGGGTCGCACCGGGAACCCGTCCTCGTCCACGGCCGGGACGGCCTCGGCGGCCGTTGCCTCGGTGGTCTCGCCCTCGCCGACGGGCGCCCCGCCGAGGCCGCCCGGCACCGGGTCGTCGGCGACGTCGACGACCCACCGCACCTCGTCGATGTGCGCAGGGTCGTGCACGACGGCGAAGCGCGGGTCGTCGAGCGACAGGTACGTCACGAGCTCCGCGAGCCCCTGCTCGAGCGGGTTCTCCTCGACGAGCTGCGCGAGCGAGACCTGGCCCCGACGGCGCAGCGCGTCACGGACGGTGCGGCTCAGACGCTCGGGGTCGACGTGGACCTGGGTGAACAGGGCCGATGCGTCGAAGTCGGCGACGCCCGCGGTCACGCCCTCGCTCGCGAGCGGCTCCTGGTGCTGGGGCCGATAGAGGGGGCGTTCGGTCGGCAGGTGCACGTCGACCGAGGTCGCGTCCATGGTCGTCGCGAGCGGCCCGGTCTCGTCCGCACCGAGCCGCAGGCGGTCCGGTGTGTCGCGCAGCGCGAGGGCGCGCGACTCGATGCTGCGCAGCACGTCGATGACGCGCCGGTTCTCGAGCCACACCTGGTCGTCGAGGAAGCGGCGGAGCTGCTCGGACAGGACGCGCACGGTCGACTGCGTGCGCTCGCCCGCGTCGAGCCAGTCGTAGTGGATGCGGCGCAGGCGGCGTCCGGCCGCACGACCCGTGACGCCGGGAGAGGCCTCGCCGTCGTCCCCGACCTGCTCCTCGAGCGCGGGCAGCGCCTGGACCTTCTCGACGAGCTCGGCGAACTCCTCCTGCCGCTGGCGGTCCAGGAGGAAGTCGTAGAACGCGTGGAAGCTGCGCCCCTGGTCCGAGTCCGCGATCGCGGACCTGCTCCCGACGACGGCGTCCAGCAGGTCGCCCTTGGCGCCGTCCCAGCCCGTGATGCGCTCGCGCATCTCGCGATCGAGGGTCCGGAAGTTCGCCTCGACCTCGCGGAAGTCCGCGAGCAGGTCCGCGGCCGTGCCCGTGAGCTGCTGGTACCGGTCGCGCTGGGCCGCGGCGTCGAGCAGCGAGAGCTGGCCCGCGCGCACGCGCTCGATCTCCTCGTCGATCCGTGCCCGCCGCGCCTCGAGCTCGCGCAGGCGCGCGTCGGCGTCGGACTCGGTGCCGACCGTGAGCTGGCGCAACAGCTCGAAGACCGTGTTGAGGCGCGACTCCGTACCCACGAAGCTCCGCTCGCGCAGCGCGGAGACCCACGAGACGGCCTTCTCGACGGCCGGGGTCGCGTCGTAGTGCGCCTCCTCCGAACCCGTCGGGTAGAACTTGCGCAGCCAGCCCTGCTCGGGTGCGGACCAGTGGTCGAGGTACGCCTTGGGCGAGCGCGGGTACCGGCGCGCCCCAGCCGCGGCCTGCCCTTCGGCGTCCGCCCCCTCCTGCCCGACGACGTCGCTCCCCGTCGCGGGCTCGTCACCCTCGGTCACGGGCCGGGGCTGCACGCGGGCAGGGACGGGCCCGTCGATCGCGTACAGCGCGTCGTCCAGGAGGGAGACCAGCTCGGCCTCACCGATCGAGCGGACGTTCTGCTCGACGAAGACCGTGCCGAGGAAGCTCAGTGCGAGCGGCGCGTTGTCCGAGCGCAGGAGGCGCCAGGCGGGGGTGCGCCGCAGGGCGTCGATGTCGTCGTGCTGCACTCAGGCCCTCTCGCGCGTGTCCGGTGTCGGTGTCGACCGGGGGCTGGGTCGTGCGCCGGTCGGGGCGGTCGCCGCAGGGGATCGCACGATCAGCCGCACCGAGCATCCTAGGCGCCGGGTCCCACGATCCAGGGATCGGCACGGTCACCCGACGCCCCTGCTGCCGCCGACCGGGTCCCTCCGTCGAACGATGTACGCGCGGCGAGCGAAGATCGGCGAGGTGGGCGACGCCGTCGGGCCGGCACCCGACCAGCATGGACACCATGTCGAGCCTCCTGGAGAACCCGCTGGTCCTGCTGATCCTCGCGTGCGAGGTCGGCTTCTGGGTCGTGCTCGGCGCGGGACTGATCTCACGGTACGTGCTGCACCGTCGGCGGCTCAGCACGGTCCTGCTGCTCAGCGTGCCCCTCATCGACCTGCTGCTCGTGACCGTGTCGATCGCGGACGTCGCGAGCGGGTCGCCGCCCGAGGCCGTGCACGGGCTCGCGGCCGTCTACCTGGGGTTCACGGTCGCGTTCGGGCACTCGATCGTCTCGTGGGCCGACGTCCGCGCCGCGCACTGGTTCGGTGACGGGCCCGCGCCCGTCAAGCCCCCCAAGGACGGCCTGGCGGGGCTCGTGCACGAGATGCGCGAGCTCGGCAAGGCGCTGATCGCCGCCGTGATCGCGCTCGGAGTCATCAGCACCCTGTCGGTCGTCGCGGACGACGGCCTGCTCCCGCCCGCGCAGTGGCCCGACGACCCGCTGTGGGCCTGGGCGCTGCGGGTCTCGATCGTGCTCGGGGCGTGGGTCGTGTTCGGTCCCGTGTGGGTGCTGCTCGGGCTCGGGAGCGAGGCGAAGGACGCGGGTGCCGGGCGGGGCGAGGTGCCGGCCTCGGTGGACGTTGCCGAGCCGGCGGCCGCGGACCGCGCAGGTTCGGCTGCGGACCGCGCCGTGGGCTTGACGATCCCGGCGGACCGGATGGGTGGCTACCGGTCGGACGGGGCATAAGGACGGAGAGGCTGGCCGAGCATGCGGTTGGCGCCTGCCGACCATGCGGTTGGCGTCCCGTCCCGGCCGGATTCCGACGCCAACCGCATGGTCGGCAGCGAGGCTGGGCGGGCGGGGCTCAGCCGTCCAGCCAGTCCTTGGCCGCCGCGAGAAGCTCCGCGTCGTCGAGCGAGGCGTCGAGCCGCAGGCGCGGGTCGGTCCAGCCCGCGAGCGCCCTGGCCCGCTCGGCGAGCGAGTCCCACCCGGGCTCCGGGAGCGACGGGTACCGCGTGCCCCGGGTCACGAGGCGCTCGCGGTGCAGCTCCTCGTCCGCGAGGTAGACCTCGACGAACCAGAGCCGGGTGGCCGCCCGCGCCGCGAGGTCGACCCACTGCTGCCGGGCCGCGGGGTGGTCGTTGACCGCGTCGACGATCACGGCGTGGCCCAGGAGCAGGTTCTCCTCGGCAGCAGCCTCGACGGCGAGGTACGCGCCCAGGCCCGTGACGTCATCGTGCACCGCACCCGCGCGCAGGAAAGCGTCCTCGACGGGGTCGACGCTGAGCATCACCGCCCTCAGGTCGCGCGCGAGGAGGCGCGCGAGTCGACTCTTGCCGGTTCCGGGCAGTCCCGCCATGGCGATCAGCACGATCGTGAGACTAGGCCCTCGCCGACCGCGAGGCTCGCTGGACGTGCCGTCGGCGTCCGTCCAAGGTGCTGAGAACGGGGTTGAGGTCGCCACCGGACCGGTAGCGACCTCAACCTCGTTTTCGACCTGGGGCGCTACGTACGCGTCAGCGCTCCGCCGCGACGTAGGTCAGCCCGGCCGGTCCCACGACGAGATGCGCCCGGTCCCGTGGAGCGGCGGGAGCGAGCCGGTCCGGCTCGACCAGGCCGTCGTCGTCGCCCGCGACCTCGAACCCGATCACGGCGCGCCCGAACGGGACGGTCCGGTGCACCGAGCGACAGACTCCGGCCAACCATTCGTCGAGGGGGCGGCGCCACGTGAGGGACTCGGCCCCCGAGCGGTCATCGAACGGGAACCCGTCGACCTCGACACCCCCGGCGTCGAGCCCCGCGAGGGGAAGGTAGAGGACCAACCAGTCCGGTCCCCCGACGTCGAGGCTCGGGCCAGGCGCCGCACCACGGGCGTCGCCGTCCTCGCGCTCTCCCCGAAGGAGCAGGATCCCGCACGACGACTCTCCACCTCCCGGAAGGCGCGCCACGCCGCGCAGGTGCACCCCTCGGACGAGTGCCCCACCGGCTGCCCGGACCCCCGCCCGGTCCTCCGAGGCCACGCGGGCCTCGACCGTGCCGTCGACGACCGTGAGACGTGAGAGGCCGACGGCGGCGACGAGGGCGGCGACCAGGTCGACGAGGTGATCGTCGTCGGGGTGCTCCACCACCAGGGCGAGCTCGTAGAAGCCCCCCGCCCAGTGCCGGGAGCTCATCGGGTCGTCGCGTCGAGTCATGGGACGACGATGCAGGGTGCGAGCCCCTGTGTCCACGGACTTCGCCGACCGGTCATGCCGTCGGCGTCCGTCCAAGGTGCCGAGAACGGGGTCGAGGTCGCCAACGGACCGGTAGCGACCTCAACCCCGTTCTCGACCGAGGGGGCTACGGCGTCGTCGCTCCCAGCGTGTACGCGCCCGAGCCCGCGTACGCGTGGACCACGTACCGGTAGTACCCGGCGGTCCCTGCGTACGTGATCGCCTCAGCCGCGCCGGACGACGTCGACTGTGCGACGTTCGCCCACGCGGACCCGTTCCACTTCTGCAGGTACAGGTCGAGGTCCGTGCCCGCCGGGCCGCTCAGGCACACCCGGTGCGTCCCGTTGCCTGCCGTGACGTACGAACCGTTCGGCTGCGCGACCGAGGTCCCGGCCGAGACGCTGCCCTGGTAGGTCCGGGCATAGCCCGGGCACCCGGCCGGCGGCGGCTCGGTGCCCCCACCGCCCGAGGTCACGAGCGTGAGCCCGTACGCCCCGAGCGCCTCGTTGACGGGCTGGAAGTACGTCGTCCCGCCCGACGAGCAGTTGCCCGACCCGCCCGAGGTCACCCCCTGCGCCTGGTTGCCCGCGAGGAGCGAGCCGCCCGAGTCGCCGGGCTCGGCGCACACGTTCGTGCGGATGAGCCCCGAGACGGTTCCCTGCGGGTAGGTCACCGAGCTGTTGTAGGCCGCGATGGTCCCGCAGTGCCAGCCCGTCGTGGAGCCGGACCGGCAGACGGAGGCCCCTACGGGCGCGGCCGTCGAGCCCGCGACCGCGACGCGCCCGCCGCTGTAGTTGTTGACCGCACCGACCGGGGTGTTCCCCGCGTCGACCTGCACCCAGGCGTAGTCGTTGCCGGGGAAGCTCGACCCGCGGAACGTGCCGCCCGGCCCCGAGGTGCGGGTGCCGACCGTGCCGCAGTGCCCGGCCGTGATGAAGCCCCCGTTCACGGGGAAGCCGACCGAGCAGCGCCCGCCGGAGCCCATGGTGTACGCGTTGCCGCCCACCACGTCGATGAGCGGGCGAGGCGCCTCGGTCGTCGTCACGTAGGTGATGGCCTCGGTGGGCACGCCCGCGCTCGCGGCGGCCTGCTCCGCGAGGGCGCGGCCGCCGTCGTGCACGTTGACGACGACCTGGTTGGTCGTGACGTCGACGTACCAGCTCGGGACCGCGGCCGGGTCGGCGAGCTCGCCGTCGAGCGCCGCCTTCCACGTGTCGAGCTCGGCGAGCGTGTGGTCGACGACCACGGGGGTCGCGCCCGCCGCACGGACCTCCTTGGCCTCGGCGTCGTCGGCGACGCCCACGTACAGCGTGTTCTTCGCGGGGTCGACCCAGGCGCCGGCAAAGGCGTCCAGGCTGTCGGCGAGAGCGTCCTCGGTGCTCGCCGCGTCGGACTGGAACGCCAGACGCTTCGTCGCGTCCTTGGCGCTCAGCCCCAGGTCCCGCTGGAGGGCACGGAGCACCTCGGGCGAGACCTTCGAGGAGGTCTGGGGTGAGATCGTCGGTGCATCGGGGCTGGGTGTCGCCGCGTTCGCGGCGAGCGCTGTGGGTCCGGCAACCATCGCCGTCGCGGCGCACGCCGTGGCGAGCGTCCTCCAGAATGATCGTGCCATCTCGCTGTCCCTTCGTCGGGTCCCGGGATCGCCGGGTGAACGAGGCCCACGCTAGGGAGCGGGACGCGGGCGGCACAGATGCCAGCCGGGTCATACCGGGGCGTTATGTACGGGTCTCCCCGTAGGTGTCGAGCCAGCACAGGTAGCGCGGGCTGCGGCTCACGGCGTCGTGGTGGGACCGGACGGCGGCGTCGACCACCACTTCGACGGGCAGGTGCGCCGAACCGCTGCGCCAGCCCACGTAGTGCGCCCACCGCAGCGGGGCGCCGTCGAGCGGGACGACCTGCGTGCCCGGGGTGTCGGGGAACGTCGGCTGGACGAGGGCGACCGCGTGGCCGGCCTGGACCAGGTCGATCACGGTCGGCCGGTCGGCCTCGCTCAGGCCCGACGGCGTGAAGCCCGCCCGTGCGCACGCCTGCGCGAAGCAGCGCTCGAAGCAGCCGTCCCCGGGCCCGCTGAGCCACACCTCGTCGGCGAGCTCACCCAGCGGGACCGACGAGCGGTCGGCGTGCGGGTGCGCGTCCGGCAGCAGGACGAACACGGGGTCGACGTCGACGCGCCACCACGCGACGCCGCCCGTCGTGGGCGGGATCGCGTCCGAGCACAGGCCGACGAGCGCGACGTCGAGCGTGCCCACCGCGACCTGCTGCGCGGTGTCGTCCACGGACCAGCTCGTGGCGGTCGTGACCCGGACGTCGGGCAGTGCCGTGACGAGGCGGTGCACGAACCGGCCCGCGAGCGCGCTCGCCACGGTCCCGACCCGCAGCGTCCCCGGGCCGTCCTCGTCACGGTTGACGTGCTGCTGGACGTCGTCGAGGAGCGAGGTCATGGCGGGCAGCACCATGCGGGCACGGCCCAGGACGAGCTCACCGAGGGCCGTGGGGTGGGCGCCGCGCTGGTCGCGCGTGAAGACCTGCCCGCCGAGCGCACGGTCGATACGGTTGAGCTGCGCGGTCAGCGCGGGCTGCGCGATCCCGAGGGCCGCCGCGGCCCGTGTCACGCTCCCGTGGTCCGCGACGGCGACGATCAGCCGCAGGTGACGGAGCTCGAGGTCCATGCGCCTGAAACTAGCGCGGCGGGTGACGATCCGCGCCTCGTCGGGCGGAGGGCCGGCCACGGCACCTGGGCCGGGGTCAGCCCAGGCATCGGGCCGCCCGGCGCAGCATCGCGGTCAGCACGGGACCGTGGGCCAGCCGCACCGGGACGAAGTAGGCGCGCCCCTTCCAGCCGTGCAGACGCACGACGGTCGTGACGCGCACGAGGCGAGCGGCGCCGTCGACCCCTACCGCGCAGCGGAAGTCGAGGTGCGTGTCGCGCACCCACAGGGGCGTCGAGCGGACGTCGAAGATCGCGCGTGCCCACGCGGCGGGGTCGGTCGTGGCGCCGTCCTCGGGTGGGACTGACGGCACGCTCCGCAGGGGCCCCGCGGGCGGCCCCGCGCTGCCGAGCATGCGGCTGGCGTCCGTCGAACATGCGGTTGGCGTCGAAGACCCGCCGCTTCACGACGACAACCGCATGCTCGGCACCGGGAGGGAGCGGCTGCCCGGCAGCAGGTTCGCCTGCCCCAGCGGCTCAGCCGCCCTGGGCCGCGACCTCGGCGTCGCTGCGCAGGATGCAGAACTCGTTGCCCTCGGGGTCCGCGAGCGTGACCCACCCGGAGCCGTCGGGTCGCCGGTGGTCGGCGAGCCTGGTCGCCCCCAGGCCGACGAGCCGTTCGACCTCCTGCTCGCGCGTCCCGTCGGTGGGCCGCAGGTCCAGGTGGAGCCGGTTCTTGATCTCCTTGCCCTCCGGGACCTCGATGAACAGCAGGCGTCCGCGGGACTCGGCCGGGGCGTGGGTGCCGGCGGGCGGGAAGATCATGCACTCCTCGTGGCCGGGCAGGTTCGGGTCGTCGGGGTCCTCGACGTAGCCGAGGACCCCGCACCACCAGACCGACTGCGCGTAGGCGTCGCGGGCGTCGAACGTCGTGTGCTGGATTCGAGAGGTCATGGGCTCAACCTAGGGAGGCGCGGCGCGCGCCGCACGGCCTTTCCGGTCGCTGCAGCCGACCAGGAGGTTCCGTGCGGCCGAGCACGAGGTGGAGGCCGTCATCGCCGGGACAACGACCTCAACCCCGTGCTCGGCACCCTAGAGGCAACCCCGAGCGTCACGTGAGCAGGAAGCCGTCCCTCACCAGGCCACGGACCGCCGGGAGGAGCTCGCCCGCCAGGTCGCCCGTCGGGACCTCGAACAGCGACGCGATCGCCCCGATCAGCTGCCCGACGGTGAGCTCGCCGTCGCTCGCCCCCACGAGCGCCGCGAGCCCGGTCGACGCCTGGATCCCTCGGCCCAGGCCGTCGCCCTGCCGCACGATCACGACGTTCGGGTCCTCGGCGCCGGGCGTCAGGTAGCGCTCCTCGGTCACGTCGGGAGCCACCGTGAGACGCGCGGACGCGAGCGCGGCGTCGTCACGGGCTGCGAGCCAGTCGTGGGCCGCGAGCGAGGCGGCCAGGTGCCCGCCGAGCGGCTGACGCACCGCCCCCGTGTGCTCCTCGAGGCGGCGCAGGCTCACGCCGTGCCCCTCGGCGGGCTTGCGGAGCGTGACGATCCCGAAGCCCACGGCCTCGACGTCGCGCGTCGCGAAGTCGTCGAGCCACGCCTCGTACGACGCCGCCCACGCCCCGGGCTCACGCTCGGGGGTCGTGCCGCCGTCGCGGATCCACGTCTCGGCGTACTCGGCCGGGTCCAGCACCTCGCGCTGGATGACCCAGCCGTCGAGCCCGGCCTCTTCCAGCCAGGCACCCACTCGCTCGGTCCAGGGCTCGCCCCGCCGGTGCTCCCAGTTGCCGAGCATCTGCGCGACGCCGCCCGGCGCCAGCACGTCCCCGACGCCTCGGACCAGGTCCCGCACCAGGTCGTCGCCCGCGCGCCCACCGTCGCGGTACTCGTACTCAGGAAGGGCGCTGGTCGCTCCCGAGGTCCCGCGCGGCGTGATGACGAACGGCGGGTTGGAGACCACGAGGTCGAACTGCTCGCCCGCGACCGGGTCGAGCATCGAACCCTCCCGCAGGTCGAGGCGCACCCCGTCGAGGGCGGCGTTGAACTCGGCGAACCGCAGCGCACGCCGGGAGATGTCGGTCCCGACGACCGACTGCGCGTGCCGCGAGGCGTGCAGGGCCTGGATGCCGCAGCCGGTCCCGAGGTCGAGCACCCGGCCCACCGGGGTACGCATCGTGACCTGCGCGAGCGTGATCGAGGCGCCACCCGCGCCCAGCACGTGGTCGCCCGCGAGGCGTCGCCCGGTCGCGAGCTCGCCCAGGTCGGAGGCCAGCCACCACGTGACCGGACCGGCCGCGTCGGCCGCGGCGTAGGGGCGCAGGTCCACCAGGGCGCGGACGCCGTCGTCGGGCCCGTTGCCCGCCGCGGCCACGAGCCCGAGGCGAGCGGCGCCATCTGCCCCGACGCCCGGCAGGGCGGCGTCGAGGTCCGCGCGGCGGACCTCGAGGCCCAGCAGGAACAGCGCGGCGAGCACCGCACGAGGGTCCTTGCGGCCCGACGACGCCGCACCCGTCGCGTCGTCGAGCGCGGCCCGGGCGACACGCAGGGCGGGCACTGCCTGCTCGCGGTGCAGGGCCGCCGCCGCGAGCGGACCGAGGAAGTCCTCGACCCCGTCGACCGTGTAGGAGGCAGCTGCGAGGTCGTCGCGCAGCAGCGGCAGGAGGCGTGGGTCGATCGTGGGTTCACCGAGGGACATGCCCCTATCCTCCCCCGGGCGGCCGCGGGGCACCCTGCCCCCGGCACCCGGCGCCCACGACGAGGGGCCGGCCCCGCAGCGCGCGCTGCGTGACCGGCCCCTCCGGGACTCTCGGGTCAGGCCGTGCAGTTCTCCGCGGAGAACGTCTCGAGGTTCTTCATCGCGGCCGTCACCTTGTCGCTCTCGATGTCCTCTCCGACCGCGGTCGCCTTGTCGAGGAAGGCCGGGTCGGTCGGGTCGAGGTCGTCGAGCTCGGTGAACGTCGCACCGGCCCCGGACATGGCCTCGGTCAGGACGGTCCAGTCGGCGGCGACCTCGTCTGGGGCCGTGATCTTCTTCATCTCGGCGGCGAGGGTCGTGAACGCGTCACCCGTGCTCGCGAGGTCCGACGGGTCGACGTCGGCCATGGTGGCGTCGAGGTCCTCGCCCGCCTTGCAGAACGCGGCGACATCGGCGCCACCGCCGCTGCAGGCTGCGAGCGAGAGGGTCAGGAGGACGGCGGTCGCGAGGCCGCTGACGGTCGTGGTCGAGCTCTTTCGGTTGGTCACGGACCCCATCCTGGAGCATTGCTGAGAGCAACGTCGCCAGAATTCGCCCCGAGGGGACTTCTCCCCATCCGGTTCACCCGGTGCAGGTGGTGTCCAGGTAGGCCGTCACGCGGGCCGACGCCGCCGTCATCGCATCGGTGTCGAGGTCCTTGCCCGCGTCGTCGAGCGCCTTGACGATCTCCTTCGGGGAGTCTCCGTCGGCCTTCGCGAGCGCCTTGGCCGCGGTCGAGACGTAGGACGTCACGGTCTTCCAGTCGGCCGCGACGTCCGCCGGGGGCTCCACGCTCGTGAGCGCGACCCGGGCGTTCTCGAAGCCGGTCACCAGGGTGCGCGGGTGGTCCACGCTCATCGACACCTGCGCGGTGTTGGCTGCGGCCCATGCCGTCTCGGTCGCGGCACAGAACGACGTGTCGACGGCCGGTGCCGCCTCGCCGCCCTCTGCCGCGGCGGCCGCCCCGGCGTCCGCGTCCGCCGCGGAGGCGGCGTCGGTCGCGGCGTCGACAGCAGCGCTGTCGGGCGTGCTCTCGCTCGCGGCCGCCTTCGGCGACGAGGCGGACGACGCGGCGTCGTCGCCTCCCGAGCAGGCCCCCAGGGCGAGCAGCGCGACGACGGCGAGCGCCGTCGTCGGGCGCAGGAACGAGGTCTTCATCCCTCCATGATGCGGGCTGGTGACCCTGCGCAGAAAATCCGCCACCGACGACCGTTCCCGCCCTGCTCCGCGACCGTCACCGGTCCTCCACGGCGTTCGTCGCCCCCTTGGTCCGTTTCCTCCCTAGGATGACCGCGTGAGCGCGACGCAGCGAGAGATGGTCGACCCCTCCCACGACACCGGGCCGGAGGTCGAGCCCCTCCTCGCACGCCCTGACACTCCCCTCACCGGCCCGCCGGACCTCGCTGCGGGCGCCCGCCGCCGGAGCACCGACGCCCGCGTCCCCGTCCAGGCCCGCAGCAGCGACCGCCAGCGCGTCATGGTCGAGGCCGCCGCGCGCCTCCTGCTCGCCGAGGGGTTCCCCGCAGTGACCCACCGACGGGTCGCCCGGGCGGCGGGCGTGCCGCAGGGCTCCGCCTCGTACTACTTCCCGTCGAGCTCCTCGCTCGTCACAGCCGCCGTCGAGGCCGCCGAGGAGCTGCGCGGCACGGCCGCGACCGAGAAGGCCGCAGGCCTGGCGCGACGCGACCGCTCGACCGCGAGCACGGCTCGGCTGCTCATCGAGACGTTCTACGCACCCTCGGTCGACGACCAGGTCGTCGACGTCCGGCTCGACCCCGTGCTCACCGCGATGCGCGACCCCGCGCTGCGCCCCATCCTGCGCGCGTCCCGCCCCCGGCTGCTCGCGGCCCTGCGGACCGTGCTCGAGGCGAGCGGGTACGACCACGTCACCGATGTCGACCTCCTGGGGCACTTCATCGACGCAGCACTCCTGTCCGCGGCGGCCGACGGGACCGAGGACGTCCTCGACAAGGCGACGGGGACGACGGCGCGGCTGCTCGAGCACTGGCGCTGACGCGAGCGACCCACCCGGCAGCCGGGGTGTCAGGACGAGCGTGACCTCGAGGCCACGCTCGTCCTGACACCCCGCCGCCGGAGGGCGCGACCTCAGCTCGTCCGCACCGCCTGCGGCTCCTCCGACATCTGCTCGCGGTCCACGCGCGCCGCACGCAGCCTCGACAGGATGACGGCCCCGAACGCGATGCCCGCCGCGACCACGGCGATCCCGATGCGCAGCGCGTGGTTGGCGTCCGCGGGTACGCTCAGCGCGACCACGGCGGGAGCGATAAGCACCGCGACCAGGTTCATGACCTTGAGCAGCGGGTTGATCGCCGGACCGGCCGTGTCCTTGAACGGGTCGCCCACGGTGTCGCCGACGACGGTCGCCTCGTGCGCCGGGGACCCCTTGCCGCCGTACGCGCCGTCCTCGACGATCTTCTTCGCGTTGTCCCACGCACCGCCCGAGTTCGCCAGGAAGACGGCCATGAGCACGCCCGCCCCGATGGCCCCCGCGAGGAAGCCCGCGAGCGGTCCGACGCCGAGCCCGAAGCCCACCGCGATGGGTGCGAAGGCGGCCAGGAGGCCGGGCGTCGCGAGCTCGCGCAACGAGTCGCGCGTGCAGATGTCGACGACCTTGCCGTACTCGGGGCGCTCGTCGTACGTCATGATCCCGGGGTGCTCGCGGAACTGGCGGCGCACCTCGTAGACGATCGCGCCGGCAGCGCGGGTCACGGCGTCGATCGCGAGGCCCGAGAACAGGAACACGGTCGCGGCGCCGAGGATCACGCCGACCAGGGTGATCGGCGAGATGATCGAGTAGTCGAGCATCGAGACGACGAGGCCGCCGGCCGGGTTCGTGATGTCCGCGAGCGCCCCGCCCACGGCGTCGGCGTACGACCCGAACAGCGCGGTCGCTGCGAGGACGGCGGTCGCGATCGCGATGCCCTTGGTGATGGCCTTGGTCGTGTTGCCCACGGCGTCGAGGTCGGTGAGGATCTGCGCGGCCTCCGGGTTGCCGTCACCGGCCTCGCCGACGGACATCTCGTAGATTCCTTGCGCGTTGTCCGAGACGGGCCCGAACGTGTCCATCGCGACGATCACGCCGACCGTCGTCAGGAGCCCGCAGCCCGCGAGCGCGATGAGGAACAGCGACAGCCATACCGAGCCGCCCGCGATGAGGAAGACCCCGCAGATCGCTGCCGCGATGATGCCCGCGGTGTAGACCGCGGACTCGAACCCGACCCCGATCCCGGACAGGACGACCGTGGCCGCTCCCGTGCGGGAGGTGGCGGCCACGTGGAGGGTGGGCTTCGACGTCGTGCCCGTGAAGTAGCCCGTGACCCACAGGATGATGCCCGCCAGGACCACGCCGATGAGGACCGCGAGCGCCGCGACCACGCGCGGGTCGCTCGTGACGTCGCCCAGGTCCGCGGTGCCCGACAGCTCCGAGAACGACGACGGCAGGTACGCGAACGCCGCGACGCCCGCGAGGACCGCGCCGAGCAGCGCCGAGAGGTAGAACCCGCGGTAGATGGCCCGCAGGCCGTTCTCGCTGCCGCGCACGCGCGTGATGAAGACGCCCAGGACCGCGACGAACGCGCCGATGGCCGTGACGATCAGCGGGAAGACGAGCCC
The DNA here is from genome assembly GCF_016907365.1 of Oerskovia paurometabola. Classification (NCBI taxonomy): domain Bacteria; kingdom Bacillati; phylum Actinomycetota; class Actinomycetes; order Micrococcales; family Cellulomonadaceae; genus Oerskovia; species Oerskovia paurometabola. The sequence continues at coordinate 859,931 of NZ_JAFBBV010000001.1, read as the reverse complement.
CTGCTCGCCCATCGCGGCCTTGCCGAGGATGAGGGCCGCGACGAGCATGACGGCGTACGACTCGAAGAGGTCTGCGGCCATGCCCGCGCAGTCCCCCACGTTGTCGCCCACGTTGTCCGCGATGGTCGCGGCGTTGCGCGGGTCATCCTCGGGGATCCCCTGCTCGACCTTGCCCACCAGGTCCGCACCGACGTCCGCCGCCTTGGTGAAGATCCCGCCGCCCACGCGCATGAACATCGCGAGCAGTGCAGCCCCGAACCCGAACCCCTCGAGCACAGCCGGAGCGTCCCCTCGGTACAGCAGCACCACGCCGGCCGCACCGAGCAGGCCTAAACCCACGACGGACATCCCCACCACGCCACCGGTCCGGAACGCGACGCGCGCCCCCTCGGCCCGTCCCCCGGGCCGGGTCGCGGCGGACGCGACGCGCACGTTCGCGCGCACCGCGAGCCACATCCCCAGGTAGCCGATGCACGCGGAGAACCCGGCACCGACGAGGAACGCGACCGACCGGCCCACCTTGATCCCGGCGTCGCCGGGCAGGAGGAACAGCAGACCGAAGACGATCACCGCGAACAGCGCCAGGGTCCGGAACTGCCGGTTGAGGTAGGCCGAGGCCCCCTCCTGGATGGCCTGGGCGATGTCCTGCATCTTCGCGGTGCCCTCGGGAGCGGCCAGTACCTGGCGTCTGAGGACGAACGCGAAGACGAGCGCGGCGAGGCCTATGGCCCCGATCACCGCGACGATCGTGAGACTGGTGGAGCTGAGCGTGAGCATCCGTCCTCCTTGACGACTGCTGGACCGGGGTCACCGGCTGGCCCTCCGGCACCCCCGGAGGATGCGCCCGAGTCTAGCCATGTGTGGCGTGCGTCACGAGACGTCGTGCGCGACGTCGCGGAGCGGGCGTCGAGCCGTCTCGTCGTGGGCTCGCACGTGACGTAGCATGTGGAGACGTTCCAAGATTGGAATCCTTCAACTTTAGCCCGGAGCGCGACGTGACCGACCTGATCGACACCACCGAGATGTATCTGAAGACGATCTATGAGCTGGACGAGGAGGGGATCGTCCCTCTGCGTGCGCGGATCGCGGAGCGGTTGGGTCATTCGGGTCCGACGGTCTCGCAGACGGTGGCGCGCATGGAGCGTGATGGTCTGGTCGTGGTGACGGGGGATCGTCATCTGGAGCTCACTGCTGAGGGTCATGCGAAGGCGCAGCGGGTGATGCGTAAGCACCGGTTGGCGGAGCGGTTGCTGACGGACGTGATCAAGCTCGACTGGGAGTTCGTGCACGTCGAGGCGTGCCGGTGGGAGCACGTGATGAGCGAGCTCGTGGAGAAGCGGTTGATCGGTCTGCTGGACCACCCGCACCACGACCCGTACGGCAACCCGATCCCGGGCCTGTCGGAGCTGGGCGAGGACATCGTGGAGATCGAGTACCTCGACGGGGTCGTGTCGCTGCCCGCGTACGTGGCCGCGGCCGACCGTGCCGGGCGCGCCCCCGGGGCGCTGCGCGTGGTCGTGCAGCGCATCGCCGAGCCCCTGCAGACCGACACGGACCTGCTCGCGCGCCTGGCGGCCGCGGGCATCCTGCCCCGCCAGGAGGTCACGATCACCCCCGAGGCCGGGTCGTACACGGTTTCCGCGCAGGGCGCCGAGACCGTCCTGGACCTGCCCGACGACGTCGCGCGCCACCTCTTCGTCACCGCCCCCTGACCACCACCCACCCCAGCACACCCCCACCGCCCCGCACCCCCCACCCGGGATGCGGGGCGACGTGCGTCACGCGCCGGACTTCACCCCCAACGATCCACGCGCACCACGCGTCATGATCAGTGACACCGCCCACCAAGGGCGGTCGGGCTGAGGACGAAGGGGGAACGGTGGCCGACTGGGACGACGAGCTCACCGCGCTGACCAGACAGCGTGGGACCGCGCTCGTGGGGTACGCCTACCTGCTCTGCGGGAACAGGCGCGACGCGGAGGACGTGGTGCAGGACGCACTCGTCAAGGTGTTCTCGAGGCTCCGCGGGAGGGGCGCGACGACGGAGGGGCGGACCGCTCCTGCCACACCTCCGGGCGGGACCCGGCTCTTCACGCTCGACGACACGGCTGCGCAGGGGGCCGACCGCCCCGTCGCCCACCTCGAGGGGTACGTGCGCCGCGCGATCCTCACGCTCTACCTCGACGGGTACCGCCGTCGACGGCACTGGCTCGGACTGCGCCATCTCGTCGGGCAGCGCGAGGGCGTGGCCGGACCGGAAGCCCCCGCCTCGGCCCGCGCCGACACGGCCAGGGCGCTCGCCGGCCTGACGCCGCGGCAGCGTGCGTGCGTCGTGCTCCGGTACTACGAGGACCTGACGGTGCCCCGCATCGCCGAGGAGCTCGGGTGCGCCGAAGGGACCGTCAAGCGTCACCTGTCCGACGCGATGACCGTCATGCAGCAGACCCTGGGCGCCGCTTCCCCGATCGCAGGGTCCACCGCGACGACAGCGACATCCCCCGCACCCACCGCCGGGCCCACCACCGACCCGGCGCCACCAGCCAAGGCGCCGCACACGACGAACGGGAGGAACATCGCGTGAGCACCATCGACAACGGACCCTCGAACCACGAGGACGACCTGGGCCGCGCGCTGCGAGACCTGGTCGACGACGCGTCCCTGCCCGGCCTCGACGCCCACCTCGACGTCGTCCGCGGACGGACGCGACGCCGTCGGGCAGCAAAGAAGGTCGCCCTCGGAGCGACGACCCTGTGCGTCGCCGGGGCCCTCGGCGTCGCCGCGCTCTCGATCCCGCAGGACGTGCGGCCCGAGCCGATCGCGCCTGCGGAGTCCCCGTCGCCGACGGCGACCCCCTCGCCGACACCCGAGCCGCCGCCGACGTTCCCGGCCGCGATCACCGCCACCGCCCTCGCCTGCCAGCAGCCCGCCCCGACCCCGACAGGTGACGACCTGCCCGCCCGTCTGAGCATCGACATCCCCGACCTTGCGACTCAGACCCCAGGTTCGGCGACCGCGCCGGTCCTCATGACGTTCGACGACAAGGTGCGGCTCCGCTACGACGACTCGGCCACGGGGGCCTACGTGGTCGTTCAGGACGGGGTCGTCGTGAGCTCCTCGCTCCCCGCTGCGGAGACCACGGGCGAGGCCACGCCTACCCCGGGGTCGTCGGCCGGCTGGGAGATGGAGGTCACGACGGTCCCGACGTGCGGTGCAGCCAGCGGTCAGCTCTCACGACTGCCGGCAGGAAGCTACGAGGTCTTCGCACTGCACCGGTTCCCCCTCACCGGCTACTCGGCCCAGCGACCGGACGGGACCTGGGGCGACGAGGCGACCGGGACGCTCTTCGACGGATGGCTCGTCTCGGAACCCGTCCCGTTGACGATCACGCCGGAGCCCCGGCCCGACCCGGTCGAGGTACGCGACGCGCTCTGGGACGACACGTCCATGGTCCTCGAGGCGCTCCGTAGAGCCTCGCGCACCGGGGCTCCGGCCGTGGTCGACCTCACCTTCGAGTCCGACAACTTCCAGGAGATCCAGATCGTCACCACGGGCGACGGGAAGCGGACGCTCACCGTGCACAAGAATTCTGACGTCGCACCTCGAGAACGGACCGCGAGCGACGACGGCTGGAGGCTCGAGCTCGAGGGCGGGGCCGTCTTCACCGACGCCGGCTTCTCGCGACTCATGGGGACCTACGCGGTCACCGAGAACTCCTCGGGGCAGGTGCCGACCTTCGCCCTTCGCGTCCTGGACGGTGGAACTCCGAAGGCGGCGCCCGCGACGACCGACCGGGAGACGTGCCGAGCCTTCAGGTCGACCGAGGACACGACGACGAGCGTGTACGAAGCCTTCAGCACGGACATCTACGCACTCGCGGCCGACCTGCGACCAGCCGTCTCGTCGCCGGAGTACCAGGAGATCCGGTCCAGGTGGCTCGACGCCCCTCGCTTCTGGTGGGCCGTCCAGGCGCACGGAAAGCTCGTCCGAGACAGTGAGCTGGGCGGAGACTTCGTCAACGGGGCGTGCGGCGAGTATTGGGAGTAGCCCCTCGGCGACGCCGAGCCCGCACCCACACGCCGACGGCCTGGGGCCTCGATCGCCAGGTGGTGATCGAGGCCCCAGGCCGTCGGCGCCTCGCCGCGGGTGTCCTGAGAACGGCCGCCGCCCGACGAGGACGTCGCTCTACCCCAACGTTTCGCCGCTGGTGTTCGTTGAGAGCGGTGACACGGCACGCTGATCGACGCAGGAGGACTTCATGGCCCGTTGGGAACAGGTGCTGGACGAGATCGTCCGCACCCGTCGGAGAGCGCTCGTGGGGTACGCGTACCTGCTGTGCGGCGATCTGCGGGAGGCCGAGGACCTCGTCCAGGAAGGACTCGTACGAACGTTCCGGCGCGGGCGTGCCGCGACCGACTTCCAGCTCGCCGAGAGCTACGTCCGCAAGGCGATCCTCACGACCTACCTCGACGGGTTCCGGCGACGACGCCACTGGGAGAACGTCCGGCACCTGCTCCACGACCCCGGCGGGACCGGAGAGACGGGACCGGGCACCCCGGCCGCCACGGACGACCGCGTCGACGTGCAGAAGGCACTCATGACGCTCTCGCCCCGTGAGCGTGCGTGCGTCGTCCTGCGCTTCTACTCCGACCTCACGGTCCGGCAGGTCGCCGACCAGCTCTCGCTCGGCGAAGGCACGGTCAAGCGCTACCTGAGCGATGCCAACAGCAAGCTCGCCGCCTGCCTCGGGCCGATCGACACCCCGTCCGACGACCTCGACGTCACTCCCCTGGGAGGAGCCCGATGAACGACAAGCAGCAGCCCTCGACTCCCCTGCACCTGGACGCCGCCTTCTCCGACATCGCCGCGAGCGCGGGCGCCGCCGCCACCGACGGAACCACCGGGACCGTCGAGGTCCACCGTCTCGTCAAGAGATCCCGACGCCGGCGCGCGGCCGCCTTCGGTACGGGCGGCTTCGTCCTCCTGGGCGTCGCGGGCATCGGGCTCTCCGGGCTCCTCGCCCCCGCGCCCGTCGAGATCCTGCCGGCTCCCCCGGTCCCGACGCCGACGCCGACCTCCGACGTCGTCGAGCCGCTCGGCGGCACGTTCGCCCCCGTCTGCGGGGACGACCTCTCGGAGCTCCTCGCGACGACCACCCCCCTGACGCTCGGCCCTGACCCGTCCGACGTCGCAGGTGAGACACCGCTCAAGGTCACGAACACCGGTGACGCCTCCCTCACCACGTCGTCGACGGGCTTCGTCGCCGTCTACCTGCTCGACGCCGAGGGTCAGGTGGTGTCGTCCTCGACGACCGGCGAGCCCCCTACCGAGGGCGCGAGGACGTCGCTCGACCTCGCTCCCGGTGAGTCCGGCCCGCTCGGGCTCGCGGGCATCGGGCGCTGCGGCGACGCCCCGCTTCCCACGGCTGGGACGTACACGGCCGTCGGGACGCTCGCGACCGAGCTCACGCCTGTCGGTGGCACGGCGGCCGCGAGCACCGTCGTCGGGGGCCCGTGGACCGTGGCGATCGACGACCAGGGGAGGGTCACCAGCCTCGACGGCCACGCGGTCGCCCTGCCCGTCGAGCCGGAGACGCCCCCCGAGGCCCCGGAGCCGCCGACCTTCCTGCCCGGCGCCTTCGACGGTGAGAAGGTCACCTTCCCCGCACCGCAGACGATGGACGTCACCTTCCAGTGCGGACAGCCCGCACCGGCGGCAACGGGCGACGAGCTGCTCGCGCGGCTCGAGGTCGTCGGTCCCGTGCCGGTGCTGGACGCCTCGTCCCGACCTGCGATCCCCGGGAGGGTCACGGTCAGCCCGCACGCCCGGCCCGACGTGGTCGACTTCTTCTTCCTCTACGAGTACGTGATCTCGCAGGACGGCGTGATCGTCTCGAGCCCCCAGACCCCTACCGACTCGTACGGCAACGTGGAGCTGGAACCAGGCAGGACGCTGGACAACCAGATCTCGCTGGTCCCGACCGCGACGTGCGGGAACGGTCCTGGCACCCCGGAACCGTTGGCCCCCGGCACGTACCAGCTGCACGCGACCCTCCCCTGGATGATCAACTCGTACGCGCTGCAGCAGACCGACGGCACGTGGGGAGGCACCCAGCAGGCGACCGGGGGACATCTGTTCAAGGGGACGCTCGTGTCCGCACCCGTCACGTTCACGGTGCAGTAGCGGTCTCCCCGCACCGTGCGCGGGTCCGCCCGACGAGTCGTCGGGACGACCCGCGCACGGCACGCGCCTGCGCGCACCCGCCGTGTTCCCCCGTCGTAAACCCCGCTCCTGCGCTTGAATGGTGGCACCGCCTGCCTCGAGGAGCACGTATGCCCCGCTCGACCTCCCTCTCTCGCACCTCCGCCCCACCCTGGGCGGAGACCGTCGCCTCGTGGGCGGGGAGGATCGTGCAGGCCGTGGCCTTCTGGCTCGTGCTCGCCCTGGTCCTGCTGCTGTTCGCCCCGGGCTTCGTCCGGACGGTGAGCGACTGGTTGGCGGTCCTGAACATCCCCACGTTCCCGAGCGTGTTCTCGGTGGTCCTGGTCGGCGTGATCGCGAGCGGCCTGCTGCGGCGCCAGCGCGCGGCGCTGTGGTTCGTGGTGGTGGTGTGGCAGTTCCCGGTCGCGGTGCTGGGGCTCGCCGTGGGCCTGCTGTGGGTCTTCGACGAGGACAAGCAGGCGCTGCGCGCGGACGGGCTGGTCCTGTCCCCCCTCGAGATCGCGTCGTGGGTCGTGGCCGTCGTGGCGGTGGTCCTGCTGATCGCGGCCCGGTCCGCGTTCCCGGCCCGGGTCAGCAAGGGTGCGTGGTGGCGGGCGATCCTCGTGCTCGTGGGCGGCGTGGCCGTCTCGGCGTTCCTCACGCTCCTGCTGCTCGAGGTCGTGCCGAACTCCCTGCACGGGATCCGCAACCGGGTGAACTGGAGCCTGTCCGTCGCGCTGGGTCTCAAGCCCAGCGACTACCCGTTGCACGCCGACGGCTCCGGTCCCGGGTGGCTCGCGCTCGTCGCGGGCCTGGTCTCGGCGCTCGCCCTGGTGCTCGCGATCGCGGTCTTCATGCGTTCGGCCCCGCACGACGCCAAGGTCGAGGCAGCCGACGAGCTCGCGGTGCGCAAGCTCCTGCTCGAGCACCCGAGCGACGACTCGCTCGAGTACTTCGCGACGCGCTGGGACCGGAGCGCGATCTTCTCCCAGGACCAGCGGGCGGCCGTGTCCTACCGGGTGATCTCCGGCGTGTGCCTCGCGGCGGGCGACCCGATCGGCGACAAGGCGAGCTGGCCCGACGCGATCGAGCAGTGGCGCGCGCACGCCCGCCGGTTCGGCTGGGTGCCTGCGGTCCTGTCGACGAGCGAGCTGGGGGCCAAGGCCTTCCAGGCCGTGGACCTGCACCCGATCGCCCTGGGCGACGAGGCCATCATCAACACGCGGACGTTCACGCTCGACGGCCCGGCGATGCGCTCGGTGCGGCACGCGGTCGCACGCCCCGAGCGCGAGGGCTACCGGGTCCTGGTGCGCCGCCAGGCCGAGATCCCGGCCGACGAGCTCGCTGCTCTGGTCGCCGCGGCCGACGAGTGGCGGCACGGCGAGGAGCGGGGCTTCTCGATGTCGTTGAGCCGCCTCGGGGACGCCGCCGACCCGCGCGAGATGATCGTCTCCGCGCACGACGCCGAGGGGAACCCCCGCGGGCTCCTGTCGTTCGTGCCGTGGGGCCGCCGCGGCCTGTCGCTCGACGTCATGCGCCGCCACCCGCAGGCCGTCAGCGGCGTCACCGAGCTCATGGTGACCGAGCTCGTCAAGGCCGGCCGCGGGGCGGGCGTCGACCGGATCTCGATGAACTTCGCGATGTTCCGCGGCTCGTTCGAGCAGGGCGCGCGCATCGGCGCGACCCCGATCCAGCGTTTCAACCGCCGGGTGCTGCTCATCGCGTCGCGGTTCTGGCAGCTCGACTCGCTGTACAAGTCGAACGAGAAGTACCTGCCGGACTGGAAGCCGCGACTGCTGTGCTTCCAGAACGCGGGCCAGCTCACGCAGGTCATCTTCGCGGTGGGCCAGGCCGAGGGCTTCCTGCCGAACACCCCGAACCTGTTCCACCGCCGCGACCGCTCGCCGGACCTGCACCGGCCCGAGGTCTCCGCGGCCTTCGCCGAGGCGGTGCGCGCCCAGGAGACCGCGCTGCTCACGGTCTCCGCCCCCACGCGTCGCCTGACCGAGCAGCAGGCCACGCGCCACGCGAAGCTCGGCGTGCTGCGCGCGGCGGGCATGGAGCCCTACCCCGTCTCCGTCCCGCGCACCGTCTCGATCGGCGAGGCGGTGCGCCGGGGCCACTCGATCGGGCAGACGCAGGGCGCGCCGGTGCCCGACGGCGCGGCACCGGCCGGGACGAGCACGTCGCCGGGCGACGTGGCCCCCCAGGGCGACGTGTCCGTCGTCGGGCGTGTGGTGCGCCTGCGCGACCACGGCGGCGTGATCTTCGCGGACCTGCGCGAGGGGACCGACGAGATCCAGGTCATGTTCACGGCCGACCGCCCCGGTCCCGACCTGGGGCTCTGGCGGCGCGCGGTCGACCTGGGCGACCAGGTGAGCGTCACGGGCGACCTGACCCGCAGCCGCCGCGGCGAGCTGTCGCTGCACGCGAGCGCGTGGCAGATGGCGTCCAAGGCCCTGACCTCGCCGCCCGACAAGCACCGCGGCCTCGCCGACGCCGAGGCCAAGGTCAGGCTCAAGCACATGGAGCTGGCCCTCGACACCCGGACCGCGCAGATCCTGCGCGGACGCAGCAAGGCCGTGAAGTCTCTGCGCGACTCGCTCGCGGCCCGCGACTTCATCGAGGTCGAGACCCCGATCCTGCAGCGCGTGCACGGCGGTGCGAACGCCCGACCCTTCACGACGCACATCAACGCGTACGACCTCGACCTGTACCTGCGCATCGCGCCCGAGCTGTTCCTCAAGCGGCTCGCGATCGGCGGCGTCGGTCGGGTCTTCGAGCTGGGCCGCAACTTCCGCAACGAGGGTGTCGACGCGACCCACAACCCCGAGTTCACGTCGCTCGAGGCGTACCAGGCGTACGGCGACTACACGACGATGCGCGAGCTCACACGCGACCTCATCGTCGAGGCCGCGGTCGCCGTGCACGGCGAACCGGTCTCCCGCCGGGCGGACGGGACCGTGGTCCGGCTCGACGGCGAGTGGCCCGTCCGTACCGTGCACGGGGCCGTGTCCCGTGCCGTGGGCCAGGAGGTCACGCCGGACACCCCGATGGCCACGCTCCAGGCGATCTGCGAGGAGAAGGGCGTCCACTTCACGCCCGACATGACGCACGGAGCGATCGTGACCGAGCTCTACGACGCGTTCGTCGAGGGGCAGACGGTCGAGCCGACCTTCTACACCGACTTCCCGCTCGAGACCTCTCCCCTGACCCGCACGCACCGCCGCGACCCGCGGCTCGCCGAGCGGTGGGACCTCGTGGCGTTCGGCGCCGAGCTGGGCACCGCCTACTCGGAGCTCATCGACCCCGTGGACCAGCGCAACCGGCTCACGCAGCAGTCGCTGCTCGCCGCGGCGGGCGACCCCGAGGCCATGGAGGTCGACGAGGAGTTCCTGTCCGCCCTCGAGTTCGCGATGCCGCCCACGGGCGGGCTCGGGATCGGGGTGGACCGCGTCTACATGATGCTCATCGGGGCGAGCATCCGCGAGACGCTCGCGTTCCCGTTCGTCCGCCCGTCGGGGCGGGGCTGACAGGCCGTGGGGCCGGCCGCCCGACCGGGCGACGGTCGACCCGCGCCAACCCTGACGTACCGGACACCCGTCGGCCGGCCGCGGAAGAGTACGCGGGCGGGATCGGACGAGTTTTCCGCACCATCGTGCGGCCCCGGTCACATCGGGGCCCGACGGGGTTCCGCGCATCGATAACGAACGAGTAACGTAGGCCGCGATCGGGTGCACGACGGACGGCAACGACCACTGGCTCCCGCACCACGAAGTCAGTACCGACCTCCTGCCGGAGGCCGTCCCAGAGCACAGGAGTCACGTCAGGTGGAAACGTCCGCACCGGTCCAGCAGCGCCCGCACGGCGCGGCGCCGACCCCCACGCGGCGTCAACGTCAGGCCGAGCTTCGCGCGCGAGAGCTCGCCGCGGCCGGACGCGAAGGACGCCCTCCCGCCGACCACCTGCAGGTCGAGCACCGGCACACCGCCATGACGCGTCCCGCGACGTTCGCCGTGCCGCAGGCCGCGCCCCACCCGGCCCCTCTCGTACCGTTCCCCGTGCCGACCGCAGCCACCCCGGTCGCCCCCGCTCCGCAGGTCGCCGTCACGGTAGCGCCTCGGACCGCTCCGTTCCCGCCGACCGGCATCCGGCGCGCGGCCCCTGAGGCCGTGGCACCGCTCCAGACCCCCTCGGGCGAGATCCCCGTCGTCATGGTCCCCGCGCCGACCCCTCTGCGCTCGGCTCCGACGCCGGTCGTCGCCGCCGGACCGGCAGACGCCTCCACGACGCCGGCGCTCGACGGCCCGGTCTTCCCGCCGCTGAGCCGGCGCGAGCGCAAGTCGGGTGCCCCCGCGACCGCGGCCACACCGGTGGCTCCCGCGACGCCGGCACGCGGCACGTTGTTCGGCTCGCGTCTCGTGGCGCGCGCCGCGACGGGCGCGGCGTTCGTCGGCGCCCTGGCGTGCGTGCCCATGATCATCCCCGGCACGGCGTCGGGCGACCTGGCCCCCGGCGGGCAGCAGGCGGACCTCGCCGACGACGAGGGGACGAACACCACGACCCTCGCTGCCGACGACGACATGATCGCCAAGGCGGAGGCTCTGCTGGCTCGCGCCGAGGCCTCCTCGACCCCCACCCATGAGCTCGAGACGGCGCGTGCCGAGCTCGTCGCGCTCAAGGAGTCGATCCTCGCCGAGCGCAGCGAGGGTTCGCAGCGGGCGTCGCGCTCGACCGAGCGCGCGTCGCTCGCGGACAGCGTCGAGGTCGCCGACACGACGGTCGCACAGGACGAGGTGGCGACAGGTCCGGTCACGACCGCAGACCTCGGCCAGGCGATGGACAAGATGGCCATGCAGCTCAACGACTTCGGCGAGACGTCCAAGTCGGTCGTCACCCCGGCCCCCGCGACCCCGGCAGAGCTCGCGGCCGAGCGCCGCGTCCGTGCGGCCACGCTGCTCGACCAGTGCGGCTCCGCCAACTTCGCGAACGGCAAGATCCCGGCGTCCGCACTCACGTCGTTGTCGTTCGCCCCGAGGCACTCGCTGCGCTGCGACGCGGCCGCGATGCTCGAGGAGCTGTCCGCCGCGTACGCGCAGCGGTTCGGTGCGGCCATCCCCATGACGGACTCGTACCGCTCCTTCTCGGAGCAGGTCTCGACCCGCGCCGCCAAGCCCGGCCTGGCGGCCGTCCCGGGGACGTCCAACCACGGCTGGGGTCTGGCGATCGACCTCGCCGCTCCGGCGTCGAGCCCGGGATCGGCACAGTACAAGTGGCTGCGCGCGAACGCCCCGCTGTACGGGTGGGACAACCCGGCGTGGGCTCGTCCCAACGGGTCGAAGCCCGAGCCCTGGCACTTCGAGTACGCGGCCGGCTGGTAGCCGCCCGCTCTACCGGAAGGCGGCGTCCGCGTCGGGTGCGAGCGCCCCGTCGGGGACCTCTCCACGCAGGACCTGCGCGACGACGTCGGGCCTCGTGAGCGGGAACAGGTGCCCCTCCCCCGGGAGGCCGTAGACCTGCGCGCCCAGGCGCGCCCCGAGCTCGCGCTCCTCCCGCAGGAACGGGCCCTGCCCGCGCGTCCCCCACCCGACGAGCTGGACGGGGCGTACCGCGAGCAGGTCGAGCGCGTCGGAGCGGTCGGCGAACAGCTCGGTGACACGCTCGGCCTGCGACCAGCTCTGCTCGTACTGCCCCACCAGCAGGCGCCAGGCCTCCGGCGTGCCGTAGCGGCGGGCGGCCTCGTCGTCGGGCATGGGGTCGGGGCGGTGCGTGCCGTCGTACCAGGCCCGACGGCGCAGCGCAGGCCCGCGCCTCGTCACCGCCCCGCAACGCGAGAGCAGGGTGCCGCCCGCGTGGACGAGCCTCTCGGCGAGCAGCGTCGCGCCGACCGGGGCGGGCCGCTCGGGACGTCGCGGCAGGAACGGAGCCGTCGGGTCGAGCAGGACCACGGCCCCGAGCTCCTCGGGGAACGACAGCGCCCACTCGATCGCGGCGAGACCGCCGACGCTGTGCCCCACGAGGCCGATGCTCGCGGACGCATGCCGACCGGCCAGGCCGAGCGACGCCCGGATCGCGGCGACGGGCGCGGTGACGGCGGTCTCCCACGAGTCGAGCACGAGCACGGTCGCGGCCGGGAACTGGTCCCGCACCACGCGCGCGAGCGGCTCCATGTCGGAGGGGGCCAGCAGGAGGCCGGGCAGGATGACCCACGTGGCGGGGGGCGGGGTCGCCGTCGTCATGGGGCCCAGTCCATCACGCGTCCCTGGGACCCGCCTCGGAGGAGGCTGTGGATGAGGCTGCGGGGATCCGCAGGACCTGCACCGCGAGGACCAGGACGACCGAGAACGCGACGATCTGGATGCGCTGCGCGATGCCCGTGCCGAGGGGCAGCGGGCTGCCGAACATGCCGATCGTGCCGGTCACGACGCCCAGGACGGGCCCCAGGGCGCCGGCGAGGCGGGCCGTGAACCCGAGGAGGGTGCGCCGTCGGGAACGCGCGAGCCACACGACGCCTGCGCTCGCGACGAACGAGCCGATCCCCGACGCGACGCTCGAGAACGTGTGCGCCTGGTGGGCCGGGCTCAGGACCCCTGCGTCCTCGCGCGCGGCGCAGCTCCCGACCGACAGGGCACAGTCGAGCGGCAGCAGGGCGTCGGCCATGGTGGCGAGCCCGAACACCACGAGCGCCCAGGCCGTCACCCGCTGCAGGAGGGTCGCCGCCGGGTGTCCGGCCGCACGCCGACGCCGGTACGCGACGCCCAGGACCGCGAGGCCCGTCACCACGAGGGCCCCGGCGGCGAGGTCGGTGCCCCGGAACAGCGCGGACGTCGGCTGGTCGAGCGCGGCGAGCTCGGACAGGTAGGAGCGGGCCGGGTCGAGGGGCCACCCGGCGGCAGCCTCCAGGACGACCCCGACGTAGAGGATCCCCGCGAGGGTCAGGAGGACCTGGGCGACCGTGACGAGCGGGCTGGTGCGTCCGGTCCGGAGGGCCTGCGCGGACCTCACGCGACCAGTGCCTGCACGCCCGCGACGATGCGGTCGATCCCGAACTCCAGCTCCGCCTCGGCCGAGTAGGCGGACTGCTGCGCCTCGCCGACCGTGGCACCCACCCTCCCGGCGACGGCGAACGTGCTCATCTCGCTGATCCGTTCGAGGAGCGGGGCGTTCACGGCCCACCACTCGTCGTCGGTCTGCCCGCTCTCCTCGTGCGCGAGCCGGGCCGCGCGCGCCCGCCGCGCCGCGGTGGTCGCCTGCCCGACGACGAGCGTCACGGTCGCGTCCATCGCGACGTCGTCGAGCCCGATGCCGTCGATCGCCCGCAGCTCGACGTCGTACTTGCGGGTCTCGCCCGGGCCGAGGACGGGGCGCGCGAGGTCGATGTCGAGGAGCCACGGGTGCCGCGCGAACAGGTCCCAGTTGGCGCGTGCCACCGAGCGCAGGCGATCCTGCCAGGTCGCTCCCGGGGCCTCCCCGTGCGGGTAGAGCTCGCCGTACGCACGGTCGACCACGAGGTCGACGAGGTCGTCCTTGTTCTGGACGTACGTGTAGAGGGACATGGTGCCGATCCCCAGCTCGGCGGCCACCTTGCGCATGGACAGGCCGGTGAGCGCCCCCTCGGCGTCCGCGAGCCCGACGGCGGCGCTCGCCACCTCGTCGGGCGTCCGGGACTGCTGGGGTCCGCGCGCGCCACGGTCCGCGTGCAGGCCCCACAGGAGGGCGAGGGTGCGCGCGGGGTCGCGCGGGGTCGTGGCGGGCGGTGCGGGAGCCGTCGGGGTCGGCACGGGCTGCCTCCTCGTGAGCGATCGGGGATCATCGAGGGGACCCGACGGATGCCCGACCTGTCGGGAATGATCTGCGTACATCGTACGTTGATCGCTCGGAAGACTGCCGTACGACGCACCAGGAAAGAGGTCCTGTGCCGCGACCAGCGCCACACCCGACCACCGGCTCGACCTCGGGCGGCGGGCACCCACCACGCGTCGACGCCCTGCTCGACGCCTGGGCGGCGGGAGACGGCAGCCCCGCCGAGGTGTTCTGGGGAGCAGTGTGCGCCGAGGCCCTGGGACACGTCGCGGCCGGTCGCCTCGTGCCCGCGGTCGCCGCAGGCTCCGCAGGGTGGCGGGTGGCCCCGCTCGACGGTGCCGCCCTCGACCGCGTGGACGCCCTTGCGGATGCCATGCCCGAGGGAGCCGAAGGGGCGCTGGTGGGCGAGATCGCCCCTCGCGCCGACCATGACGTCGACGGGTTCGTGCTCTGGGAAGGCTCCGACCGGGCGACGCGCGCCGACACCGTGCGGCGGATCATGGACGTGGTCGCGAGCACCTGGGTCCGACGCGCTGCGACGGCCGTCGGCGTGCCGCCGGGCCCGGCTGGGCAGCTGGTCGAGGCCGCCCCTGACGACCGACCTGCCGCGGAGGACGAGGCGCAGGACGGCCTCGCCGCCTGGGCCCGTGACGTCGCCGCGCTGCTCGACCCGCGGGTCACGGTGAGCCTCCGGCTCGACCCCCTGTCGAGCGACCGGCCCACCGCCGACGGCGACCTCGCGAGGAGCGACTGGCTCGCGACCGTCGTCACGCACGGTCGTGACGGTGCACGGACGGCCGACGAGCTGTGGACCGCCGCCCGCACGGACCCCGGCGCGCGCGACGCGCTCGGCGACGTCCTGGTCCGGCTGCGCGCGGGAGCCCATGCCTGGCCCCCGCTCGACGGGCTGCTCGACCAGCCCGTCCCCGGCGACCTCGTCCTCGCCCCGGCCGACGTGCGCGAGCTCCTCGCCGGGGGCGCTGCGGCACTCGCCGCGACGGGGATCGGCGTCGAGTGGCCCGCGAGCCTCGCCGGCCAGGTCCGGTCCGTCGCGGTCTTCTCGCCGACCGAGGCCCCCGACGCGGCCGGCGCCCTCCCCGCCCTGCTGCGTGCCGGGCCCGTCACGGACCGGTCAGGGGTCGCGTCGAGCCCCATGATGCTCACGCACGAGCTGACGCTCGACGGGGTCCGCCTCACTGCGGCCGAGCGCGAGCACCTGGCGCGCGTCCATGCCGAGGGGCGCTCCGCCGTCGTGCGCCTGCGGGGGCGGTGGGTCCTCGCCGACCCGGCCGCGGCGCACGCCGCGACGCGGCGCGCGGCCCAGCCCGTCTCAGCGCTCGACGCCGTCGCGGCAGCGCTCACGGGCGTGGCCCGCGTGGGAGAGCAGGACCTGGCCGTGACACCGACGCCGTGGCTCGACCGGCTCCGCGCCGAGCTCGAGGACCCGGCCCCGGCGCGCGACGTCGTCGTGCCGGACGGGCTGGACGCCTCGCTGCGCGACTACCAGCTCGACGGCCTGCGCTGGCTCGCGCGGCTGACCGGTCTGGGGCTCGGCGCGTGCCTCGCCGACGACATGGGCCTCGGCAAGACGATCACGCTCATCGCGCTGCACCTGCACCGCGCCCGGCCCGACGACGCCGCACCGCCGCAGGTGGGCGGCGCGGGCACGGGACCCACCCTGGTCGTGTGCCCGGCCTCCCTCCTGGGCAACTGGGAGCAGGAGATCCGCCGGTTCGCGCCCGGCGTCGCGGTGCGCCGATTCCACGGGGCGTCGCGCGACCTGCGTGGGGTCGACGACGGGTTCGTGCTGACGACCTACGGGACCGTCCTGTCCGACGCCTCCCGCACCACGCCCGTGCTGGGTGCGCACCGGTGGGGGCTCCTCGTCGCGGACGAGGCGCAGCACGTCAAGAACCCCGGGTCCGGCACCGCGAAGGCACTGCGCACGATCCCCGCCGAGGCGCGCGTCGCGCTGTCCGGGACCCCGGTGGAGAACAACCTCACCGAGCTGTGGGCCGTCATGGACTGGCTCAACCCGGGGCTCCTGGGCACGCGCGGGCAGTTCCGGCGACGTTGGGCAGACCCGATCGAGAGGACCCGCGACCCGGTCCTCGCCGAACGCCTCTCGCGCCTGGTGCGGCCGTTCCTGCTGCGGCGGCGCAAGTCCGACCCGGGGATCGCGCCCGAGCTGCCGCCCAAGACCGTGACCGACCAGGTGGTGCCGCTCACGGCCGAGCAGGTCGGGCTCTACGAGGGCGCGGTCCGGTCGGCCCTCGAGGAGATCGACCGGGCCGAGGGCATGGGGCGCCGCGCCATGATCGGCGGCCTGCTCACGCACCTCAAGCAGATCTGCAACCATCCGGCGCAGTACCTGCACGAGAAGGATCCCCGGTTGTCGGGGAGGTCGGGCAAGCTCGACGCGTTCATCGAGCTCGTCACGACGATCCGGGCCGAGGAGGGCGCGGTCCTCGTGTTCACGCAGTACGTCGCGATGGCCCGGCTGCTCGAGACGTACCTCGGCCGGCGCGGCGTGCCGACCATGCTGCTGCACGGCGGGACACCCGTGGCGCAGCGCGAGCAGATGGTCGCGCGCTTCCAGGCGACCGAGGAGATGCCGCCCGTGTTCCTGCTCTCGCTCAAGGCCGCCGGGACCGGTCTCAACCTCACCCGGGCCGACCACGTCATCCACTTCGACCGCTGGTGGAACCCCGCCGTCGAGGAGCAGGCGACCGACCGTGCCTACCGGATCGGGCAGACGCGACCCGTCCAGATGCACCGCCTGACCAGCGAGGGAACCATCGAGGAGCACATCGCCCGCATGATCGAGTCCAAGAGGGAGCTCGCCGACGCCGTGCTGGGCGCCGGGGGTGTCGAGGGAGCGATCTCGGAGCTCAGCACCGCGGCGCTCGCCGAGCTGGTGTCGCTGCGGAGCGACGAGAGGAGGCGCCCGTGAGCGCCGTGGGCTTCCCCGCGTTCCCTCCGACGGGTACTGCGGCCAAGGGTGCAGTCCGTCGGGGCCAGTCCTGGTGGGCGCGCGCCTGGGTCCGGGCGATGGAGGAGTTCGCCCTCGACGCGGGGCCGCTCAAGAAGGGTCGGGCCTACGCGCGGACGGGTCGCGTGGGTCCGATCACGGTCGGCCCGGGAGCCGTCCAGGCTCGCGTACAAGATGACGACGGCGAGATGTACCACACGGTCGTCTCGCTCGAACCGTTGACCGACGACGAGTGGGACCGGTTCCTGCACGCCCTCGCGTCCCGCTCGGGTCGGCTCGCGGCGCTGCTCGCGGGCGAGATGCCCCGCGACGTCGTCGCCGCCGCCGTCGACGCCGACGTCTCGCTGCTCCCCGGGATCGGCGACCTCGAACCCGAGTGCGACTGCCCCACCTGGGACCTGCCCTGCCTGCACGCGGCGGCGCTCAGCTACCAGGCGGGCTGGCTGCTCGACGCCGACCCGTTCGTGCTCTTCCTGCTGCGCGGGCGGACCCGCGAGCAGATCCTCGACGCGCTGCGCGACCTCTCGTCGCCGGGCCACGCGGCCGAGCAGGAGGCCATACGGGTCGACGCACCACCCGACCCGGCCGACACCCCGGCGAGCAGCACGAGGACGGGGCAAGCGCCGTCGGGCCCGCGGGTCGTCGGAGAGCTGCCCCCACCGCCCGACGTCCCCGAGCCCCTGGCCGCCGCCGACCTGCTCCCCGGCGTGCCGGACGAGACGGGCGACGGGACGCCCGTCGACCTCGCCGGCCTGCGGACCGTGCTCGCCGCCGCGGCCCGGTCCGCGGCCGAACGACTCACCGCGCTGGACCGCTGAGGGTGCGCTCGAGCAGGACCATGACCTCGTAGTGCGTGGTCTGCGGGAACATGTCCAGGACGCGGCCCCGCACGGGCCGCAGCGACGGCATGGCCGCGAGGTCGCGGGCCAGCGACACCGCGTTGCAGCTCGAGTAGACGACCTGCTGCACGGTCGAGGACTCGAGCCAGCCCGCGAGGTCGGCGCCGATCCCGCGCCGCGGCGGGTTCACGATCACGAGGTCGGGGACGCGCTGGGCCGCCAGGGCGAACGCCGTGGCGTCCCCGGCCCGGAAGGTCACGTCGTCGAGCCCCGCCTGGGCCGCGCTGCGCTCGGCGCTCACGATCGCCTCGCGGCTCGACTCGATCCCGACCACCTCTCGACCCGGCGTCGCGCAGTGGAGCGCGAAGCCGCCCACACCGCAGTACAGGTCCCAGACGCTGCCCGGCGCGGCCTCGTCGACCCATTCGCGGCCCTGGCGATACAGGGCCGCGGCGACCTCGGTGTTGGTCTGGAAGAAGCTCTGCTGGCGCAGGTGCATCTCGATGCCGTTGACGCGCATGGTCAGCGTGTCGGCCTCGGTCAGCAGGATCTCCTGCTCGCCCTCGAGCGCGGCCTTGTGCTCGGGCAGGATGTTGACCGACACCACGCGGGCCCGCGGCAGCGCGTCGAGCAGGGCCGGCAGGTGCTTGCGCAGGCGCGAGACCGGCTCCTGCGAGCGCAGCACGAAACGCACCATGAGCTCGCCGTCCGGGGACTGCGTGACCAGCACGTTCTTGAGCTCGCCGCGCCGTGTCGTCACGTCGTAGGGCGTGAGGCGTGCCCGGGTGACGAAGTGCGCGAGGACGGGGAAGACGGCCTGGAGGTCGGCCGGGTAGAGGCCGCAGTCCTGGAGGTCGACGCCGCGTCCGCCAGCGTCGAGGATGCCGAGCGTCGGGCGCTCGACCGTGCCGCCCACGACCATCTTGGCCTTGTTGCGGAAGCCCGACTCGCGGCTCGCGACCGGTCGCTCCCACCGCAGGTCGGTGTGTGCCGCGAGGAGCTCGCCCGCGTGCCGCTGCTTGTCGGCGAGCTGCGCGGCGTAGCCCTGGCCCATGAGGGTGCACGAACGGCACTCGTGGGCGTCGAAGTGGGGGCACTGCATTCCCCCGATCCTACGGGGCGGTCCTGCGAGGGACGGCCCCGCTCCGGGTGCTACGGCTTCTCGCCGATCACGACCGTCGCCCCGAGCTCGTCGTCGGTCTCGACGCGCGCGACGAGGCCCTCGCGTTCGAAGAGGCCGACCGCGACGGGCGCCTGCCGCTCGCTCGTCTCGATCAGGAGGTGGCCACCGGGGGCCAGCCAGCCCGCGGCCTCGGCGGCGACCCGTCGGTGCACGTCGAGGCCGTCGTGGCCGCCGTCGAGCGCGACGCGGGCCTCGTGGATCCTCGCCTCGGGCGGCATGGTCTCGATCGCGCCGGTCGGGACGTAGGGCGCGTTGACGACGAGGACGTCCACGATCCCGCGCAGGCGGGCCGGCAGGGCGTTGTACAAGTCCCCCTCATGCACCTGGCCATCGAGGTTCCGGCGGGCGCAGCGCACCGCGGCGGGGTCGACGTCCGCGGCGTGCAGGTCGATGCCCGGGTGCGCCGCGACCAGCACCGCACCCAGCGCGCCCGTACCGCAGCACAGGTCGACGACCGTCGCACGCTCCCCCGTGAGCCCGCTCGCGAGCGACGCGAGGAGCGCCGTGCGACGTCGCGGCACGAACACCGTGGGATCGACCAGGATGCGCAGCCCGCAGAACTCGGCCCACCCGACGACCTGCTCGAGGGGCAGCCCCGCCACCCGGCTCGCCACCATGGCGTCCAGCTCGGCCGGGGACGTCGCGGCCGCACGGAGGAGGTCCGCCTCCTCCTCGGCGAACACGCATCCCGCTGCGCGCAGGGTGGACACGACGTCTGACGGGCTCATGGCGGGACTCACGCTACTACCCGGCCCCGCGCACGGGCGGATAATGGACACGTGCCCGACGACGCAGCCCCCGCCCCCGCCCGTCCCACCACCCTCGTGGCCGCCACCCCACGGGGCCCGTCCCCGCAGGGGCGAGCCCACGCAGAGGACCTCGCGCGATTCGTCGAGGCCTCGCCCTCGTCGTTCCACGCGGCCCACGAGGTCGCGCGCCGCGCCGTCGAGGCAGGCTTCACGCTGCTCGACGAGGCCGACGCCTGGCCGCGCACGACCGCCGGAGGGCGCTACGTCGTCGTGCGGGACGGCGCCGTCATCGCGTGGGTCACGCCCGCCGGGGCGAGCCCCACGACGCCCTTCGCGATCCTCGGCGCGCACACCGACTCACCCGGCTTCAAGCTCAAGCCCCGGCCGACCACGGGCCGCGAAGGCTGGTGGCAGGCAGGCGTCGAGGTCTACGGCGGCCCGCTGCTCAACTCGTGGCTCGACCGCGAGCTCGAGCTCGCAGGACGGCTCGTGACGCTCGACGGCCGCAGCCACCTCGTGCGGACCGGACCCCTGCTGCGCATCCCGCAGCTCGCGATCCACCTCGACCGTGCCGCGAACGACGGCCTCACGCTCGACAAGCAGCGCCACACCCAGCCCGTGTGGGGCCTCGGCACGCTCGGTGCCCCCGACGCCGACCTGCTCGCGCTCCTCGCCGAGCACGCGGGCGTCCGGGCAGCGGAGGTCGGGGGGTACGACCTCGTCGTGGCCGACACGCAGGCGCCGCGGATCTTCGGCGCGCACGAAGAGCTGCTCGCCTCGGGACGGCTCGACAACCTGCTGTCGGTGCACGCCGGTCTCGTCGCGCTGCTGGAGGCGGCGGCCGGGACCCCGAGCGGCGAGACGCCGATCGCGGTCCTCGCGGCGTTCGACCACGAGGAGATCGGCAGCGAGACACGCTCGGGGGCCAGCGGCCCGTTCCTCGCGGACGTCCTGTCGCGCATCAGCGGCGGGCTCGGGGCGAGCGACGAGGACCGGCACCGCGCGCTCGCGGGGTCCCTGTGCGTGTCGAGCGACGTCGGGCACTCGGTCCACCCCAACTACCCGGAGCGCCACGACCCGGCGAACCGCCCCGTGGCGGGCGGCGGTCCGATCCTCAAGATCAACGCCAACCAGCGGTACGCGACCGACGCCCACGGTGCGGCGACCTGGGCCGCGGCCTGCGCGGCCGCCGGGGTGCCGAGCCAGGAGTTCGTCTCGGAGAACACCGTGCCGTGCGGGTCCACGATCGGGCCGTTGACCGCTACCCGCCTCGGCATCCGGACGGTCGACGTCGGCGCGCCCATCCTCTCGATGCACTCGGCGCGCGAGCTCACGGCCGTCGCGGACCCGTACTACCTGTCGCGCGCGATCGGGCAGGTCTTCGCGGGCTGAGACCGGCAGGCGTCCGTCACCAGGTCACCTGGTCACCTGGTCACCTGGTCACCGAGGTAGGACGTAGTGCGCGAGGTAGAACCCCTCGCGCACTACGTCGCGCAGAACGTTCTACCTCGCCGGCCGCAGGGGTAGCGCCCGCTCGACGGTTCGGCGCCCGCAAGCACCAGGTGGGAGACTCTGAGACGTGCCCAGCCCGTCGCGAACCCCGGAACCGGACGCCGCGTCGGACGACACGGCGGGCGTCGGCCGTCCGGGTGCGAGTCCCAGCGGCCAGCCCTTCTCCGACCGACCAGGCGCCCTCCTCGACGTCCTGCTCGCGGGCGGCCGCCGCACCGACCGGCTGACGCACGTCGAGCACCTGCCCGGTCGCCCCGGCCAGCAGGCGGACTGGCCAGGCTGGGCCGACGCGTCGCTCGTCGCGGGCTACCGCTCGCTGGGCGTCGAGCGCCCCTGGGCACACCAGGTCGAGGCCGCCGAGGCCGCCTGGTCGGGGCGGCACGTCGCGCTCGCGACGTCGACCGGCTCAGGAAAGTCCCTGGCGTTCTGGCTGCCCGCGCTCACCGCGGTGCGCGCCGACCGCGCCGCCGAGACCCTGGCCCCGGGCCGGATCGAGAGTGCCCGCACGCGCGGCACGGTCCTCTACCTGAGCCCGACCAAGGCCCTCGCGGCCGACCAGGTCAACGGCCTCCAACGCCTCCTCGACGCCTCGCGCGCGGGCGACGTCAAGGTCTCGACGTGCGACGGCGACACGTCGTTCGAGGAGCGCAAGTGGGTGCAGGAGTACGCGGACGTCGTGCTCACCAACCCCGACTTCCTGCACTTCGCGCTCATGCCCAACCACCGGCGCTGGGCGCGGTTCCTGCGCAACCTGCGCTACGTCGTCGTCGACGAGGGGCACTCCTACCGGGGGGTGTTCGGGGCGCACGTCGCGCTGGTGCTCCGGCGCCTCGCGCGGCTCGCGGCGCACTACGCGCCGGCGACACAGACGTCTCCCGGTGGGCTGTCAGACCCAGGGAGCCCTCAAGGTCACGCTGCGTCTGACAGCGCTGCGCCACGGAGGGGCCTCACGTTCGTCGTCGCGTCGGCCACCACGGCCGACCCTTCCGTGAGCGCAGGCCGTCTCATCGGGGTCCCGCCCGAGCAGATCGTCACGGTCGACGCCGACACGAGCCCCGCCGGGCGCAAGACGTTCGCGCTGTGGCAGCCGCCCGAGGTCCTGGGCTACGAGGCCGCGCAGGCCCGCGCCGCGGCAGCGAACGACCCGGCGGCAGATGCGGCCCTCGCGGAGTCCCTCCTGATCGACCCCACGGCCCACGACGAGCTGGGCCTGACGAGCGACCCCGACGAGCCCGCGACCCCGGGCGACTCCCCCGAGCGCCCGCGCCGGTCCGCGACGGCCGAGGCCGCGGACCTCCTCGCCGACCTCACGGCGGCAGGCGCGCGGACCCTCGCGTTCACGCGCTCGCGCCGCGGCGCCGAGGCCGTCGCGACCCAGACCCAGGACCACCTGCGCGTCGTCTCGCCCCAGCTCGCGCGCCGGGTCGCGGCCTACCGCGGCGGCTACCTCCCCGAGGAGCGCCGGGAGCTCGAGCAGGCGCTGCGCAGCGGCGCGATCCGGGCCCTCGCGACGACCAACGCGCTCGAGCTCGGGGTCGACATCTCGGGTCTCGACGCGGTGCTCATCGCGGGCTGGCCGGGCACCCGCATGTCGGTCTGGCAGCAGGCCGGGCGGGCGGGGCGGGCGGGCGCCGACGGCCTGGTCGCGTTCGTCGCACGCGAGGACCCGCTCGACACCTACCTCGTGCACCACCCCGAGGCGATCTTCGCGGCCCCCCTGGAGGCCACGGTCTTCGACCCCGCCAACCCGTACGTCCTCGCGCCGCACCTGTGCGCTGCGGCCGCCGAGGTCCCGCTCCGGCAGTCCGACCTGCCGCAGTTCGGCGACCCCGCCGCGGTGACCGAGCTCCTGGGCGTGCTGGTCGCGCGGGGTGCGCTGCGCCGTCGGGCCTCCGGGTGGTACTGGACGCACGCCCAGTCCGCGGCCGCGATGACGGACCTGCGCGGCTCGGGCGGTTCGCCCGTGCGCGTCGTGGAGGCGGGCACAGGACGCCTGCTCGGCACGGTCGACGCGGCGTCGGCCGACGGCTCGGTCCACGACGGCGCGGTCTACGTCCACCAAGGAGTGAGCTACGTCGTGGAGTCGCTCGACCTGCGCGACGGCGTCGCGCTCGTCGCACGCCGGGACGTCGACTTCGGGACGTGGTCGCGCTCCGTCACGGAGATCGCGATCCACGGCGTCCGTGACGAGGAGCCGGGCGCGGTCCCGGTGACGGTCCCCAACGACGCCACGCACCCAGCGATCCAGCGCTGGTGGGGGCCGATCGGTTGGGGGTTCGGGCCGGTCGAGGTCACGAGCCAGGTCGTGAGCTTCCAGCGCCGACGCCTGCCGGACCTGCAGATCCTGGGCACCGAGCCGCTCGACCTGCCCGAGCACACGCTCCCGACGACCGCCGTGTGGTGGACCGTCCCGGCCGAGGTCCTCGAGGCCGCCGGAATCGACGCCGACACCGCGCCGGGAGCGCTGCACGCGGCCGAGCACGCGTCGATCGGGCTCCTGCCGCTGCTCGCGACGTGCGACCGCTGGGACCTGGGCGGGGTCTCGACCGCGATGCACGTCGACACCGAGCAGGCGACGGTCTTCGTGTATGACGCGTACCCCGGCGGTGCGGGCTTCGCCGAGCGGGGGTTCCACCTGGGCGCGACGTGGCTCCGCGCGACGCGGGCAGCGATCTCGCGCTGCCCGTGCGCGGACGGCTGCCCCGCGTGCGTGCAGTCACCCAAGTGCGGCAACTTCAACAACCCGCTCGACAAGGCCGCGGCGGTCCGTCTGCTCGACGCGGTGCTCGCGTTCGCGCCGTCCGACTGACGGCTCGCCCCCTCACCGCGCCGACGCCGGTCCCGCGCGGGCTGCGGCCCGCGCGGTGCCCAGCACCCCGGCCCACCCCGTCGCCTCGCGCGTGACGTCG
This sequence comes from Oerskovia paurometabola, assembly GCF_016907365.1. NCBI lineage: Bacteria > Bacillati > Actinomycetota > Actinomycetes > Micrococcales > Cellulomonadaceae > Oerskovia > Oerskovia paurometabola. The sequence continues at coordinate 835,746 of NZ_JAFBBV010000001.1, read as the reverse complement.
ACCCGGACGACACCGGCCCCCTGCTCGTCGCAGGCCACGACCACGGCGCCGTTGCGCTCCGCGGTCTCCCGCGCCGTCGGGCAGGCGTCCCACCCTCGCTGGAGGGCGGTCGCCGCGGCGAGCGCTGCGAGGTCGGCCGCTGCCTGCGCCCGCCCACGGGCCCCCTGGGCCGAGGCGAGCGCCGCGAGGGCGAGCCCCAGCACCAGGGCGACCGCGATGAGGCCGAGCGCCAGCACGGTTCCGGAGCCGTGGTCACGGGGGCTCACGGCTCGCTCCACGCGACCGCCGCCCCGCGTGCCTGGAGCGGCGAGCGCGACAACCAGCCGCCGACCACGGGGTGGGAGACGCGCACCTCGACCCACGGGTCGCCGCGCGTGACGGTCACCGTGGCGTCGGGCCCGGCCACCCGCCCGACGACGGCACGCACCGCCGCGTCGTCCTCTCCGATCGCGACGGCCCGGGCCGCGGCGCGCGCGGCGTCGGCGGCCTGGAGCTGTGCGTTCGCCGCCGCAGCGAGCGTGAGGACGGCCACCAGCACGAGGACGACCGCGGGCAGCGCGAGCGCGAGCTCGGCGGTCACGGTGCCGCGCTCACGGTCGCGGAACCTGCGCCCGGGCCGCCACCGCGCGCTGGTGGCCGTCTCGCTCATCCGATCAACAGGGCGCGCTGGATGATGCCGAGCAGCATCTCGCGCACCTCGCCGCTCTTGAGGATCGCGATGAGCAGCCCGGCGAACCCGACCGCCGCGATGGTCGCCACCGCGTACTCGGCGGTCGCGAGACCGGCTTCCGGGTCTTCGCCGCGGACCCGGGCGAGCAGCCCCGCCCATCCCGCTCTCGCTCCGTGCACAGCCTTCATGGGTGTCTCCTCCTGGTCCGTGGCCCGCCCGTCGCGCGCCGTGCCGCCCACTGTGGCGGGCCGGAGCCCCGGTGCGCGGGGCCGAGGGACATCGCTGTGGAGCGAGGTCGCCGTGGGCGACCTGTGCACGGCCCCGTCCGGCGGGCCACGAACCGTCAGGTGGCGTCCTGCTGTTCCAGCCAGGCGAGGATCACTCGGTTCGTCTCCTCCGGCAGCTCCTGCTGGATCCAGTGACCGCAGTCCAGGTCGACCACGTCCACGCCGGGCACGAACTCCGCGAGCCGCTCCGACCGCGCGACCATGTCCCGTGCGCCGTAGATCATGAGGGCGGGCTGCTTGACGACCGGGTCCGCGTCCGCCAGCAGGTGCCAGTTGCGGTCGAGGTTCCGGTACCAGTTGATGCTGCCCGTGAACCCGGTCGACTCGAAGGCGGAGACGAGGACGGCCAGCTCACCGTCGCTCAGGACGGGGTCACCGAGCGGCGTCGTCGCTCTGGCGAGATCGATGAGCGCCATGCCCGGCCGGGGCTCGGCGGGGGGCTCGTTCTTCCGGTACAGGTTGCGCAGGAACTGGTGGGGGTTCTCGTCGAACACGGCGTCCGCGACGCCTGGGCGGCGGTTGAAGTGGACGAAGTAGAAGTCGGCGCCCAGCGCCGCCTCCATGCCCTCGATCCAGGGCCTCTCGCCGCGCTCCTGGTAGGGCAGGCTCAGGTTGATCACCCTGCTGACGCGCTCGGGGTGCAGCAGGGTCAGTCCCCAGACGACGAAGGCCCCCCAGTCGTGGCCGACGAACGTGGCGTCCTCGTAGCCGTAGTGGTCGAGGAGCCCGACGAGGTCGCCCGACAGGTGCTCGATGTCGTACTCCGTCACGTCGGTCGGCCGCGAGGAGCCGCCATAGCCGCGCTGGTTCGGGACGATGACGTGGTAGCCCGCTGCCGCCAGGGCGGACATCTGGTGGCGCCAGGAGATGGCGTGACCTGGCCAGCCGTGGCACAGCACGACGGGCCGCCCCGCGTTGTGCCTGCCTGCTTCGAAGACTTCGAGCTCCACGCCGTTGACGGCTACCAGGGTGGGCTCGGGGAAGTCGGGGGCACTGGGACGCATCGGTGGGTTCATGTCGCCATGATGCGCACCGGTACCGGTCAGCCCGTGGCCGGTTCTCCTCGCGTCCGCCACCTCTTCCCGTGAAACTGGTCGGCAGCGGCTGTCGATTCCGTCGGTGGTCACGCGTCATCGTGATGAAGGACCCACCACCCACTCATCTGGAGGAATCATGAGCACCGAGTACGCGATCCTCATCCACGCCCCGGAGGACGGCACGCCTGCCATGCGTCCGGACCTGGCCGCGGAGATCATGGCCCAGCACGACGAGTTCACGCGCCGCGTCGTCGCCGAGGGGCACCGCATCACGGGCGGCGTAGAGCTCGAAGCCGCCGGGACGGCGACCCTGGTCCGCCCGGGCGTCGGGACGACCGAGGGCCCGTTCACCGAGCTCGCCGAGCAGATCGGCGGCCTCTACCTGGTCGTGAGCGACGACCTGCCCGGGCTCGCGACGATCATCGACGAGGTGTTCGCGGGCGACGGCTGCACGTACGAGATCCGCCCCACGGTCGACCACGGCGGGACCGGCGACGCGACCGACCCCGAGGCTGCCGTCGCGTCGACCGCCGGCGCGGGGGCCTGACCCGTGAAGGTCATGTTCCTGCTGTACGAGGACGAGCAGGTCTGGGCCGCGGCCTCCGCCGACGAGCGGTCGCGGTACATGGTGCAGCACGACGAGTTCGCGGCGTTCCTGCGCGAGCGCGGGAGGTTGGAGGCCGCCGAGGCGTTGAGCACGGTCTCGGCGGCGACCACGGTCCGGCGCCGCGACGGCGACGTCGTCGTGACCGAGGGACCGTACGCCGAACTCACCGAGCAGCTCGGCGGGTTCTATCTCGCGGACCTGCCGAGCATCGACACCGCGATCGAGGCCGTCGCCCTCCTGCCGCAGTACACGGTCGAGCTCCGTCCGGTCGTGGACGTGGACGACCTATGACCTGGCGCCCCGGAGGCCACGGGTGACCGAGGCGGACGACGCGCTCTCGGCCGCCTGGCGGGAGCACTGGGCGCGGTTGCTCGCGATGCTCGTCGCGCGCTACCGCCGCCCGGACCTCGCGGAGGACGCGCTCGCGGACGCGTTCGCCGCTGCGGCCCGTACCTGGCCCGAGGACGGCGTGCCCGACTCCCCCGCCGCCTGGCTGCGCACCGCGGCCGGGCGGCGGGTCCTCGACCGCCTGCGCGCGGAGGCGGTCGCCGTCCAGAAGGTCCCGCTCATGATCGTGGAGGCACGGTCGGCGGCGGACGCCTCGGACGCGGTGCCCGGCCCGCCCGACGACGGCGCGCACCTGCCCGACGAACGGCTCCGGCTCGTCTTCTCGTGCTGCCACCCGGCGCTGTCGGTCGAGGCGCGCACGGCGCTGACGCTGCGGTTCGTCGCAGGTCTGCCGGTCGCGGACATCGCGCGCCTCTTCCTGGTCCAGGACTCGACCATGGCTGCTCGCCTGACGCGTGCGAAGAAGCGCTTGGTCGCGGCAGGCATCCCGTTCGAGGTCCCGCCGCCCGAGCGGCTGGGCGGACGGCTCGACGACGTCGCCTCGGTCCTGTACCTGATCTTCACCGCGGGCTATGCGCCGGGCACGGGGTCGGACGTCCTGCGGGTCGAGCTCGCGGGCGAGGCGATCCGCCTGGGGCGCCTGCTCGACGAGCTGGTGCCGGGGCGCCCGGTCGTGCGCGCGCTGCTGGCGCTCATGGTGCTCCAGCACTCGCGCCGGGACGCGCGGACGGCGGCGGACGGGTCGCTCGTGCTGCTCGCGGACCAGGACAGGTCGCGGTGGCACGGTGAGGAGATCGCGGCGGGCCTCGCGCTGCTCGCGTCCGTGCCCGACGACGTCACGGGCCTCGCGGACGAGTACCGCCTCCAGGCGTCGATCGCCGCCGCACACGCCGTCGCGGGACGCGCCACCGACACCGACTGGGGCGCGATCGCCGACCTGTACGCGGACCTGGAGGCGGCCACGGGCTCGGCGATGGTGCGCCTCGCGAGGTCGGTCGCGGTCGCCGAGGCCCGGGGGCCGCTCGCCGCCCTGGCCCTGATCGACGAGTTCGAAGGGATCGACGAGATCCTGCGGACGAACCATCGGCTGCCCGCGACGCGTGCCGAGCTGCTGTCGCGCGCCGACCGGCCGACGGAGGCCGCGGCGTCGTTCGAGGAGGCCGTGCGTCGCTGCGGGAACGCGGCCGAGCGAGAGCACCTGACGCGGCGGCTGGTCGAGGTGCGCGCTGCCGCGCGGCGGTGAGCTCCTTCGGCACGGCCGCCCAGCGGCTCAGTCCCCCAGCACCCCGCCGCCCAGCGACAGCAGGACGGGCAGCAGACCGATGAGGACGAAGGCCGGCAGGAAGCACACGCCGAGCGGCAGCACGAGGTGCACCGCGAGCCGCGCCGCGGCCTGGCGCGCGGCCGCCTGCTGGTCGCTGCGGAGCTGCTCGCCCGCCGCGCGCAGCGCCTCCCCGGGCGCGGCGCCCTGCTCCCACGCGAGACCCAGCGCCGACTGCACCACGGCCAACCGGGGCGGCGCACCGGCCCACGCCTCGACCCACCCGGCCCCGAGCACGACCGCAGCCCCTGCGCGGTGGAGCGCGGCGCCGTCGGGCCCTCCGATCGCCTGCCCCACGGCCTCGAGCGCACGCGGGACGCTCGTCCCCGCGCGGACCGCGGCCCCGAGCAGCTCGAGCAGGACACCGATCTCCACCGGTCCGACCGCCCCCGCCCCGCTCGCGACACGCACGCCTCGCGTGAGCCCGGCGAGCCGGGCACGCACCCCGGCCCGCGCGACCCACCACGGGCTCGTCGCGACGAGAGCCCCGCACGCGACGACGACGACCACGGACCAGTCGACACCCGTGGACCAGTCGCTCACGGCGGCGCCCCCACCGCGCGGGCTCGTGCCACGAGCCGCCCCGACCAGCGGCGACCGACCAGCAGGAGCACCGCACCGGCGAGCAGCCCGGCCGACCCCGCTCCCCCGCCGAGCGCCGTCGCGACCGGGTCCACCCCCAGCGCGACGCCGAGCAGCACCCCGACGAGCGGCAGCCACAGCAGCACGCGCGCCGTCGCGGCGGGCCCCGCGAGGGACGCCTCACGGTCGGCCCGGGCCTCGGACTCGGCCGCGAGCGCCCGCGCGATCGACTCCAGGACCTCGCCGAGCGGCGCGCCGACGTCGGCGGCCAGGCGGCTCGCCGCGACGACCGCCGCGACCTGCCCCTCGGCCTCGAGCGACCCGCGAGCACTCACCACGGCGAGCAGGTCGCCGCGGTCGGGCACCCCCTGCTGGTCGACGCGCACCCCGGCGGCCGAGACCCAGGCGGTGCCCGGCGCAGCACCGGCGCGCAGCAGCGAGGCGACGTGCGCGACGACCAGCCGCACCGAGGACCCCGTGCCCGTGCGCCGCCACGCGAGCAGCCGGACTCCTGGGGACCTGCGAGCCGGACGCCGCCCGGCGAGCTCCCTCGCCGGGCGCCCGGACGGCGCGACCGCACCCCACACCACGCACGCGACGAGCAGGCCGAGGATCACGCCCCGCCCCACCGGTCCACGAACGCGTCCCACCCGGCGCCGTAGACCGGGTCCTGCCCCCGGTCCCACGTCGCGACGGGGTCGACCACGAGCTCTCCGCGGGCGTCGCGCCGCACGACCCCGATCTCGGCGAGGTACCGCACGCGTCCGGACCGCCGCAGGTGGAGGACCACGTCGAGGGCCCCGGCGGCCTGGGCAGCGACGGCCTCGCGCGGCATGCCCGCGAGCGCGGCGAGCGCCTCCAGGCGGGCGGGGACCACGGCCGCCGCGTTGGCGTGGATGGTGGCGAGGCCGCCGTCGTGGCCCGTGTTGAGCGCCATGAGCACCTCGCGGACCTCCGCACCGCGGCACTCGCCCAGGACGATCCGGTCGGGCCGCATGCGCAGCGCGTTGCGGACGAGGTCCGCGAGGTCGACGGCCCCGGCCCCCTCGACGTTGGCGCGCCGCGCCGTGAGGGGCACGACGTGCGGGTGGTCGGGCACGAGCTCGCGGGCCTCCTCGACGCACACGACGCGCTCGTGCCCGGGGACGAGGGACAGGAGCGCGGCGAGCAGGGTCGTCTTGCCCGTCCCGGTGCCGCCCGAGACGAGCATGTTGGCGCGTTCGGCGACGAGGCGACGCAGCACGGGCGCCCAGCACCCGTGCAGGGCTCCCGTCTCGACGAGCTCGTCGAGCGTGAAGGCCCGGGACCGGAGCACGCGCAGCGAGATGACGGCGCCGGACTCGCACACGGGGGCGATCGCGGCGTGCAGGCGCGTGCCGTCGGGCAGCCTGGCGTCGACGAGCGGGCTCGCGTCGTCGAGCCGCTGCCCGCCCGCCGCGGCCAGCCGGACGGCGAGCGCCCGCACCTGCGCGGGGCTCCCCAGGTGCAGGGGGACCCGTTCGAGCCCGACGCCTCGGTCGACCCACACCTCCGCGGGAGAGTTGACCAGGACGTCGGTCACCTCGGGGTCGTCGAGCAGCGGTTGGAGCGGGCCCGCACCGTAGAGCTCGGCGCGGGCGCGCCGGGTCAGGTCCGCGAGCGCGTCGCTGCCGAGCACCCGGCCCGAGCCGCGCAGGGCGGCGTGGAGCTGGGCGTCGTCTGCCGGGGCGCCGCCGACGAGCTGCCCGCGCACCTCGGCGAGCAGCGCGTCGTCGAGCGCGTCGCCGCTCATGCTGCGCCCCGCGAGGCGGCCCCGGCGCCACCGACCGCGACGGCCAGCTCGGTCCCGGCGCGCCCGAGGGGGCGCCGGGGACGGACGTCCGGCCCTTGCCCGCGCTCGACGCGCGCGGCGTGCCCACGGTCCCAGGCGACGACCCCGGCGAGCGGCAGCCCGACGACGTCGCTCACGTCCCACGGGTCGAGGCGACCTGGTGCGGGTCGCCGCGCTACGAGTCGCAGGGCTCCGCCGGCGCCGTGCCGGGTCGCGAGCGCGGCGGTCGCGACGGCCCCGGCGACCGAGGGCAGGTCGAGCGGGGTCACGAGGAGGAGCGTGTCGCAGGCCCCCACGAGCGCGACGTGCTCCGTGCCACCGGAGCCGGCACGCTCGCCCGTGCTCTCCAGCACCGAGCGCGGCAGGTCGAGGACCAGGACGTCGCACGCGTCGGCGAGGGCCGAGCAGACGTCCACGACCACGCCGTCGTCGAGGGTCACGGGGTCGCTGCGGTGCGCGCTGAGGACCGGCACGTGCCGCCAGGCGGGCAGGAGCCCGGCGAGCGCGCGCCCGTCGACGGCGCCGCGCGCGTCGCGCAGGTCGGACCAGCGTGGTCCGTCCCGGTGGTCGACGCCTAGCAGCACGTCGATCCCGCCGCCTCGGGTCTCGAGGTCGACGAGCACCGTACGGCGTCCGGCCCGCCTCAACCCGTCCGCGAGCACGGCCGCGACCGTGCTCGTCCCTGCTCCGCCGCGTGCGCCGATCGCACCCACGACGGCTGCCACTGCCCTGCCCATGGACGTCCCCCCGTCTCCGGCCCGGGTCCGGGCCGGGTCCATCATGGGGCGAGATGCGAGCGCGCGGGGGCCTCGCCGTCGGGCCTGTGGAGAACCGGTGCCGCACCGCGCCTGTGGACGACGGCCGAGGGCGGTCCGGCCTCAGGGAGCGAGCGCGAGGTACTGGTGCGCGTACGCGATGACCATCCCGCCCTCGCCGACCCCCGCCGCGACCCGCTTGACCGAGCCCGAGCGCACGTCGCCGATCGCGAAGACGCCCGGCACGCTCGTCTCGAGCGCGAACGGCCGCCGGTCGGCCGTCCACCCTGGCGTGGCCGCCGCGTCCCCGCCCGTGAGGACGAACCCGTGCGCGTCCCGCGCGATCTCGGGCGCGAGCCAGCCCGTCACCGCGTCCGCGCCGATCATGACGAACACGACGGGCAGCGCACGCCGGGTCGTGGCCCCCGTCGAGGTGTCGAGCACGTCGAGGGACTCGAGCGCCCCGTCGCCGTGCAGGTCGGAGATCTGATGGCGCGTCTCGACGCGGATCCCGGGGTTCGCACCGATCTGGTCGATCAGGTATCGCGACATGCTCGCCCCGAGGGACGGCCCGCGCACCAGCATCGTGACCGACCGGGCGTGCCGCGAGAAGAAGATCGCGGCCTGCCCCGCGGAGTTGCCCGCGCCGACGATGCAGACGTCCTGCCCCTGCGCGAGCGCGGCGTCGCTGCGCGCGGCCCCGTAGTACAGGCCGTTGCCGAGGAAGCGGTCGACCGCGGGCAGCGCGAGCGAGCGCCACTCGACACCCGTCGCGACGATCACGACGGGAGCTCGCACCGTGTCGCCGCCGTCGAGCACGACCCGGTGCGCGCCCGGGTCGATCGCGCCGACCGTGCGCGTCACGACGATCTCCGCCCCCAGGCGCTGGGCCTGCGTGAGGGCGCGGCTCGCGAGGTCGTCCCCCGAGATGCCGTACGGGAAGCCCGTGTAGTTCTCGATGCGGGTCGAGGTCCCGGCCTGGCCGCCCGGCGCGAGGCTCTCGACGACGAGCGTGCGCAGCCCCTCCGCGGCCGCGTTGACCGCCGCGGTCAGCCCCGCGGGACCGGCCCCCAGGACGACGACGTCGTACTCGTCGTGCGCCGGTTCCACCGCGAGCCCCACCGCGCGGGCGACGTCCCGCATCGCGGGGTCGGCGAGCCGGGACCCGTCGCGGAGCTCGAGCACGGGGTGCACGACGTCAGCCGCGCCGTCGGGCTCGTCCTCCGGCTCGACCACGACCCGGTCGAACGGGACGTGGTTGCGCGTCAGGAACGTGGCGAGGTCCCGGACCCTCGCGTCGAACCGTGGGCCGATCACGCACGCCTGCGCGACGGGCTTCTCCGACGCGTGCGCCTGGAGCGCGTCGAGGTACGAGCGGGCGAGGCTCGCGACGTGGTCCGGCACGGAAGGGGCCATGGCCGCGAGCGTGTAGAACACGGGGGCCTCGAGCTTGATGACGCGCGACACCTCGGTCGCGCGACCGCTCGCCGGGAACGCAGTGCTCAACGTCATGGGGACCTCGCCGAAGAACGTGCCGGGCGTGCGCACCCCGATCACGCGTTCGGTGCCGGCCACCATCTTGGTGATCTCGGCCCGACCCTCGATCACGACGAAGAACGCGCGCTCGTCGCCCTCGTGCGCGAAGTACTCCCCCGGCAGGAGGCGGATGTCCTCGACGGCGCCCACGAGGAACTCGAGAGGCTCGGGCGGCAGGGGCTCGAACATCGCGACGGCGCGGAGCTCGGCGAGCGTGATCATGCGTGCCTCCAGCGGGCGGGCCACGGCGACGAAGGTCCGCGACCCCGGTGCCGCGGCGCTGTCCCCCGGTGAACGTACCGCGCGCGCGTGATCTCGACATCCGCTCGCGCGGGACCTCCCTGGAACCAGGACATACCGCCCCGCTGTCCGCCCGCAGCGGCTAGGCTCGCCGGGTGACCCATTCCCAGGACTCACCGCAGACCGGCCCTCGCCCCACGACCGGAGCCCGCGACGGGCGCCCGCGGAAGGTCGCCGCGTTCTTCGACCTGGACAAGACGATCATCGCGACGTCGTCGACCGCGGCCTTCTCCAAGCCCTTCTACGCGGGCGGCCTCATCAGCCGTGGCGACGTGCTGCGCAGCGCGTACGCGCACTTCCTCTACATGGTGGGCGGCGCGGACGCGGACCAGACCGAGCGCATGCGCGCGCACCTGAGCGCGCTCGTGACGGGCTGGGACGTGCGGACCGTGTCGCAGATCGTCGAGGAGACGTTGCACGAGTACATCGACCCGGTCGTCTACGCCGAGGCGGTCGACCTCATCGTGAGCCACCACGACCGGGGGCACGACGTCGTGATCGTGTCGGCGTCGGGGTCCGAGGTCGTCGAGCCCATCGCCGCGGTCCTGGGCGCCGACCACTACGTCGCGACCCGCATGGAGATCGTCGACGGACGGTACACGGGCGCGATCGACTTCTACGCGTACGGCGAGAACAAGGCGATCGCGATCCGCGAGCTCGCCGAGACCCACGGCTACGACCTCGACGCGTCCTACGCCTACTCGGACTCGATCACGGACGCCCCGATGCTCGCCGAGGTGGGCCACGGCTTCGCGGTCAACCCCGACCGGACGTTGCGGCGGCTGGCGGGCGAGAGCGGCTGGGGCACGCTGACGTTCACGCGCCCGGTCACGCTGCGCACGCAGCTCTCCCCTCCCCGGACCGCGGCCGTGGTCGGGGGGGCCGTGACGGTCGCGGTCGTCGCGTGGCTCGTGTGGCGGGCCGTGCGCCGGCGCACGGGCGGTGGGTCGCAGGAGGGCACCGCCGCGTAGCACGGCGCCCCTGGTCCGAGGGCGTCGGCGTTCGAACCGAGTCCTCGTTGTCCGGGTCCTCCCGGGTCGGGATCGAACACCCCGTGGAGGTTCGCGCGTTCGGCTCCCCACCCCTTGCGCCGCACCTGGGACAGGCGTATCACAGAGGGACAACAGCACCAGGGGCGGGCGGAACCCACGCGCGAGAAGTCCACGCATAGGACTGGCTGACCGGGCTTGACCCGTTGCAGCACTACCCTCGCAGCACGCCTGCTAACCCTCGCCCCGCTGGCGGGCACGGCGTCCCCCCGGGGGCGCCGTTCCCGTGTCCGGGCACGTGTGCATCGGCCCGGGGCCCGGGCGACCGCCCCGCCCGCCCGCGTGCAGCGGACGGTCCCTCGCGCCGAATACGCTGGCTCCATGACCTCAGCGCCGAGCGTGTCCTCGTCCATCACCGTCCGCCTCCAGGTCGAGGCCAGGCCCACCGCGGTCAGCGAGCTCACGACCGCGATCGAGCAGACCGGCGGGATCGTCTCGGCGCTCGACGTCACCGCGTCGGGCCACGAGCGCATCACGGTCGACGTCACGGTCGCGACGCGCGGCGAGTCGCACGCCGAGGAGATCGTCGCGGCGCTGCGCGCCCTGCACGGCGTGACGGTGGACCGGGTCTCGGACCGCACGTTCCTGCTGCACCTGGGCGGCAAGCTCCAGATCGAGTCCAAGGTCCCCATCCGCAACCGCGACGACCTGTCGATGATCTACACGCCGGGCGTCGCGCGGGTCTGCGAGGCCATCGCGGCCCACCCCGAGGACGCGCGCCGCCTGACGATCAAGCGCAACACGATCGCGGTCGTCACGGACGGGTCGGCGGTGCTGGGTCTCGGGGACATCGGTCCGCTCGCGTCCCTGCCCGTCATGGAGGGAAAGGCCGCGCTGTTCAAGCGGTTCGCGGACATCGACGCGTTCCCCATCGCGCTCGACACGCAGGACACCGACGAGATCGTGCGCACGGTCAAGGCCATCGCGCCCGTCTTCGCCGGGATCAACCTCGAGGACATCTCGGCACCGCGCTGCTTCGAGATCGAGCGTCGGCTGCGCGCCGAGCTCGACATCCCCGTGTTCCACGACGACCAGCACGGTACGGCGATCGTCGCGCTCGCCGCGCTGACGAACGCGCTCAAGGTCGTGGGCAAGGACCTGGCCGAGGTGCGGATCGTGCTGTCCGGGGCGGGGGCCGCGGGGACGGCGGTCCTCAAGCTGCTCCTGGCGGCGGGCGCGCACGACGTCGTGGTCGCCGACGTCGACGGCGTGGTCCACCCCGACCGCCCGGGCCTGTCGCCCGCGCTCGCGTGGACCGCGATCAGCACCAACCCGCGGCGCGTGAGCGGCACGCTCGTCGCGGCGCTCGTCGGGGCCGACGTCTTCATCGGCGTCTCCGCCCCGGACATCCTCACGGGCGACGACATCGCGACCATGGCGCCGGACTCGATCGTCTTCGCGATGGCCAACCCCACGCCCGAGGTGGACCCGGTCGAGGCCGCGCAGCACGCCGCGATCGTCGGCACCGGCCGCAGCGACTTCGCGAACCAGATCAACAACGTGCTCGCGTTCCCCGGGGTGTTCCGCGGTCTGCTCGACGCCCAGTCGCACAAGATCACCGACACCATGCTGCTCGCGGCGGCCCGCGCGCTCGCGTCGACGATCCACGAGGACCAGCTCAACCCGACGTACATCGTGCCGAGCGTGTTCAACCCCGAGGTCACGACCGTCGTGGCGGCTGCGGTCGAGGCCGCGGCCCGCGCGGAGGAGGCCACCGCGTCGTCCACCGTCTGAGCGGCGGCCTGCCTGGCTGGACCTCTCGACGAGGCGAGCTGCCCGACGGCGCCGCGCACCGCCGTCGGGCAGCGTGCGTCTTCCCTGGGGCCGGCCGGGCGGAGAGCCGGGGTTCAGCGCGGCGCCGGCGCCCGTCGCAGGTCCGCGAGCGCGTCGACCCGCGAGCAACACGCGGCGAGCAGCTCCTCGTCGTGGCTGATGAGGAGCACCCCCACACCCTGGCCGGCGGCCTCGGCCTCGACGAGGCGCACGAGCGTCGCGGTCGTCGCGGCGTCGAGCATCGCGGTCGCCTCGTCGCAGATCAGGTAGCGGGGCTGCTGCGCGAGCGCCCGGGCGAGGCACGCTCGCTGGAGCTGGCCGTCGGAGACCTGGTGGGGTCTGCGCACGAGGAGGTCCGGGGTCAGCCCCACGCGCGCGGCGACCCCCTCGACGTCGATCGGACGCCCGAGCACCTCGGCGGGCTGGGCGATGATCGAGCGCAACGTCAGCCGCGGGTCGGTCGACGCGCGGGGCGACTGGAACAGCATCGCCACGGACCCCCGCAGCTCCCGCTGGACCGCGAACCGCGTGCCCGTCGCGACCCGGTCGTCGATGCTCACGGTCCCCGCGCGCGGGGCGTCGAGCAGCGCCAGGACCCGCGCGAGCGTCGTCTTGCCCGTGCCCGAGGGGCCCGCCAGGCCCACGATCGTGCCCGCCGGGACGCTGATCGACACGTCCACGAGGACCGGGGGCTTGCGCCGGTAGCCGGCCACGACGCCGCGCGCCTCGAGGCTCATCAGGCCACCTCGTCGCGCAGCGTGCGGTACGAGCGGTCGCCGACCCGGACGAGGGTCGTCGGGCCGCCCGACTGCCGTGTCCCGGGGCGACGCAGGTGATAGACGCAGTCGTCGGGCAGGTCGGTGAGCTGCGGCGGCGACCCTGGCAGCGGGTGCAGCCCGCGCGAGGGCAGGGCGTCCAGGAGGTCGCGCGTGTAGTCGTGCCACGGGTCGTCGAACACCTCGGGCGCCGGACCCGTCTCCATGAGGCGCGAGGCGTACATGACCGCGAGCCGGTCGGCGACGCCCGTGCGGACCAGGGACGCGAGGTCGTGCGTGATGAGCAGGACCGCGGCGCCGTCGTCGGCGCACTCGCGCAGCAGCCCCAGGACCCTGTCAGTCAGCGCGCGGTCGAGGCTCGCGGTGGGCTCGTCCGCGACGATCACCGACGGGTCCCCCGCGAGCGCCCCGGCCACGGCGACGCGCTGCGCCATGCCGCCCGAGAGCTCGTGCGGGTAGCAGTCCAGGGCCGAGGGGTCGAGGCCCACGCGCACGGCCAGCTCGTCGCTGGTGCGCGCCGAGCCGAGTGCCGCGATCGTCTCGTCGAGCTGCGAGCGCGCGGTGCGCACAGGGGTCAGGTGCGTGGCCGCCGACTGCGGGACGAGGGCCGCGTGCCTCCCCCGGAAGGGTTCGCCCGCGAACACGTCGATGACCCCGTGCGGGGTGGTGACCCTAATCTCGCCGGTCCGGCGGGCCCCCACCGGGAGCTGGTCCATGACCGCCGAGGCCAGGATCGACTTGCCGCAGCCCGACTCCCCCACGAGCGCCGTGACGGTGCCGCGCGGGACGTCGAGGCTCACGTCGCTCGCGGCATGGACCACCGACCCGGACGGCAGCGGCAGGCGGACGGTGAGGTGCTCGACGCGCAGGCTCGAAGTGCTCGCAGTGCTCGAAGTGCTCATAGTCTCAGCTCCGAGGGCTGGGGCGGGGTGACGACCTTGCGCAGCGCCTGGCCCGCGAACGCGACCGCGAGCGTCACGACCACGAGCACCGCCGCCGGGAAGACGAGCGTCCACCACCCGCCCAGGAGCAGGGAGCTGCGCGCCTCCTCGAGGAGCGTGCCGAGGCTCGGCTCGTGCGGCGGGAGGCCGAAGCCCAGGAAGGACAGGGTGGACTCGTGCCACACCGCGTGCGGCAGCAGCAGCACGACCGCGATCAGCGCCTGCGGGGCCGTGGCCGGCACGAGGTGGCGCACCGCGACCTGTCGGCGGTTCGCTCCCGCCAGGACCGCGGCGTCGACGAACGGGCGCTGGCGCAGGCTGAGGATCTCCGAACGGACGATCCGCGCGACCTGCGTCCAGTGGGTCAGCGCGATCGACAGGACGATGGCCAGGAGACTCCCGCGGAACATCGCCACGATCACGATGCCGAGCAGCAGGTGCGGCAGGGCGTTGACCGCGTCGGTGCCCCGCATGATGATCCGGTCCGGCCACCCGCCCCAGAACCCGGCGGCCGTGCCGACCACGACCCCGATCACGGTCGCGAGCAGCGCGCACAGCAGCGCCACCAGGAGCGAGGTCCGGATGCCCGACGCGATGCGCACGAACAGGTCGCGGCCCGCCGAGTCGGTACCGAACAGGTGCTCGGACGACGGCGCCTGGCGGGCCTGCGCGAAGTCCGTGACCCGGTCGTCGACACCCGCGAGCCACGGGACCAGGACCGCGTAGAGCACCACGACCGCCAGGACCGCGCCCGCGACCACCAGGTGGCGCCTAGCCATCGGTGCTCACCCGGGGGTCCATCAGCGCGACGACCACGTCCGCGAGGAGGGACCCGAGCATGACGACGACCGTGGTCCCGATCGTCAGGAACGCCAGGAGCGCCATGTCGAGGTCCCGGGCCGACGTCACGATCGCGCCCGCCACCCCTGGCCAGCTGAAGACCTCCTCGACGAGGACCGCACCCACCACGAGCTCGGGCAGCCGCACCCCCACGATGTTGACGAACGGCGCGAGCGAGGTCGGCACGATGTGGCGGCGCGTGACCGCGCGCGTCGGGATGCCGCGCGAGACGGCCCCCGCGACGAAGTCCTCGCCCTTCGACGTCACGACGGACTCGCGCACCGCGAGCAGCAGCCACGGCACCTGCGCGACCGCGAGGACCACGACCGGCAGGACCAGGTGCCGCAGGACGCCACCGGCGGTGGGGTCGGCACCCGCGTCCGTGAGCCCCGCCGCGGGCAACCACCCCAGCGTGAGCGCGAAGACCGCGATCGCGGCGAGCGACAGGACGAACGGCGGCAACCCCTGCACCACGACGCACAGCGCCGTGACCGCCCGGTCCACGACCCCGCCGCTGCGCACGCCCGCCGTGATCCCCAGCAGGAGCGCGACCACGACCGCGAGCGCGAGCGCGGTACCCGCGAGCAGCAGCGTCCACGGCAGGCGTTCCGCGACGACCTGCGCGACCGGCTGGTTGAACGACCGCGACAGGCCCAGGTCCCCGCCGAACAGGTCCTGCAACCACCCCCAGTACGTCGAGTACCAGGGTCGGTCGAACCCGAGCTGCTCCGAGATGATCGCCTTGTCGGCCTCGGTCGTGGTCATGTACCGGGTGCCGAGGTAGCCGACGAGCGGGTCGAACGGCGAGTACTTCGCCGCCGCGAACAGGCCCGCGGAGACGGCCGCCGTGACGGGCAGGATGAACAGCAGGCGGCGCCCCACCATGGCCCAGACGTCGCGGTGGCGCCCGCGGCGCAGGTCCCGGACCGAGGGTGCGGCGTCCTCCCCGGGGCGGGAGGCGCCGTCGGGCTCGGCCGGCTCGGCCGGACGCTCCCCGCGCCCTGCCTGGACCGTGGTCACCGGTCTCTCGTCCAGGACTGCAGCGACCACCACGGTCCCCACGTCACGCCGTGCGCGTGCGGTTCGAGGACCGGGCCGGACATCGTCCACCCCGCGTCCTTCGAGACGTACGTGTGGTCGAGGAACACGAGGTACACGTAGCCCGGGTCGTCGATGTACGCGTCCTGGACCTGGCGGTAGGCCGCGTCGCGCTCGGCCTGGTCGAGGCTGCGGCGCCCTACCTCCAGTGCGGCGTCGACCGTCGCGTCCTGGTAGTCGCTGGGATTGTCGTAGATGCTGCCGACGTCGGGCTGGACGAACACCGAGCTCAGGGCGCCGTACGCCTGCGTGTCGGGGTCGAACGGCTCGTCACCGCCGCCCAGGAGCGTCGAGTCGGTGTTGATGCGCGGGTCGATCCGGTCCCAGGACAGCGCCTCGAGGTTCACCTCGACGCCGACCGCGAGCGCGTCGGACGCGAAGGCCTGCGCCAGGTCGCGGCGCACCGTGTCGACCGAGTTGTACATGAGCGCGATCTGCGCGCGCTGCCCGTCCTTGACGCGGATCCCGTCCGGGCCCACGACCCAGCCGGCCTCGGTGAGGATCTGCTCGGCCCGCGCCGGGTCGTACGCGAAGACCGCGCCGGGCTCGTACGCGTCGCCGTACACCTCGGGGATGGGGGTGGCGGCCACGCGCCCGTGGCCGCCCAGGACGTCGTCGATCATCGACTGCCGGTTCGCGGCCAGGTTGAGGGCCATGCGGACCGCGGGGTCGCCCGAGACGGGGTTGTCGGTGGGCAGGGACAGGCCGCGCCAGTCGGCCGAGGTGTGCGCGGTGACCGTCGTGCCGTCCTTGCCCTCGAACGTGTTCGCGAGCAGCGGCGGCAGGTTGGTGCCGTCGATCTCGCCCGAGGCCATGCGCTGCGCGCGCGTGTTGTCGTCGGGGACGTAGAGCAGCGTGAGCCTCTTGACCTCGGGCGCACCGTCCCAGTAGTCCTCGTTGGCCTCGAGGACCGCGCGGTCGGGGGACAGGTCGACGAGCGTGTACGGCCCGGTCCCGACCGGCGCGGTGTTGAGCGCGGAGTCGGCCGCGAGGCCGGGGGTCGCGACGGCCTCCGACGGCACGATGCCGATGAGCATCTTCGTCAGGAGCGGCGCGTACGAGTAGGCGAGGTGGAGCTCGACCGTGTCGTCGCCCACCTGGACGACCTCCTCGATCATGTCGAACGACGAGCGTGCCTCGGACGCGGACGCGGGGTCCAGGATGGCCTCGTACGTCGCGACGACGTCCTCGGGGCCGAACGTGCTGCCGTCGGAGAACGTGACGCCCGGGCGGATCTTCACGGTCCACACGGTCGCGTCCTCGTTGGCCGTGGGCAGCTCGGCGGCGAGCGCGGGCTCGAACCCCGGCATGCCCTCGCCCCCGGTGAGGCGGACCAGGCCGTCGTACATCTTGGCCTCGCCCGCGGCCCCGAAGCCCGCGACGGGGTTGTACCCCCCGAGCTCGTACCCGTCGGCGAGCACGATGCCCTCGGTGCTCCCGCCCGGGCTCGTGCCGTCAGCGCTCCCTCCCGGCGCGGTGCACGCGACCAGGGCCAGGACGCCGCTCAGGGCGACCACCGGAAGCACAGGACGTACTGCTCGAGACAGCGCCACGACGTTCCCTTCGCAGTGCGCAGCGCTGCGCACCTGGGTCAGTAGTTCGGGTTCCCGCCATCGTGGCACCGTTGCGACCGTGTCGCATGAGGAACCGGCCCGACGACGGCGCGCACCGTTTTGTCAGCACCCTCGCCATTTTCGAGAAGCAGTGACGCCGGTCACCCGTTGGGGTCTAGACTCGCCCAGTCGGGGCAGGACAGGCCCCGTCGCTCGACGTGTCTCGCACCCCTCCCACCACCTCGCGGGCGGAGGGGATCTCACGTCACGAGCCCCGCACCAGAGTCGATGCGCACCGGAGGTAAGAGTGCCTGAGAATGTGACCACCACGGAGAACCAGGTCGACGGGCAGCCCGAGTCGCCGGGTCTGGAGAACCTTCTCCACGAGGAGCGCAGCTTCCCGCCCAGCCCTGAGTTCGCCGCTCAGGCCAACGCCCAGCCGGCCCTGTACGAGGAGGCCAAGGCCGACCGTCTCGCGTTCTGGGCGCGTCAGGCCACCGAGCTTGTCTCGTGGCGGACGCCGTTCACCGAGACGCTCGACTGGTCGAACGCGCCCGTCGCGCGCTGGTTCGCCGACGGCACGCTCAACGCGGCGTACAACGCGGTGGACCGTCACGTCGAGGCGGGCAACGGCGACCGCGTCGCGATCCACTTCGAGGGCGAGCCGGGCGACACGCGCACCGTCACCTACGCGGACCTGCAGCGCGAGGTCTCGCGCGCGGCCAACGCACTGAACGCGCTCGGCGTGACCACGGGCGACCGCGTCGTCATCTACCTGCCCATGATCGTCGAGGCCGTCGTCGCGATGCTGGCCTGCGCCCGCATCGGTGCCCCGCACTCCGTGGTGTTCGGCGGGTTCTCGGCCGACGCGCTGCGCAGCCGCATCGCGGACGCCGAGGCCAAGGTCGTCATCACCGCGGACGGCGGCTACCGCCGTGGGTCCGCGTCGGCGCTCAAGCCCGCGGTCGACGAGGCCCTCGCTCCCAAGGAGGGTGCCGAGGCCACGACGGTCGAGCACGTCCTCGTGGTGCGACGCACCGGGCAGGACGTGGAGTGGACGCAGGGGCGCGACGTCTGGTGGCACGACGCCCTCGAGGCGGCCGACGTCCAGCACACGCCCGTGTGGGTCGAGGCCGAGCACCCGCTGTTCATCCTCTACACGTCGGGCACCACCGGGAAGCCCAAGGGCATCCTGCACACGACGGGCGGCTACCTGACGCAGGCGTCGTACACGCACAAGAACGTGTTCGACCTCAAGGCCGAGACCGACGTCTACTGGTGCACCGCGGACATCGGGTGGGTCACGGGCCACTCCTACGTGACGTACGGTCCGCTGCTCAACGGCGCGACGCAGGTCATCTACGAGGGCACGCCCGACTCCCCGCACCAGGGCCGCTGGTGGGAGATCATCGAGAAGTACAAGGTCTCGATCTTCTACACGGCGCCCACCGCGATCCGCGCGTGCATGAAGTGGGGCGAGGAGATCCCGAACAAGTTCGACCTCACGAGCCTGCGCGTCCTGGGCTCGGTCGGTGAGTCCATCAACCCCGAGGCGTGGATGTGGTACCGCCGCGTCATCGGCGGCGACAAGGCACCCATCGTCGACACGTGGTGGCAGACCGAGACGGGCGCGATCATGATCTCGCCCCTGCCGGGCGTGACCGCGACCAAGCCGGGCTCGGCCCAGGTGCCGCTGCCGGGCATCGTCGCGGACGTGGTCGACGACAACGCGCAGCCGGTGCCGAACGGAGGAGGCGGCTACCTCGTCCTGTCGGAGCCGTGGCCGTCCATGCTGCGCGGCATCTGGGGCGACCTCGAGCGCTTCAAGGACACCTACTGGTCCCGCTTCCCGGGCATCTACTTCGCGGGTGACGGCGCCAAGAAGGACGAGGACGGCGACATCTGGCTGCTCGGGCGCGTCGACGACGTCATGAACGTCTCGGGCCACCGCCTGTCGACCACGGAGATCGAGTCCGCGCTGGTGTCGAACCCGCTCGTGGCCGAGGCCGCGGTCGTGGGCGCCACGGACGAGCTGACCGGCCAGGCCGTGGTCGCGTTCGTCATCCTGCGCGGCGAGCACGCGGCCCGCGCGGCTGACCCGGAGGGGGCCGCGGCCGTCGAGCTCGAGCTGCGCAACCACGTGGCCAAGGAGATCGGGCCCATCGCGAAGCCCCGCAAGATCCTCGTGGTCCCCGAGCTGCCCAAGACGCGCTCGGGCAAGATCATGCGCCGCCTGCTGCGCGACGTGGCCGAGAACCGCACCGTCGGGGACGCGACGACCCTCGCGGACTCGTCCGTCATGACGCTCATCGCGTCGGGGCTGGCGAAGCCGGCGGGCTCGGAGGACTGAGGCGGGCCCGGCGCGCCGAGCTGTTCGGTGCGCCGGGCGACCGGCACCCGAGGCCCGACAGGCCTCGGGTGCGGACGCCGCACGTGGCGCGCTCCGCCGTCGGGCCTCGTGGCTTCCCCGGCCTGCCGGGGGGGCGCCCTACGCCGGCTCGGGAGCGGCGTCCTTCGACGGCCCGACGCCGTCGCTCGCCTCCCCCGCCTCGGCCGCCTCGTTCGCAGGGCTCGTCGCGAGGACCACGCAGCCCGCGAGCGCGACGAGCGCCGCGACGGCGACCGCCGGGTCCCAGCCCGAGCGGATCGTGTCACCCAGGACGGCGATGCCCACGGCCCCCGGGACGACGACCTCGACGACCGACAGGATCGCGGCGTTCGTCCCGACCTTGCCGTGCTCGAGCGAGCGCAGGTAGGCGAGCGCACCCACGACCCCGAACACGACGATCGCGATCGCGAGCGGCTGGAAGATCGTGTCCCAGATGTCCCCCGAGGCGTGCGCGCCTCGGGCTGCGACGGCCGCCCCCGAGTACCCGAGCGCCCCGATCAGCGCGAGCAGCACAGGGGTCCCGGCCTTGTAGAACACCAGCGCCAGGACCGCGAGCCCCACGGCCACCCCGATGAGCACGGGCGTGAACCAGTCCGGCGGGACAGGTGCGGGCTGCTCACCGCCCGCGATCCCGAGCACCACGAGCGCTGCCACAATGGCCGTCATGGCCGCGACGTCGATCCGCCGCATGGGCACGGACAAGAACATCCTGGCGAGCAGCACCGTGACGACGAGCGAGCTCGCGAGCACGGCCTGGACCACGAACAGCGGCAGGTGGTCGAGCGCGACGAGCGAGAACAGCCACGCGACGAGGTCGACCGTGAACGCGAGGATCACGAGCGGCTGCCGCACCACGGCGAGCCCCTGCGCGCGGCGGGCCGCGACGGCCTGCATGACGGTGCTGACGCCGTAGCCGATCGCGGCGGCGACGGCGGCGAGCAGGCTGAGGAGCACGGGACCAGTCTCCCCGGTGGGAGCGGGCGGCGCGCGGCGACGCGCCCCGGCCGGGTCGCCGCGACCAGCGAGGTCCAGGGGCCGCGCTCGCTCTGACCCGTCCGGGTGCGGGTTCTGTCACACGAGCCTCCCCTGCCGTTCACGGGGTCGAAACGCACCGTGGCTACGGTGACGGCCATGCGCATCGAACCCCTCACCTTCCCCGCGCCCGGTGGCGGCGCGCTCACCTCCCCGTCCCGCCACGGCGGGGCTACGGTCCGGTCGGGCCGTCCGGGGGGATCCGGCAGGCCCGGCCAGGACGGCCGCTCCGCCCCGGGCCGCCCGGGGCCGGCGAGCGCCCCGGCCGGGCTCTCGCTGCTCGACAGCCTCGCCGCCAGGACGGCCGACCTGTCGCACCTCGCCGACGTGCTGGTCGACTGCGTCCAGGGCGGCGCGAGCGTCGGCTGGGTCGAGGCACCGACCAAGGAGGCTGCGACGGCCTGGTGGTCCGCGTTCCTCGCAGACCCTGACCACCGCACGTGGGTCGGTCGTGACGAGTCGGGGAGGATCGTCGCGACCGCCTCGCTCGCCCTGACCTCGAAGGCCAACGGCACGCACCGCGCCGAGGTCGTCAAGCTCCTGGTCCACCGTCAGGCGCGCGGTCACAGGTTCGCACCGGGGCTCATGGCGACGATCGAACGCTTCGCACGCGCCGAGGGGCTCACGCTGCTGACGCTCGACACCGAGACGGGCAGCCTGGCCGAGTCCCTGTACCGGCGCTGGGGGTGGACAGAGGTCGGCGCCGTCCCCGGGTTCGCGAAGGTCGCGGGGGGCGCGCTCGTGTCGACGACGATCTTCTACAAGCTGCTCGGCGGACGCTGACGGCACACGCCCGGACGCCGCACACCGGACTCGCGCTACCCCTCCGCGAGGACCTCCAGGATCGCGGCGCCGTACCGCTCGCGCTTGGCGGCGCCGATCCCGCTGACGTCGGACAGGTCGTCGATCGAGGCGGGGTGGCGCTGCGCGAGCGCCCGCAGGGTCGCGTCGTGGAAGA
This sequence comes from Oerskovia paurometabola, assembly GCF_016907365.1. NCBI lineage: Bacteria > Bacillati > Actinomycetota > Actinomycetes > Micrococcales > Cellulomonadaceae > Oerskovia > Oerskovia paurometabola. The sequence goes on along the minus strand of NZ_JAFBBV010000001.1, from coordinate 814,084 downwards.
CGACGTAGGCCGGTACCCCGCTCTCCTTCGCGGTCGCGCTCCGCCAGGCGCGCAGCTTCTCCATGCGCGCCGCGGCGTCGGGGGTCAGCTCCGCGTCGGCGGCAGCGGCCGCGGGCTTGCGGGTGCGCGAGGCCTTGGTCCGCACGTCCCGGCGCAGCCGGACCTCCTGCGCGCCTCCGAGCACCGGGTCCGCGGCCTCGGTCAGGCTCAGGGTCCCGTAGCCCTCGCTGTCGACGCCGAGCAGGCCCTGCGCGAGGATCTGCCGGACGACCGTGCGCCACTCGGTGGCGCTGAGGTCCGCGCCGACCCCGAAGACGGGCAGCTGGTCGTGCCCGAGCGAGGTGACCCGCGGCGTCGACTTCCCGGTGAGGATGTCGACGACGTGCCCGGCGCCGTAGCGCTGCCCCTGACGTTCCAGGCGCAGGACGGTCGACAGGACCTTCTGCGCGGCGACGGTCCCGTCCCACGACTCGGGTGGGGTGAGGCACGTGTCGCAGTTCCCGCACGCGGGCCCGTCCTGGCCGAAGTACGCGAGGAGCTGGACCCTGCGGCACGTGACGGTCTCGCACAGGGCGAGCATCGCGTCGAGGTTCGCGCCCATCCGACGCTTGTGCGCCGCGTCGCCGTCGGACGTGTCGATCATGCGCCGCTGCTGGACGACGTCCTGGAGCCCGTACGCGAGCCACGCGGTCGAGGGCAGGCCGTCTCGTCCGGCGCGGCCCGTCTCCTGGTAGTAGCCCTCGACCGACTTGGGCAGGTCGAGGTGCGCGACGAACCGCACGTCGGGCTTGTCGATGCCCATGCCGAACGCGATGGTCGCGACCATGACGATGCCGTCCTCGCGCAGGAACCTCGACTGGTTGGCTGCGCGCAGGGTGGCGGGCATGCCCGCGTGGTAGGGCAGCGCCGGGATCCCGTGCGCGTTCAGGTGCTCGGCGGTGGTCTCGACCGAGGCGCGCGAGAGGCAGTAGACGATGCCCGCGTCCCCGGCGTGCTCGGCCCGGATCAGGTCGACGAGCTGGGTGCGCGGGGAGTCCTTGGGCGCGATGCGGTAGGTGATGTTGGGGCGGTCGAAGCTCGAGACGAAGGTGCGCGCGTCGTGCAGCTCGAGCCGTCGGACGATCTCGTCGGCCGTCTGCCGGGTCGCGGTCGCGGTGAGCGCGATCCTCGGGACGTCGGGCCACGTCTCGGCGAGCACCGTCAGCCGCAGGTAGTCGGGTCGGAAGTCGTGGCCCCAGGCCGAGACGCAGTGGGCCTCGTCGATCGCGAACAGGGACACCTTCCCCGCCTGCAGGAGACGCACGGTCTCGGGCACCCCGAGGCGTTCGGGGGCCAGGTACAGCAGGTCGAGCTCTCCGGCGAGGAAGGCCTCCTCGACCGCGCGGCGCTCGGGCAGCGACTGGGTCGAGTTGAGGAACCCGGCGCGTCCCCCGAGGGCGGACAGCGCGTCCACCTGGTCCTGCATGAGGGCGATGAGGGGCGAGACGACCACGCCTGTCCCTGGCCGCAGGAGCGCGGGGATCTGGTAGCACAGCGACTTGCCCCCACCTGTGGGCATGAGGACGAGCGCGTCCTGCCCGCGCAGGACGGTGTCGATGATCTCCGCCTGGTCGCCCCGGAAGCGGTCGTACCCGAAGACGGTCGTCAGGACGTCGAGCGCGGTGCGCGTCTCGGGCAGGGCGGATGCTGTCACGGGGTGGGTGCTTCCTTCACGCTCGGGTCGGCCGGTGTCCGGGGGATCGCGGCCCATCCTTCCTCAGGAGGCTGCCCGCGACCAGCACGAGGTAGGCGACGAGCAGCGCTGCGGCGCCCCAGGACAGCGCGGCGTAGGACGAGACCGCGATGACGATCCCGGCGAGCACCCCGCCGACTGCTCCGCCGAGGTTCATCGCGAAGTCGGACAGTCCCTGGACCTGGGTCCGGTCGGTCGCGGGCGTCGCGTCGATGAGCAGCGCCGACCCGGCCACGAGCCCGCACGACCAGCCCACGCCGAGCAGCACGAGCCCGACGGTCAGCCGCGCCGAGTCGTCGCTCGGCGCCCCGGCGACGATCACGGCCGAGGCGAGCAGGATCGCGCCGCCCACCACGAGCACGCGGGAGTGGCCGACCTTGTCCGCGGCCCACCCGATCACGGGGCTGAGCACGTACATGCCCGCGATGTGCGCGCTGATGACGATCCCGATGATCTGCAGGCTCGCTCCGCCGTGCCCCATGTGCACGGGCGTCATGGACATGAGCCCGACCATCACGAGGTGGCTCACGACGATCGCCGCGAGCGCGAGCTGCGCGGCGGCGGACGCGCGGATCACGGCCCACCCGGCGGCGAGCCCGGCGCGGAAGCCCGGGCGCGGCGGCGCCGGGGTGCCGGTGGGGCTCGGCACGTCCACGAGGCCCGACGGCGCCGCGTCGGCGGGTGCGCGGGCGGCGGTCCGGCTCGTGCCCGCCACCGCACGGGCCGCGGCCACGTGGAGCGGGTCGGGGCGCAGGAGCAGCCAGACGGAGGCTGCGGCCGCGGCGAACGCGAGGGAGGCGACGAGCAGCGGTGCGGCGGACGTGCCGTGCGCACCGTGCTCCCCGGCCGGGCCGGGCAGGAGGCCGAGCTTCTCGGTCGCTCCGGCGAGGTTCGGTCCGAGGACCGACCCGATGGTCGTCGCCCAGATCACGACCGAGAGGTCGGTGGCGCGGCGTTCGGGGCGGGCGAGGTCGGTCGCGGTGAAGCGGGACGCGAGGCCGGTCGCGGACCCTGCCCCGAACAGGAGCATCCCGGCGAGCAGGAGGGGCCAGGTCTGGAGGAGGGTCGCGGTCGCCGCAAGGAGCGCTCCCAGGAACGCGACGACGTACCCGGTGGTGAGCGACCGGCGTCGGCCGTGGCGTTCGGCGAGGCGTGAGAGCGGCAGGGCGACGATCGCAGCGCCGACGACGGCCGTGGTCTGGGCGAGGCCCGCGACGGCGTCGGAGCCCGAGAGCTCGGACGCGATGAGCGAGCTCACCGAGATACCGGTCGCGACCCCGATCCCACCGAAGACCTGGCTTGCGGCGAGGACGGAGACGGTCCGCCGCTGGACGCGGTCGACGGGCTGGTCGACGGTCGGGTCGGCAGGCTCGGGCAGGGGTTCGGGGGTCACCTCGGCAGCCTAGTGGCGGGCGCCACCACCGAGCTGTCAGTGCGAGCGTGACCTGGGTCCCTCGCTGGTACCGACATCTCCGTGTCGAGGACCCGCAGCACGGCCCGCACCGCCTCCCGCCCGGCCCGGTTCGCCCCGATGGTCGACGCGCTCGGCCCGTACCCGACGAGCTGGACGCGGCGGTCGGCGACCACGGTCGGCCCGTCCATCACGATCCCGCCCCCGGGGCCGCGCAGCCCCAGCGGCCCGAGGTGGTCGAGCGCGGCGCGGAAGCCCGTGGCCCACAGGATCACGTCCGCGCCCTGGTGCGTCACGCCGTCGGGACGGACGCCGGGGTCCCACGCGACGCCGTCGGGCACGACGCGGGAGAACATCGGCAGGCGCCGCAGGACGCCCGACGCGATGCCCGCCTCGTACGCGGGCGTGAGCGGCAGGCCCGTGACCGACACGACGCTCTCCGGCGCGAGACCCGCGCGCGTCCGCTCGTCGACGAGGGCCACGGCGTCGCGCCCCCGGTTCTCGTCGAACGGGCCACCGACCCACACGGGCTCGCGGCGCGTGACCCACGTGGTCGAGGACGCGTGGGGAGCGATCTGGAGCAGGAACTGGGTCGCGGACGCGCCGCCGCCCACGACGACCACGCGCTTGCCCGCGAAGTCCTCGGCGGCACCGAAGTCGTGCGTGTGGAGCTGCGTGCCCGCGAACGTCTCACGGCCCGGGTACCAGGGCCAGAACGGCTTGGTCCACGTCCCGGTCGCGTTGACGAGCGTCCGGGCGCGCCAGGCCACGGGCCCGTCGGGCGTGGTCGCCTCGACGAGCAGCGCCCCCGACGCGTCGTCGCGCACCTCGCGCACCGCGACGGGCCGCAGCACCCGCAGGTCGTTGACCTGCTCGTACGCGCCGAAGTACCGCCCGACGGCGGTGCTCGCGCTCTCCTGCGGGTCGCCCGCGTCGAGGGCCAGGCCGGGCAGGTCGTGCACCGCGTGCGTCTGCGCCATCGTGAGCGACGGCCAGCGGAACTGCCACGCACCCCCCGGGGCGGGCGAGGAGTCGAGCACCACGAAGGTGCGCGGGGCTCCCGCGGCCGCACCGTCGTCGGGTGCGCTCGACGGACGGCCGTCACGCCCGAGCGGGACGAAGCCCCGCCGCCGCAGGTGGAACGCGGCCGAGAGGCCGGCCTGTCCGGCGCCCACCACGAGGACGTCGACGTCGAAGGGCTGTGCCTGGGCGGACGAGGTGCTCACTCCCGTTCCAACCCCGCGCGCGCCGGGACTCATCCGGGACCGCCCGTGACGCGCCGCACAGCGGGCCGGGCATGCGCGCGCACCGCGGGGACGGCCCGTGAACGTCCGGTGGACCTTGGCGGCCGCCTGGGTGTCCGCCCGGTGCGACCTGTGCGCAGCGGGCACCCTGGAGGGGTGACCCCGTTCGACGTCCTTCCCGGCGCGCCCCTGCCGGGCGCCTCGCTGCTGTCCTCGTCCGTGCCGCTCCCCGAGCCCGAGACCGGCACGACCCTGCCCCCCGCGGTGCTGCGCGAGCTCGCGGGACGCAGCGACTGGGTGTCGTCGTGGTGGACGGTCGGGCTGCTCGCGGCTGCGGCGGTCCTGGTCGCGGTCCTCGTCGCGTGGGACCGGCGGCGGCGCGCTGCGGCGCGCCGCGCGGACCCCGGCGACGGCGCGGACGGCGGCGCCGACGGCGGCGCTCGCGGGCGCGGGCGCGGCGCGTGGCGCACCTGGGTGGGGACCGTCGCGTCGGGGCTCCTCGTGATCCTGGCGGTCACGGCCGCGGTCAACGCGTACGCGGGCTACGTGCCCAACGTCGCGGCCTTCCGGACCACGATGGCCGGGTGGGGGCTCGTCGACCCGCCGCCCAGCCACCGGGACGAGCCGTCGGAGCGCGCCGGTTCGTCGAAGGCGGGGTCGGTGACCTCGACCCCTGTCACGGCCCCCGACCTGCGCATGGCCGACGGCACGACCTGGGTCTACACGCCGCCCGGCTTCGACCCTGCGGCGGCCACGCGCTACCCCGTCGTCTACCTCTTCCACGGCAGCCCGGGGCAGCCGAGCGACTGGTTCGCCGCGGCCGACAGCGCGAACGTCATGGACACGCTGCTGGAGGCCCGCCTGGTCGAGCCCATGATCCTCGTCGCGGTCGACGTCAACGGGCAGGGCCCCTCGGCGCGGGACACCGAGTGCCTCGACTCGACCACGGGCGGCGCCCAGGTCGAGACGTACGTGACGGACGTGGTGATCCCCTGGGTCGACGAGAACTTCCCGACCGTGCCCGACCGCGCGCACCGCGCGATCGGCGGGATGTCCTCGGGCGGTTTCTGCGCGCTCAACCTGGGACTGCGACACCTCGACACGTTCGGCGCGATCATGGCGCTCGAACCGTACGGCGACCCGGGTGACGGCGGCCGCAAGATGCTCGCGACGCGGCAGGAGTTCGACGCCAACTCCCCCAGCCACTACCTCCCCACCATGGACTTCCCCGAGCCCGTCGCGGTGTTCCTCGACGGCGGCACCGAGTCGCCCCGCAAGGACCGCGAGGCCAACCGCCGGCTCGCCGCGGTGCTCACCGAACGCGGCCAGACCGTCGAGCTGCGCGAGGAGAAGGGCCAGGGGCACACGTGGGCCATGGTCCACGTGGGCCTGCCGTACGGGTTGATGTTCCTCTCCGAGCACCTGGCGCAGCCCTGAACCGGACGCTCGACGACCCGCCGACGACTCGGTGACCGCGCGCCCGACGTGATGGGATGGAGCCATGCGCTCCCCCCTCGAGATCGGCCCGCTCGACCCGGCCACCGCGGACGAGGTCCGCGCCCTGGCCGCGGCCGCCCAGCAGTCCGACGGCGTCGCCCCCCTCTCCGAGCAGCCCCTCCTGCGCCTGGGCGTCGACGACGAGGACCTCACGCACGTCGTCGCGTACGACGACGAGGGAACGGTCACCGGATACGCCCAGGTCGACCGCGGCGGCGACGTCGCGAGCGCCGAGCTCGTGGTGCACCCGGCCGCGCGCCGCCGTCGGACCGGGCGCATGCTGCTGCGCACCGCGCAGCGCGACGCGACCCTGCCCGCGCGCTCGGGCGAGCCGGGCCAGCACGGCGGCGTCCTGCACGTGTGGGCGCACGGCGACCTCCCCGCCGCGCGGGCGTTCGCAGCCGACGCGGGGCTCGTCGTCGTGCGCGAGCTGTGGAAGATGGGGCTCGACCTGCGGTCCGGGACGTGGGAGCGCCCCGAGGTGCCCGCGGGCCTGAGCCTGCGCACGTTCCGCCCCGGTCCCGACGACGCAGCGTGGCTCCGCGTCAACGCGCGCGCCTTCGCGCACCACCCCGAGCAGGGCCGCCTCGACCAGGCCGACCTCGACGCCCGCGTCGCCGAGGACTGGTTCGACCCCGAGGGCTTCTTCCTCCTCGAGCGCGCGGACGGCTCGCTCGCCGGTTCGCTGTGGACCAAGGTGCCCACCGACCAGACCGGAGACGTGCGCGAGGGCGAGATCTACGTCGTCGGCGTCGACCCCGACGCCCAGGGCCAGGGGCTCGGGAAGGTGCTGACCGCCGTGGGGCTCGCGCACCTCGCCGCGCGCGGGCTCGACCGCGCCGTCCTCTACGTCGACGGCGACAACGCCGCCGCGACGAGGACCTACCTCGGGGCGGGGTTCGGCAAGGACACGGTCGACGTCCAGTACGGCCCGCCGGCAGTGAATCCCGTCACCCAAAGTTCACCGAGTGATGCCACCATGAAGTCATGACCGACTCCACCGTCCGTCCCGGCGTCCGCACCCCCGCGCGCCCGGACCAGCAGCCGGAAGCCGTCCGGGCGTCCAGCCCGCGAGCCGTCCTCGACCCCGAGCTCGCGGCGCACATCGCCGAGCACATCGCCGAGGAGGAACCGGTCACGGGCACGATCGACGTGGAGGTGCTCGACGCCGCGCCCCTGCCTGCCGACCGCTTCGCCGATCGCGAGCTGAGCTGGCTCTCGTTCAACCAGCGCGTGCTCGAGCTCGCGGAGGACGAGTCGCAGCCGCTGCTGGAACGCGTGCGGTACCTCGCGATCTTCGCGTCGAACCTCGACGAGTTCTTCATGGTCCGCGTCGCAGGCCTCAAGCGACGCATCGCGACGGGCCTCGCGGTCACGGCCGCGTCCGGGCTGACCCCGCGCCAGGTCCTCGACGCGATCAGCGAGCGCGCGCACGAGCTCATGTCCCGCCACGCCGCGGTGTTCTCCGACCAGGTGCAGCCCGCGCTCGCGACCGAGGGCATCTCGCTGCTGCGCTGGGAAGAGCTCGACACGCGCGAGCAGGAGCGCCTGCACAAGTTCTTCCGCAAGCAGATCTTTCCCGTCCTCACGCCGCTCGCGGTGGACCCCGCGCACCCCTTCCCGTACATCTCGGGGCTCTCGCTCAACCTCGCGGTCGTCGTGGTCAACCCGACGACGGGCAAGGAGCACTTCGCGCGCGTCAAGGTGCCGCCGCTGCTGCCGCGCTTCATCGCGGTCGACTCGCGCGGGCGCCCGTCCGCACCCAGCTCGCAGGCCGCCGACCCGGACAAGGGCCCCACGTCGTTCGTGCCGCTCGAGGACGTCATCTCGCAGCACCTCGACCACCTGTTCCCCGGCATGGAGGTGCGCGAGCACCACACGTTCCGCGTGACGCGCAACGAGGACGTCGAGGTCGAGGAGGACGACGCCGAGAACCTGCTCCAGGCCATGGAGAAGGAGCTGCTGCGCCGCCGGTTCGGCCCGCCCGTGCGCCTCGAGATCGCCGACGGGATCAGCCCTCGCATCCGTCAGCTCCTCGTGCGAGAGCTCGACGTCGCCGACGACGAGGTCTTCAAGCTCACCGCGCCGCTCGACCTCACGGGGCTCAACCTCATCGCGGACCTCGACCGCGCGGACCTGCACTACCCGCGCTTCGTGCCGACGACGCACCGCTTCCTCGCGGAGGTCGAGAGCGCGAGCCCGACCGACGTGTTCGCCGCGATCCGCGACCGCGACATCCTGCTGCACCACCCGTACGACTCGTTCTCGACGTCGGTCCAGACGTTCCTGCAGCAGGCCGCGGCCGACCCGAACGTGCTCGCGATCAAGCAGACGCTGTACCGGACGTCGGGCGACTCGCCCATCGTCGACGCCCTGATCGACGCGGCCGAGGCCGGCAAGCAGGTCCTCGCGCTCGTCGAGATCAAGGCCCGCTTCGACGAGCAGGCCAACATCTCCTGGGCCCGCAAGCTCGAGCAGGCGGGCGTGCACGTCGTGTACGGGATCGTCGGGCTCAAGACCCACTGCAAGCTCTCGCTCGTGGTCCGCCAGGAGCCCGAGGGCCTCGTGCGCTACTGCCACGTCGGCACGGGCAACTACAACCCCAAGACCGCACGCCTGTACACGGACCTCGGGCTGCTCACCGCGGACCCCGAGGTCGGCCAGGACCTCACGCGGCTGTTCAACCAGCTCTCCGGCTACGCACCCCAGTCCCGGTTCCACCGGCTCCTCGTCGCGCCCCGCTCGGTGCGCTCGGGGCTCGTCGAGCGGATCGAGCGCGAAGCCGTCGCGGCTCGCGAGGGGCGCGACGCGTGGGTCAAGTTCAAGGTCAACTCGGTCGTCGACGAGACCATCATCGACGCCCTGTACCGGGCCTCGCAGGCCGGTGTGAAGGTCGACCTCGTGGTGCGCGGGATCTGCGCGATCCGCCCCGGGGTCCCCGGACTGAGCGAGAACATCCGGGTCCGGTCCATCCTGGGCCGGTTCCTGGAGCACTCGCGGATCTTCGCGTTCGCCAACTCGGGCGGGCCCGCGATCGCTGACGGCCCCGAGTCCGGGCCCGAGGTCTTCATCGGGTCGGCCGACCTGATGCACCGCAACCTCGACCGCCGCGTCGAGACCCTGGTGCGGCTCGTGGACCCCCAGCAGGTCTCGGACCTGATCGACCTCATCGACGTCTCGATGGACGACGGCACGGCCTCGTGGCACCTGCAGAGCGACGGGTCGTGGGAGCGGCACGCGGTCGGCCCCGACGGTCCGCTCATGGACATCCAGTCGACCCTGATCACCCGACAACGCCGGCGGCTGGGCATGGGTCGATGAGCTCGTCCTCGTTCGCCCCGCTCGTGGACATGCTCGGCCCCACGCACGTCCCCCACGCCCCCGTGATCGAGTCCGCGGGCGGGCTCGTGTGGCGGGTGCGCGACGGTGAGCTCCAGGTCAAGCTGGTGCACCGGCCGCGCTACGACGACTGGTCGTGGCCCAAGGGCAAGCTCGACCCGGGCGAGGCCTTCCAGACGGCCGCGGTGCGCGAGGTCGCGGAAGAGACGGGCAGGCCCGTCGTCCTCGGCGTACCGCTGCCGGGGCTCCAGTACCTCACGCCCGAGGGCCGTGTGAAGCGCGTGCACTACTGGGCCGCGCGGCAGGCCAAGCGGGTCCGCGACGCGGGCCCCCTCGCCGCGCGTGCGCCCGTGCCCCCGGTGTCCGTCGACGAGATCGACGACTCCGTGTGGCTCGGCGTCGAGGACGCGGCCCGGCGCGTGACCCGCAAGGCGGACCGCGGGCCGCTCGCGGCGCTGGCCGAGGAGTTCGCCCAGGACCGGCTCGCGACCCGCGTGGTCGTGATCGCCCGCCACGGCAAGGCCGTGACCCGCGCGGCGTGGCACGGCGCCGAGGAGGACCGGCCCCTCACGCCCGCGGGGCACGCGCAGTCGGCCGCCCTGGTGCCCGTGCTCGCGGCGTACGGCGTCAATGCCGTGGTCACGAGCCGGTGGAACCGCTGCGAGCAGACCATCTCTCCGTACGCCGAGGCCGCGCGCCTGGACCGGATCTCGATCGACCACCTGTCCGAGGCCCAGCACGAGCGGTCGCCGTCGCGCGTCGCACGCACGGTGCGCGAGCTCCTCGAGTCCGAGCGGTCGACCGTGCTGTGCACCCACCGGCCCGTGCTGCCCACGGTGCTCGACGTCCTGGGCCAGCACTCGCGACGACCGGTCGCGAACGCGCTGCCGAGCAGGGACCCGTTCCTGGAGCCGGGCGAGATGCTGGTCGCGCACGTCGCGGACACGGCCAAGGGCCCGAGGGTGCTCGCGGCGGAGAAGGTCGCACCGCCGCTGCACTGACGTGGCGGGTGCCAGAGCGGGCCGACAACCGTCGTCACGCGCCGCGCAGGGCCTGCGTCGGCGAGAGCTTGGCCGCACGCGACGCCGGGTAGGCGCCGGCTGCTGCACCGACGAGCACCGCCAGGACGATCCCCACCACGCCCGCCCACAGGTCGACCTTCGGCGACATGCCGGTGGCGATCCCGTAGCCGAGCGTCACGAGCACACCGATCACCGACCCCGCCACACCGCCGACCAACCCGAGCAGCGCCGCCTCGACGACGAACTGGAGCCGCACCTGCCCGGACCGGGCGCCGACGGCGCGGCGCAGGCCGATCTCTCCGCGCCGCTCGAGCACGGCGATGACCATCGTGTTCACGATGCCGATCGCGCCGACCAGGAGCGCGATGGTCGCGAGCCCGAGCGCGAGCGCCCGATACGAGCCGTCGACAGCGGTCTGCGCCTTCTCCAGCCGGGACGGCGCCCCCACCTTCACGGCGAACGGTGCGGCGGGGTTCGCCGTGGCGGGGATCACGGGTCGGACCGTGGTCGCCTCACCGCTGCGCGTGCGGACGTAGATCGTGGTGATCGCCGCCTCGTCGACGTTGGCCAGGGCCCACCGGTCACCGATCAGGGCCTTCGTGTCGAGCTGGGGCGCGAGCTGCGAGGGCGAGAGGATCCCCAGCACCCCGTACCAGGCGTCGCCGATCCAGACCCGCTGCCCGATGCTGGACACCCCGAGCAGTCGGGCGGTCGAGGACCCGAGGACGACGGCCGGCAGCGCCGAGGTCGACTCGTCGAACCACCTGCCGTCGGCAACAGTCAGGTCCATCGTGACCGCGAGCTCCGGCTCGACGGCCGCGACCGTGAGCCCGTTGCCCATGGTCCCGGGGACGAGGTCCGTACGGTACGCGTGCAGGCCTTTGAGGTCCCGGGTCGCTGCGGCGCCCTCGACGGGTCCGATCCGGCGGATCATCTCCGAGGCGGTGTCGGGGAGCGGGACGACCCCGTCCGGGCCGTCGCCGGGCGCGACCTCGAGCACGTTGGACCCGAGGGCCTCGAGCTGTGCCCGCGTGTGCGCCTGGTTGGTTCCGGCGATTCCCATGACCGCGACGAGCGTGGCGATCCCGATCCCGATCCCGAGGATCGACAGGAGGGCTCGCAGGGGACGCGACCTCGGGCCGAGCGTCGCTGTGCCGACCATGTCGGCGAAGGACAGGCGCGTCGTCATGCGAGCGTCCCCTGGCGGACGTCCTGCTCGATCCGCCCGTCGCGCACGCGGACGAGCCGGGGCAACGACGCGGCGATCGTCTCGTCGTGCGTGATGACGACGAGCGCCGTCCCGCTGAGGCCCCGCAGGAGCTCCATGACGGACGCCCCCGTCGCCTGGTCAAGGGCGCCGGTCGGCTCGTCGGCGAACACCACCTGTGGGTCGTGCGCGAGTGCTCGGGCCACGGCCACACGCTGCTGCTCACCGCCCGAGAGCTGCCCCGGTCGGTGGTCGGTGCGGGAGCCGAGCCCCACGCGATCGAGGGCGTGCCGTGCTCGTTCGTGACGTTCCTTGGGCGCGAACCCGGCGTACAGCAGGCCCAGCTCGACGTTCCGGGTGGCGTTCACGTGTCCGATGAGGTGGAACTGCTGGAAGACGAACCCGAAGGCCCGCGACCGCAGGGCCGCCTTGTCGCCGTCTGTCATCGTCGCGGTCGATCGACCGCCCACGACGACGTCTCCCGTGGTCGGGCTCTCGAGGGTGCCCATGATGGACAGGAGCGTCGACTTCCCGGACCCCGACGGCCCGACGACCGCGACGTGCTCGGACGGGCCGATCTCGAGGTCGATCCCGTGGAGCACACGCAAGGTTCCGCCCCCTGTGGGGAACTCCTTGGTGACGTCACGGATCGCGATGGCCGGGGCGCCGTCCGTCGTCACGGGATCTGCACCCGGTCGCCCGCCTCGAGCGCGTCCGAGGAGACCTGGACCCGTGCCTCCGCGATGAGCCCGAGCTCCACGGCGACGAGCTCCACACGATCGCCTTTCGTCACGCGCTCGACGGCGTAGCCCCCTTCGGCGAGCGCGAGCAACGCGGTCACCGGGACGATGAGCGCGTCCTCCGCGACGTCGGTCGACACCTCGATCGTGACCGCGGACCCCGCGAGCGGGGCAGCTGCCGCCTGGTCGGCGATGTCCACCCGCAGGACCGTCTTGCCCCCTGCGCCGTCCCCGCCCGTCCCCGCTGCGCCTCCACCGCCGTCGCCCTCCTCGCCGTCACCGGCGTCGGCGTCCGCCGAGGCACCGGGCGCCGAGCCTACGGCCGCGATGGTCCCCTCGAGGACGTCTCCGGAGGGGACACGGACCTGGACGACGCCGCCGATCGAGAGCGCGGCCTGCTGGGACGCCGTCACGGGCGCCTCGACGAAGGTCGTCATGCCCGTCCACTGCGCGATCTCGGCGTTGGCCGCCCCTCCGAGGCGGCCCGCGACCTTCTCGACCCGGATGGAGGGAGAGCTCAGCACGGTCACCTGGCCAGGCCCCACCGACTGCGCACGAGCGACCGCGAGCGTGTTCTTCGCTGCCACGACCTGCTGCTCGGCGTCCTTGACGGCTTGCTTCTGCCCGGTCAGGTCGGGCGGCGCGTCGAGTGCCTTGCGCGCCTTCTTCGCGGCATCGAGCTGCGCCTGCGGGAGCGTGGTGCTCGCGCCGCTCGCGGCCGCCTCGTCGAGCGCCGTCGCGGCGTCTGCCACAGCGGCGTCCGCCTGGGCGATGGTGAGCGCATCAGGCCGGACGTCCCCGGCGAAGAGCGCCTTCTTCGCGGTCACGACCCCCTGGTTGGCGGCGACCAGTCCGGCCTGCGCGTCATCGACGGACTTCTTGCCCTCGCTCGTCTCCGAGGGTGGCGTCTTGCCGGCGGCACGGTAGAGGGCCGCGACGGCGTCCGAGGTCTTGGTGTCGTAGACGTCGGAGGAGGCATCGCCGACGTCGTGGCCGAGGGCCGCGAGCGAGGACTTGAGGATGAGCACGTCCGGGCCGGCGTCCCCGAGCTTGAGCGCCCGCCACAGGGGGGTCGTCCCGGTCAGGAGGAAGACCGGCCTCCCGTCCACCTCGTAGAGCACCTGCCCGGCCGCGATCTCCGCCCCGGCCGCGGGGAGGGCCGTGAGGACGCCCTCCCCGGAGCCGGACAGCTGCGTGACCGCCCCGCGGGTCAGGTTCCCCGTCAGCCGCATGCCCGCCGAGAGCGCACCGCGTTCGACGACGGCGGTGCGCACCTCGGTCGACGCCTTCTTCTCGTCCTCGTCCGCCCCGGCGAGCCACGTCCCGCCGAGCGTCGCCGCGCCGATCACGCCGAGCGTGCTGAAGGCGATGACGAGCTTGGCGATCCGCTTCACGGGGCCTCCGTGCCGCCGTCGGACGGCGCTCCCCCGCTCGGAGGTCCCCCACTCGTGACGTTCGCGTAGATCGGTCCCTCGATCGCCTTCATGTACGGTGCGATGTCCAGCCCGCCGCCCTCGACCTTCACGGCGGCCTGGTAGTCGAAGTGGGGCGTGGGGTCGCCCGCGTCGGCGATCGGCTTCGAGCACGCGCTGCCGAGCTGCTGCGCCTGCTCGACCGTGAGCCCCTCGGGGATGACCACCATGTCCACGACGGGGTCGGCGATCATCGCGAACCCGGCGTCGCGGGCACACTGTGCCCACGCCCGGCTCGCCGCGGCCACGTCGTCGTCGACGAGCGTGTCCTCGACGGGGAGGTCGACCGTGGTGGACGCGTCGAGCAGGTCCTTGGCGCCGGAGAACTCGGCACGGCACTTCTTGATGTCCGCGTCCCGGTCCTCCCCGTCGACTCCGATCGGCGAGGTGTCCGTGTCTCCGAGGATCTGGGCTCCCTCGATCACGAGGAACCCCTTGAACGAGCCCTCGGTCTCGGCGTGCACGCTCAACCCGACGTCCGTCAGGCAGTCCGCGTAGTCCGCCGTCTTCTCGTCGGCGTACCCCCCGCGCACGGCGCCGCCGCCCTCTTCCTCCAACGAGGCGACCCCGTCCGAGGTCGAGGAGCAGGCGCTCAGCAGCAGCACGAGCCCCAGGGTCCCGACGAGGCCCGACCGGGCCGCGGCACGACCGCGCGCGCCCGCCCTCACTTCTGCCCCTCGAGCACGTAGTGGTCAATCGCCAGCTGGATCTCGTTCATCGAGTCCTCCACCCCTTCGAGTACTTCTCCATGCTCGGTGACGAGGCGTTCCTGCGCCTCACCGACGGCCGAGAAGAACGCCTTGTCATAACCTGACTGCTGCCTGCACCCCACGTCGATCCTCGCCGCCTCGACCTCGTCGACGGGCGCCGGCCGCATGTGGGAGTCACCGGTTCCCGCCCAGCCCTCACGGGCGTCCACGGTCTTCAGCACCGAGACCCGAAAGTCGAGGGGCGTGCCGCCCGCGTCGCCGACCGGCGGATCCGCCTTCACGACGCACTCACGCCACCGCTCGACGCTCGTCGTGATGCGGATGCGCTGGTCCTCCAGGGCCATGTCCTGACTCTTGGCGTTGAGCTGCAGCAGCACGTTGGCGGGGGACGCGATGTCCGGCACGGGCCCGCGGGACTCCTCCGTGCACGCCTGCTGTGCTTTCGCGTATCTCTCTTCCTCACCGGGTGGAATGCTCCCGGAAAGATCAGCCGGCGGCTCGATCAAACGCGGGTCCCTCGGCGCCCGATAGCCGAATTCTTCGACAACGTCCCGCTCGAGGTTCGGATATCCCAGAGCGCTGAACGCGTGCACCGCGGGCTGATTCACGTCCCATGTCCCCACCGTGTATTCCAGCCCGGACTCCGCCATGCATTCAGCCATGAATGCGTCGACCGCAGCACCGTAGAGCGCGAGGTCGACGAAACGACTCTCGAGCGGGAGGGCGAAGGGTGAGTCGAACCGGCCGGACGCGGCCTCGCCGCCTGCCGCCGCTCCGGAGCACCCGGAGAGCAGCAGGACGGCGAGGGCGCACCCGGCCGTGAGTCGCACAGACCTCACGGAACCGTCGCGTCTCAGATAAACCGTGCCGACGTGATCGAGTCCTGGAGCCACGAGCCGGCCAGGTCCGACGACACGTAGCCACGGTTCAGGACCCAGGTCCTACCGGTGTAGTTGAGGTCCTGGGACCAGGCGGCGTTGGACGTGCGTCCACTGTTCTTGAGCGAGCTGGCCATGTCGTCGAACCCGAAGTTCCGCATGTCGGGGATCCCGTACTGGAACGACACCTTCTTGCCGACGTTGCCCGGGTT
The DNA here is from genome assembly GCF_016907365.1 of Oerskovia paurometabola. Classification (NCBI taxonomy): domain Bacteria; kingdom Bacillati; phylum Actinomycetota; class Actinomycetes; order Micrococcales; family Cellulomonadaceae; genus Oerskovia; species Oerskovia paurometabola. The sequence continues at coordinate 798,620 of NZ_JAFBBV010000001.1, read as the reverse complement.
GTAGTTCGCGTGCTCCCATGCACACGCATACCCGGCGGCACAGTCGGACGAGGCCGAGGCGGGCGCGGCGGCGACGACGCCACCCCCTCCGATGGCGGCAGCGACTGCTGCTGCGGCCACGAGCTTGCTGATCTTGCGCATACGATATCCCCCAAATGTATCGAGTGAACAAAAGATCTCCGAGAGCGATCCGGCACGTCAACTGTGCCGGCGGGCGTTCGGAGAAGTCCCAATAATGACCGACCGGTAGTTAAGTTTCGGAGCCATTCGTTGGCGACCTCGGGAAGCCTATTGGGCCCCTTCAGAGCGTGTCAAGACACATTCTGCTTCACTTCGTCACGGAGAAACTCGCACCTACCACGAGCATGGTCCGGAGCAAGAAGAATTGCCGTCCGACCACCTGGGACACGGCGACGAGCGGAAGAGGGCGTCGCACGGCGCGGCCCGCGGGCCCCGCGGCGCGGCGACGGGGGGGGCACGACGGGGCATTCGGGCGGCACGGCGCGACACCGGGCGACACCGCTGCCCAGGGGGCTCTTTACGGGGAGACACGTCCCGGGCGTGCCCTCGGCTCGCGATACGGGAAGGGTGCACGCCGACGTGAGCGACGCGCGGCCGGGCCGGGCCCTGCGTCCGGCGTCGTCGTTCAGGGGCGGCCGCTCTGGACCTGGTCGCCGAGCGTCGCGCTCCCGGTCGCGCGGACCGCGACGCACCGCCCGGCGACCTGGTCGGTTCAGAGCAGGATCGGCGACAGGATCCAGTACATGATCGCGGCCACGAGCGCGGCGGCGGGGATCGTCAGGACCCACGCGATGCCGATGTTCTTGGCGACGCCCCACCGCACGGCCGACAGGCGCTTGGTCGCGCCGACGCCCATGATCGCGGACGTGATGGTGTGCGTCGTGGAGACCGGGGCGTGCAGCGCGAACGCGTTGACGTAGAGCACGATCGCGGAGACGGACTCGGCGACGAACCCGCGCGCCGGGTCCAGCTCGATGATCTTGCGGCCGAGGGTCCGCATGATGCGCCAGCCGCCCGAGTAGGTCCCGGCGGAGATCGCGGCGGCCGCGGCGAGCTTGACCCACAGCGGGATGCCCTCGTCGGGGCTCGCCCAGCCGACCGTCAGGAGCGCCATGAAGATGACGCCCATGGTCTTCTGCGCGTCCTGCAGGCCGTGGCCCAGGGCCATGGCCGCGGCGGACACGGTCTGCGCGAGGCGGAAGCGGCGCGTGGTCTTGGAGGGGGCCGCGCGGCGGAACGCCCACAGCAGGCCGACCATGACGATGAACGCGAGGCCGAAGCCCACGAGCGGGGAGAAGATCATCGGCAGGACGACCTTGTCGACGATCGAGGCGCCGTAGATCGCGAGCCCGCCCGCGAGCCCGGCGCCCACGAGGCCGCCGATGAGCGCGTGCGTCGAGGACGACGGGAGCCCGAACCACCACGTGATGAGGTTCCACACGATCGCGCCGACCAGGGCGCACAGCACCACGACGAGTGCCGTGTGCGGTGGCACGTCCTCGAGGTCGACGATCGAGGTCGCGATGGTCTCGGCGACCTCGGTCCCCAGGAGTGCGCCGGCGAAGTTCATGACTGCCGCCATGATGAGCGCGGCGCGCGGCGTGAGGGCCCTCGTCGAGACGGATGTGGCGATCGCGTTGGCCGCGTCGTGGAATCCGTTCGTGTAGTCGAAGCTCAGCGCGAGCGCGACGACGAGGACGACCAGAGCGAATTCCACGGGGCTCAGGACTCCTTGAGCGCGATGGTCTCGACCATGTTCGCGACCTTCTCGAACGCGTCGGCGGCCTGCTCGAGGATCTCGATGACCTCCTTGAGCTTGATGAGGAGGATCGGGTCGGAGACGTTGTCGAAGAGCTCGGCGAGGAGCTTGCGGTGGATCTTGTCGGCCTGGTTCTCGAGGCGGTTGACCTCGACCCAGTACTCGGCGAGGTCGTTGAGCGAGCGCAGGCGCGGCATCGCCTCGGCGGTCAGCTCGGCCGCGCGCTGCAGGACCTGGACCTGCTCGCCGACGCGGGCGGGCAGCTCCTCGATCTTGTACAGGACGATGAGGTCCGCGGCCTCTTCCATGTAGTCCATGCAGTCGTCGAGCGCGGAGGCCAGCCCGTAGATGTCGTCGCGGTCGAACGGCGTGACGAAGGTCTGGTTGAGGCGTCGCATGATGGTGTGCGTCGCGTCGTCGGCCAGGTGCTCGGTCTCCGCGAGCTTCTTGGCGAGCTCCTTGCGGGTCGGGCGGTCTGCGCCGAGCAGCTCGGCCAGGAGGTTCGCCCCGGTGACCAGGTGCTGAGCGGAGTCGGCGAGGAGGTCGAAGAACGAGGTATCGCGCGGGGTGAGGCGCAAGCGCACGGGAGGCTCCGAAAGGGCTGGACGCTGGTGGGTTTTCACAGGCAGATGACGACCGCACGAAGCGATCGTCACCCGGATGTCACAGGTGTTCTGTTGGAAGGTGACGCTGTGGTGAGTTGCGCCGAGAGGGCGCGTTAACGCATCTCTAACGCTCGTCAAATGTAACCGAACTGTCGCCTGAACGTTCAATCGCTCGCGGCGACCGGCGGGAGCCGCCGAGGGCCTCGAAAGGGCAGGCCGGACGGTGCTCACGTCGTGGTGGGAGCGACGCCGGGCCGGGAGCGCCTGTCGGCGCGAAGGCCGCTCGAAGCGGCTGATGTTGGAGCCCGGGGCTACCGCGACCCGACGTCGTGAACCATCGTACGCCCGCGTCCCGGAGGCTTCGAACCCGCAGGTCACAGGGCCCGTCGAGCCGTGGAGCGGACCTCGGGGTCCCGACGCTCGGGGAACGCGGAGCAGCCCGACGGCGCCGCGTCAGTCGAGCTTGTCGGCCCGCCACAGCGCGGCGGAGTGCTCGAGCTCCTCGGCCGTGCGCAGCAGCGACGAGGCGCCGCGCGTCATGCGCAGCGCGGAGTCGGGGTCGCCGGCCTCGCGCGCGTCGGCGTCGAACGCGGCGCCCGTGGCGAGGATGCGGCAGAACGCGGCGGCTCGTTCGAGGGCCACGGCGAGGTCGCCGGCGAAGACGCCCGAGAGCACGGCGTCGGCGAGGTCGCGCACGTCCTCGGGTCCGGGCGGGCTGACGACGCCGGCGACGACCTCCTGGACGGGGGCCGCGTCGACGCCGAGACGGTAGCGCAGCGCCACGGTCTGCGGGTCACGGCGCACCCACTCGCGCAGGACGTACAGGCGCCAGAGCGCGCCGGGGAGGGTCGCGGGGGCCGAGTCGGCCCAGAGGCCGGACACGACGTCGAGGCCTTCGGTCTCGACGAGGCGGATGAGGCGGTCGACGACCCGGGGGTCCTCGGCGGCGCGCGCGCCGTGCACGATCGCGGCGGCGGTCGTGTGGGCGATCTGGTCCCGCAGCGCGGGGTCGAGGTCGCCGGGGAGCTCGTCGGCCTCGCGCGGGTCGAGCATCGCGGGGCGGCGCGGACGGTGACTGGGTGTCGGTTGTTCGCTCACCTCTCGATCGTACGCAGGGTGCCCGACGGCGGAGCGCGGGGCGGGTGCGCAGGTGACTGGTCGTCGCCGGGCCGTGGTCGACGGCCGACCCGACCCTCGCTCCGGTACAAGCGTCCCAACAACATGCTCGCTGCAACTATTGCCTTCAGCAACCATCTGGGTTTATGGTTGCTTGCAGCAACTAAGGAGATCTCTCGCGTGCCCCTCTCCCCCACCCCCTCCCTCGACACCCCCGCCGCCCTGACGGCCGACCCCTCGACGGCCCCGAGCGCCCCCCACAGCCACGTCCTCGACCTGCCCGTCAAGGAGCTCACGGTCGCCCTCGAGGAGCTCAACCGCGCCCAGCGCGAGGTCTCGGCCCGCCTCGCGCGCGAGCTGGACTTCCCCCGGGCGTCGCTCGGTGCGCTGCGCCTCCTGCAGCGCTGCGGCCCCCTCCAGGTCACCGAGCTCGCGCACCACCTCAAGGTCGACCTGTCGGTCGCGAGCCGACAGGTGACGCACCTCGTCGACGCAGGACTGGTCGAGCGGACGGCGTGCGACGACGACCGACGTGCCCGCAGCGTGACGCTCACGCCCGAGGGCAGGGAGAAGGTCGACGAGACGTTCCGCCTCCTCATGAGCCGCACGGCCGAGACGTTCGCCGGCTGGACCGCCGAGGACCTGCGCGCCTCGATCGACCAGCTCGGACGCCTCACCGAGGCGCTCTCGCGCGCCTGACGACCCGCCCCCTCGCGCCTCGCGCCCCAGAACTACCGCCCAGGGCGACCCGCCCACCCGTCCCGGCCTCCGCCGTCGGGCACCGCTATGACGTCTCGACGACAAAGCACGACCTATGAATGTGAGTCCCGTATGAGCGCAACCACCACCATGACCCGCAGAGAGGTGCTGGAATCACTGTCCGGCATCCTCCTCGGGATGTTCGTCTCGATCCTCGCGACCTCCGTGGTCTCGAGCTCGCTGCCCAAGATCATCAACGACCTGAACGGGTCGCAGTCGTCGTTCACCTGGGTCGTCACCGCGACCCTGCTGACGACCACCATCTCGACCCCCATCTGGGGCAAGCTCGCCGACCTGACGAACCGCAAGGTCCTCATCCAGCTCGCGCTGGTCGTCTCGGTCGTCGCGTCGGCCCTCGCGGGCCTGTCGCAGAACGTCGGCACCCTCATCGCGTTCCGCGCCCTCCAGGGCATCGGTGCCGGTGGGCTCATGGCGCTCGCCATGGTCCTCATCTCCGACATCATCTCCCCGCGCGAGCGCGGCAAGTACATGGGCCTCATGGGCGCGATCATGGCCGTGAGCCAGATCGGCGGCCCCCTCCTCGGCGGTGTCCTGACCGACACCGTGAGCTGGCGCCTCAACTTCTTCGTGGGCCTGCCGTTCGCGATCGCCGCGATCGTCGTGCTGCAGCGCACGCTGCACCTGCCGCCCATCCCCCGCCGCGTCGTGAAGATCGACTACTGGGGTGCGCTGCTCATCAGCGTCGGCGTCTCGACCCTGCTGCTGTGGGTCACGTTCGCGGGCAACAACTTCGAGTGGGTCTCGTGGCAGAGCGCCGTCATGGTGATCGGGTCGCTGCTCGCCCTGGTCGCGGCCGTCCTCGTCGAGAAGAGCGCGGTCGAGCCCATCATCCCGCTGCACCTGTTCAAGAACCGCACGTTCGTCCTCGCGGTCCTCGCGAGCGTCGCGGTCGGCGTCGCGATGTTCGGCACCGCGGTCTTCCTCAGCCAGTACATGCAGGTCGCGCGCGGCAAGACGGCGACCGAGTCGGGTCTGCTGACCATCCCGATGATCGTCGGGACGTTCATCGCCTCGACCCTGATCGGGCAGCTCATCACGCGCACCGGCCGCTACAAGGCCTTCATGGTCACGGGCGGCGTGCTGCTCGTCGGGTCGCTGTTCGCGCTGTCGACGATCGACTACCACACGAGCTTCGTGCTCATCAGCGTCTACCTGTTCTTCCTGGGCGCGAGCATGGGCATGCTCATGCAGAACCTCGTGCTCGCGGTCCAGAACACCCTGGACGTCTCGGAGATGGGCGCCGGCACCTCGACCGTCGCGTTCTTCCGCACGCTCGGCGGAGCGATCGGCGTTTCCGTCCTGGGTGCGGTCCTCGCGAGCAAGGTCACGAGCTCCATCCAGGAGGGCCTGGCCAAGATGGGCGTGCCGAGCGACGGGACGGGCGGCACCGTGCCGGACGTCTCGACGCTCCCCGCCCCGATGCGCGACCTCGTCGAGCGCTCGTACGGCGAGGGCATCGCGGAGATCTTCCTCGTGGCCGTGCCCCTCGCGGTCATCGGCCTGATCTGCGTGCTGTTCCTCAAGGAGGTCCCGCTCGGCACCAAGTCCGGTCTCGACGAGCGCCTCGAGCGCGAGCTCGCGGCCGGCCTGCCCGACCTGACCGACGAGATCGAGCAGGAGCACGAGGGCGACTTCGCGGCCGCCGAGGGCTCGGTCCTCACGGGGGCCGGGGACAGCCCCGCTCGTGGGGGCAGCACCTCGCGCTGACCTCCTTCTCGCAGGACCTCACCCGGGGCCGTCGTGGATGCGTGTTCCACGGCGGCCCCGCCGCACGCCATGATGGGGCGTGTGATCCCGCCCTCGCCGACCGACCAGCCGGAGCCGACTGTGTCCTCAACGCCCACCCCGCCCCCCGCCGACGAGTCGCCGCTCTACGCGCTCGAACGCGAGCTCCGCGTCCTGACGCGCCGAGCGGGCTCGTCCGCGAACGCGATGGCCAAGCGCATCCACCCCGACCTCGACGCGAGCGCGTACCCGCTGCTCGCCCACATCTGGGCCAACCCGGGCGTGCGCGGGTCGGACCTCGCGCAGCAGTTCGGGGTGGGGCGCGCGACGATCTCGCGGCAGCTCGCCCGGCTCGAGTCGGTCGGGATGGTGGACCGCGAGGTCGACCCCGAGGACTCCCGCGGCCAGATCATCACGCTCACCGAGGCCGGGGAGACGCTGCTGCGGACCACGCACGAGCGTCGCGTCGACTCGATCTCCCAGGCCCTGAGCGACTGGTCGCCCGACGACGTCGCGGCCCTCGCCGCCCTGCTCCACCGGTACTCGGAGGACGTCGTGCGCTGGCAGGCGTCGCGCTGACATGACGTCGGGTGACGCGCCGACGGGGCGGCCGGGCGTCGCGCCCCCGGCGTGGTCTGCCCGACGGCGCAGCCGCCTGCGCGTCCTGGCCGTCCTCGCGGCCGTGGTCGCGCTGGGCCTCGTGGTGACGAAGCAGGTCCCCGACCCCGTCGGTGACGTGGTCGGGGACCTGCTGTACGCCGTCGCGGTCTATGTGGCGCTCGTGCTCGTGGCCCCTCGGCTGCGGCCGTGGGTGGCCGGGACCGTGGCGCTCGCGTGGTGCTGGCTCGTCGAGGTCCTGCAGGCGACGCCTGTCGTGGCGGCCGTGCTGGACGTCGTGCCCGCGGCCGCGTGGGTGCTCGGGAGCACCTTCAACGCGCGCGACCTGGTGCTCTACCTCGTGGGCGTGCTGCTCGCGGTCGGCCTCGACACCCTCGTAGGTGTCAGGACGTCGGAGGTGTCAGAACGAGCGTGACCTCGAGGTCACGCTCGTTCTGACAGGTGCTGCAGTGCCGCGGGCTCAGGCGCCGGCGTCCTCGAACGTCAGGCTGAGGCTGTTCATGCAGAACCGGTCGCCCGTCGGGGTCTGCGGCGCGTCGTCGAACACGTGACCCAGGTGCGAGCCGCAGTTGGCGCACCGCACCTCGGTACGGACCATGCCGTGGCTCCGGTCCTGGATCAGCTCGACCGCGTCCGACTCCTTGGGCGCGTAGAAGCTCGGCCACCCGCAGTGCGAGTCGAACTTGGTGTCCGACCGGAACAGCTCGTGCCCGCAGGCCCGGCACCGGTAGACGCCCTCGCGCTTCTCGTCGAGGAGTTCGCCGGTCCAGGGGCGCTCGGTGCCGGCCTGCCGGAGCACCGCGTACTCGTCAGGAGCCAGCTCCTCTCGCCACTGGGCGTCGGGCTTGGCCACCGGATACACCTTCTGCGAGAACAGGCTTCCGGTCGTGTCGTGGGTCTCGTTGGTCATGCTCCACCTCCGACAGCGACAACCGTGCCGGGTCTCCGGCTGTTCCCGGACGGTCCTGCCGCCGAGGGTGACGGGGCGCTTCCGCCGGGACGCAGAGGACCCCGGTGATGATCCGAAGATCACCACCGGGGTCCTCAAGCACGTCGTCACCCTCGGCGACGGAACCCGTCACGCTCGGCGGGCGAGCGGACGAGCGCGTCCGTCAGTACGACGACGACGAGTACACCGTCGCCGAGCCGCCACCGCGCTGCGCGCGACCGCGACCGCCACGACGACGAGCCTGCGCACCAGCGCCTCCCTCGCCGCCCTGCGCCGACTGGCCGCGACCACCCTGGGCGCGCTGCGCCGTCGGGCCTGCGGACTTGGCCGGGGCCGACGTCCGCGTCGCACGCGTCCCACCGTTGCGCGACGGCGTGCCACGACGGGCCTGCGTCTGCGGCGGCGTGATGTCCGCGGGGCGCACGTACTCGGCGACCTCGCCGACGAGCGACGTGATCGCCGCGTCACCGGGGGCGACGGGCTGCGGCTGCGCCGTGATCTTCGCCTTGCGGGTCAGGTCCTTCACGTCGCTGCGCTGCTCGGGGAGCATGACGGTCACGACGACGCCCTCGGAGCCGGCGCGAGCCGTACGGCCCGAGCGGTGCAGGTACGCCTTGTGCTCGGCCGGCGGGTCGACGTGCACGACCAGCTCGATCTCGTCGACGTGGATGCCGCGCGCCGCGATGTCGGTCGCGACGAGCACGCGGACGGACCCGTTCGAGAACGCCTCGAGGTTGCGCTCACGCGCGCCCTGGCCGAGGTTCCCGTGCAGGTCGACCGACGGGATGCCCTGGGCCGTGAGCTGCTTCGCGAGCTTCTTCGCCTGGTGCTTGGTGCGCGTGAACAGGACACGACGGCCCGTGCCCGACGCGAGCTGCTGCACGACGTCCTTCTTCGCGTCCGCGTCACGGACCGCGAAGATGTGGTGCGTCATGTTGGAGACGGGCGACTCGGCCGAGTCGACCGAGTGGCTCACCGGGTTGCTCAGGTACCGCTTGACGAGCTGGTCCACGCCGTTGTCGAGCGTCGCGGAGAACAGCAGGCGCTGGCCGCGCGTCGGGGTCTTGTCCATGATGCGCTTGACGCCGGGCAGGAAGCCCAGGTCGGCCATGTGGTCGGCCTCGTCGAGGACCGTGATCTCGATGCCGTCGAGCGACAGGACGCGCTGGTTGAGGAGGTCCTCGAGGCGGCCCGGGCACGCGATGACGATGTCGACGCCCGCGTTCAGGGCGCTGACCTGGCGGCTCTGCGCGACGCCACCGAAGATGGTCGTCGTGTTCAGGCCCAGGGCCTTCGCGAGCGGCTCCATCGTGGCGTTGATCTGGTTGGCGAGCTCACGCGTCGGGCACAGGACCAGGGCGCGGGGGCGACGAGCGGCACGGCGCGTGTCCGACTGGGACAGGCGCGTGACGACGGGCAGCGAGAACGCGAGGGTCTTGCCCGAGCCCGTGCGGCCACGGCCCAGGACGTCGCGGCCCTTGAGCGTGTCCGGCAGCGAGGCCACCTGGATGGGGAACGGCGACTCGATGCCCTGGCTCGAGAGCTCACGGACCACCGTGGTCGGGATCGCGAAGTCGGCGAACGTCAGGCCCTCGGGCACGACGGTCGGGACCGACGAACGCTCCACGGCGGGACGCTGCTCGCGCTGCTCGCGGGGAGCGCGCTGCTCACGGTTGCCACCGGCAGGGCGGCCCTGGCCGGCGCCGCGGCCGTCGCGCGAGTCGCGCTCACGGACCGGGCGACCGTCACGGGTCACCTTGGCGGGACGCGAGTCGCGGTTGTCGCGCTCGTCGCGGGAGTCGCGGGCCGGACGGGCCCGGTCGTCGCGAGCGGGGCGGTTGGTGTCGCGGGACTGCTGTCCCTGCGACGCGTTGGTACGGGGGGCTGCGGCGTTCGGGCGCACGGCAGCACGAATGGGGTTGTTCAAGGGTTTGCCTCTCGGGCGTAGGGTCGGGGTTCGCCGCAAGAAATCCAGGGAACTCCACGACGCTGGGCGCGCAGAGATGCGCAGCCACGGTCCCCACTCTCTCACGACTGGGGCGCACGTGCGTCGATGGTGATCGACGTCTCCACATCCCTCACCGATCCCTCACCTCCCCGGCGGCTCGCCCAGGAGCTCGCCCGGACCTCGCACGTCCCGCCCATGCGGGCGTGGTGGAATGTCGCCCGTGGACTTCATGAGCTCCGTGGGCGACGTCATCGGTCAGATCTGGTCGGCGGCCACGACCCCCGTGCCCGCACCGGCCTCCGCGGTCGTGCTGTCGATGTCGCTCGTCGCGCTGATCGTCGTGGTGTTCACGCCCGTGTGGCGGGTCGCCCGGCACGTCGTGACGATCGCGCACGAGGGTGCGCACGCCATCGCGGCCCTGCTCACCGGAAGGCGGTTGACGGGTATCCGCCTGCACTCCGACACATCGGGCCTGACGGTCTCCTACGGCAAGCCGCGCGGCTTCGGCATGGTCCTCACGGCCTTCATGGGCTACGTCGGCCCGGGCCTCGTGGGGCTCGGGGCGGCCGCGCTGCTGCGGGCGGGCTACGCCGTCGGGCTCCTGTGGCTCCTCGTGCTGCTGCTGACCCTGATGCTGCTGCAGATCCGCAACTGGTTCGGCCTGTGGTCCGTGCTGGTGAGCGGCGTGGCGCTCGTCGTCGTGTCGTGGGCCGCGACGCCGCCCGTGCAGAGCGCCGTCGCGTACGCCGTGACGTGGTTCCTGCTGCTGGGCGCGATCCGGCCCGTCCTGGAGCTGCAGATCTCCCGCAGCCGCGGCAAGGCCCGCCAGTCCGACGCCGACATGCTCGCGCGGCTCACCGGCATCCCCGGGCTCGTGTGGGTCGGGGTGTTCCTGCTCGTGACCGTCGGAGCCGCTGTGCTGGGCGGGTACTGGATCGTGTCGCCGGCGGCCCCGTGAGCCTGCCGGCCCACCGCAGCGGGTGACGGCCCCAGGGCGAGCCTCACCCACCCTGCCTAGCATCGGGACATGGCTCTCTCCCCCGCGTCCTCCGCCGTCTCGCTCGCGGCACTGCTCGGCTCGTCCGGCGTCGTGCACCTGGTGCGTCCGCAGGTCTTTGAGCCCCTGATCCCCGACGCTCTCGGGGACCCGCGCCCGTGGGTCACGTGGAGCGGCGTGGCCGAGCTGGCGTGCGCGACGGCGCTGCTCGTCCCGGCCACGCGTCGCGCCGGGGGCCTCGCGAGCGCCGCGCTGCTGGTGGGCGTCTTCCCCGGGAACGTGAAGATGGCGCTCGACTCGCACCCCGGCGCCCGGTCGTGGGCCCGCAGGCCCGTGGTGGCGTGGGGACGCCTGCCGGTCCAGGTGCCGCTCGTGGCGTGGGCGCTGGGGGTCGCGCGGCACGGCTGAGCGACCTTCGCCGTCGACGTCGTCAGAGCGCACGACGACGGGCCGCCCGCTGTTCGCGGACGGCCCGTCGTGGTGATCGGGTGCGTAGCCCTGGCCGGGCCGGGAACCTTCCGAGGAGGAGGGGGGTCGGCTCCCGGGACGGGCGGGCCGCGCAACCGGTCGAGACGTGGTGCGGGCTGTCAGGCCCCGCAGGTGGTGCCGGGCCGGTCAGGCCTGCGGCGTGAGGACGAACCCGGGGCCCTCGGTCGCACGAGGGTCCGTGTCCAGCGTGAGGTTCGCGAGCGCGATCGAGGTGGTCGGCTCGACGAAGACTCGTGCGTCGCCGCTCTCGACGACCGTGTCGTCGGGCTGCGGGCTCGGGACGAGGGCCAGCTCGAAGTCGCCGGACTGCGGCGCCGACTCGGCGATCCGGAGTCCGCCACCGTCGGGCACTCCGGCCCGCGTGGTGAGGTCCTGGACTGCATCGCGGGCGTTGTCGGTCAGGGTGAGCATGGAAGCTCCTCTCGGTTGCCTGGGGACGCACGGGCAGTCTTGCGACGAACCCTCGGCGTGCGCCTTTCGGTTGCCTCCAACCAAACAAGGATCGGGCCCGATCGCAAGGCCAGGGACTGATTCACGGCGTGTCTCTCAAAAAATGGGATCGGGCGCGACAAGCCCTCGCGGATCGGGTTAGGGTCCGCGCCCGCGGGAGGCGCGGGCCCCCCGCGGCCGCCGCCGCTGGGCCCGCCACCGGCCGCCGCTGGAACGCCGTTGAGTGCGGAGTAGTTGTCGTGCATCGTGCCGTTTCACGACAACTACTCCGCACTCAACCCCGGCCGGCAGGCGCCGGTGGGAGCATGGCGCCCATGACCGCGCTTCACTCACCGGACCACTGGGCCGTCTACAACGCCGCCCAGCCGGGCCGCGGCGTCCGGGCTCTGTGCCGCGAGGTGCTGGCGCTCGCAGGCCCGGGAGCGGGCAGGCAGGCGGTCGACCTGGGGTGCGGCGCGGGCGTCGAGTCCGCCGCGCTGCTGGCTGCGGGGTGGCGTGTCCACGCGGTCGACGGCGAACCGGCCACCCCGTCGCTCGTGCGGGCCACCGCGGGCGGCGAGGGGGGAGACGCGCTGAGCGTCGCCGTCGTGCCGTTCGCCGACCTGGTGCTGCCACCCGCCGACCTCCTCTATGCCGGGTACTCGCTGCCGTACGCGTCGCCCGACGACTTCCCACGCGTCTGGACCGAGATCCGCCGCGCGCTGCGCCCTGGCGCGTGGCTGGCGATGAACCTGTTCGACGTGCACGACTCGTTCGCGGGGACGATCGACGGGACCTTCCTGACGCGCCCCGAGGCCGAGGCCCTGTTCGACGGGCTCGACGTCGTCGAGGTCCGCGAGGAGGACGAGGACGGCGAGTCGTTCAGCGGCCCCAAGCACTGGCACGTCTTCGACGTCCTCGCGCGCGTCCCGCGCTGAGGCTCCGCCGGGGCTTCCCCGGCCCGACGACGCCGCCCACCACCCGTGGTCGGGTCGCCGTGGGCAGGGGCTCGGCGCGTAGACTCTGCGCGGGCCTTGGTGCCGCCTCGGACGAGGCGCGCGCACGGTGCCCGGGCCTCTAGCTCAATGGCAGAGCTGCGGACTTTTAATCCGTAGGTTGTGGGTTCGAGTCCCACGGGGCCCACCGTCCTGATCTCACCGCACGGGCCGCTTCCCCTCGAAGAACCGGTCGAGGTCGGCCCGCCGCATCGCGCCCTCGTCCCCGCCGACGGTGAGCTCGGCGACGAGCCGCCGGGACAGGTCGCGCAGCGGTTCGTTGTTCACGCTCGAGTGGTGGCACATGAGGTCGAACGCCTCGTCGGCGGGCAGCCCGTAGATCGCCATGACGGCACCCTTGGCCTGCTCGATCGTCGAGCGGCTCGCGGAGGACGCCCGGATCGCGGCCGTGGCCTCGCGCTGGGCGAGCTCGCGCTGTGTCGTCGTGAGGTCGATGAAGTAGCCCGAGACGTGCGTCGTCTCGCCCGTGCGGCGGTCGAGGCGCCCGCGCCCCACCACGCCGAGCGTCCGGGTGCGTCCCAGCGCGTCGACGATGCGGTGGACCGAGCTGAAGGGGTCACCGGTGGTGACGGCGGCGAGCAGGACGTCCTCGACCCGTTCGCGGTCCTCGGGGTGCTTGTGCGCGAGCATGAGCGCGGTCGTGGGCATGATCTCGCCGGGCCGGAAGCCGTGCATGGCGTACAGCTCGTCGGACCACCACCAGCTCTGGTCGGACAGGTCGAGGATGAACTGGCCGACGATCTGCGGTGCGCCGCGCAGCAGGGCCTCGGCGAGCTCGGGGTCGAACCGGCGAGACGGGTTGTACGAAGTGGTCAAGTAGGCCCCCAGGGCATGGGAAAGGAGCGGGCCTACTTCCAGACTCCTCGGTGATACTAGCCCGGATCCGTTGCCTCACCAGCGAGGACAGCGCCCCGACGGCGGAGCGCCCGCGCGTGGGCCGGCTCGCGGTCGTGCGGGTCGGGGAACGACGAAGCCCCCGTCGGCCGGGGCCGGACGGGGGCTTCGTGAACGTTAGGTGGTGGCGCGATGCAGGGGGTACTTCGCGCCACCGAGGAAGACATTACCCCCAACCGGCGCGGGTTGACGAACCGCGTTCGGATGGCGGGCGATCGGACGCACTCCTGCCGATCTCACCCGCTCCCCGCTCCCCGCTCACCGCTCAACCGGGCAGGCAGCCCGGCTCTCCTGCCGTCGCCTAGGGCAGCACGATCTCGAACGAGGGGTCGACGGTGTCGAGGAATCCGAGGAGCCGACCCCATGCCCCCGCGTCACCGTCGACCTCGACGGTCCCCGCAGCCGTCAGGTCACCCAACGTCTGTGGCGCGACGACGGCCTGGAGGAAGCCCGGCTTGGCGGCCGTGAACGTCGCCTCGGGGGCCGTCGCGTCCTCCGCGCCCGGGACCTGGTGCGTGAGCACACCGTTCGCGAGGCGCACGCGGTGCCGCTCACCGTCGACCACCCAGTCCAGGAGCACCGTCGCGTCCCACGCGCGCGGCCCGTCGATCCGGATCGCGATCGAGTCGAGCGCCTGCTCGACGGAGAGCGCCGCCAGGATGTCGGGCGCGGCCGACGCGGTGGGCGTCCCGAAGTTCCCGTCCCGGAGCTCGACGGCCCCGGAGAGGAAGAAGTTGCGCCAGGTGCCGTTCTCGCTGCCGTACCCGAGCTGTGTGTAGGCCTGCACCTGGAGCTCGCGCGCCTCGGTGTGCGCCGGGTCTGCGAACAGGACGTGGTTGAGGACGGTGACGACCCAGCGCAGGTCGCCGGCCTCGAACGACTCGCGCGCCTTCGCGACCGTCGCGTCCGCGCCACCCATGAACTCGACGTAGCGCCGCGCCTCCTCGACGGGCGGGTGCTCCCAGAGGTGCGCGGGGTTGCCGTCGAACCACCCCATGTACCGCTGGTAGACCGCCTTGACGTTGTGGCTCACGCTGCCGTAGTAACCGCGGGCGTTCCACGCGCGCTCGAGAGCGGGCGGAAGGACGATCTGCTCGGCGATCTCCTTGCCCACGAGGCCCTGGTTGAGCAGGCGAAGCGTCTGGTCGTGCAGGTAGGCGTAGAGGTCCCTCTGGGTCGAGAGGAAGCCGACGAGCTCGTCCCGACCCCACGTGGGCCAGTGGTGCGAGGCGAACACGACGTCGGAGCGGTGCCCGAACAGGCGGATCGCCTCGGTGAGGTACTCGGCCCACACGTGCGGGTCGCGCACGAGCGCTCCTCGCAGCGTGAGCGTGTTGTGGAGCGTGTGGGTCGCGTTCTCCGCCATGCACAGGGCCGAGCGCTCGGGGAAGAAGAAGTTCATCTCGCTGGGGGCCTCGGTGCCGGGCGTGAGCTGGAAGTCGATCGTGACGCCGTCGACCACCTCGCGCTGCCCCGTCTCGGTGACGTAGAGCGAGGGGAGGATGAGCGAGACCGTGCCCGTGCTCGTCGTCTGCCCCAGACCGGCCCCCACCTGGCCGCTCGGACCCTTGGCGAGCGCCGCCCCGTACATGTACCCGGCGCGCCGTGCCATGGCGGTGCCCGCGTAGACGTTCTCGGACACGGCGTGCTCGACGAAGCCCGACGGCGCGATGACCGGCACGGTCCCCGCGTCGACGTCCTCCTGCGTGGTGACGCCCTTGACGCCGCCGAAGTGGTCGACGTGCGAGTGCGAGTAGATCACCGCGGTCACGGGGCGCTCGCCCCGTTCGCCGCGGTAGAGGGCGAGGGCGGCCGCTGCCGTCTCGGTCGAGATGAGCGGGTCGATCACGATGACACCGCGGTCCCCCTCGACGAAGGTGATGTTCGACAGGTCGAAGCCTCGGACCTGGTAGATCCCCGGCACGACCTCGAAGAGCCCTGCCTTCGCGACGAGCCCGCTCTGCCGCCACAGGCTGGGATGGACCGTGCCCGGGGCCGGCCCGTCGAGGAACCCGTACCCGGTGGTGTCCCAGACGACCCGACCGGCGTCGTCGAGCACCTGCGGCCGGGAGGACTCGGCCAGCAGGCCACGCGCCGCCGCCTCGACGTCGCGCGTGTCGTCGAACGGCAGGGTCTCCTGGGCGGTACGGAACGACGCCGCGACGCTCTCGACGACAGGATCGGACATGGAGGCTCCTCGGACGACGCGGGGCCGCTCCCCGTCGAGCGGCATCTCCCACGCTAGGCCCGAGGCGCGAGGGGCGCGCGGGCTGGTCCCGGACAGGCGCCGTGCGCGTGTGACGACTGACCTGCACGTCCCATGCATAGACGTGGTGTCGTCCCACTCAGTGAGCGCCGCCAGCATTCCCAGGATCGACACCTAGGGTTTGAACGACGGCCCGCCCCCTGTGTGGCAGAAAACACCACGTACCAGGAGGTTCTTCGAATTGCGGGCAGCGGCCTCCTACATGCAGAGTGGGACAATGGTATGGGTTACGGTAGGGCTGGTTCTCGTGGTGCTCGGCGTGCTCCTCGCCGCCCGCGCCGCGTGGGCCGTGCGTGCCGGTGAGCAGCGCGGGCGTCCTAGCACCGGCGGTCACGGCATGGGCATCGCCCTCGGCGCAGGCATCGCCTTCTGGGGAGCGGTGATCACCACGATCGCCCTCATCGTCGGCTGACCTCAGAATCAGCTGACCACGCCCTGCCCCCACCTGTCAGGATCGGACGCATGAAGCGATCCTTCGACGACCTCGTCTCCGAAGCGGCCACCGTCTCCGTCGACGGCTGGGACTTCTCCTGGCTCGACGGTCGTGCGACCGAGCAGCGGCCCTCCTGGGGCTACGCCCGTTCGATGGGCGAACGGATGGCTACGGCGAGCGCAGCCCTCGACCTCCAGACGGGCGGCGGCGAGGTCCTCGCCTCGGTCCCCCGGCTCCCGCGGCTGACCGTGGCGACCGAGGGCTGGCCCCCGAACGTCACCAAGGCCACGCGGCTCCTGCACCCGCTCGGCGTCGCGGTCGTCGCCGATGCGGACGAGCCACCCCTGCCGTTCGCGGACGAGGCCTTCGACCTCGTGGTCAGCCGCCACCCGGTGAAGCCGTGGTGGTCGGAGATCGCACGCGTCCTCGCCCCCGGCGGCACGTACTTCGCGCAGCACGTGGGCCCGTACAGCGTCTTCGAGCTCGTCGAGCACTTCCTGGGCCCGCAGCCCGAGGAGGTCCGCAACGGCCGCCACCCCGACGCCGACCGCGCCGCGGCCGAGGCTGCCGGGCTCGAGGTCGTCGACCTGCGGTTCGAGGAGCTGCGTACCGAGTTCTTCGACATCGGCGCGGTCGTCTACTTCTTGCGCAAGGTCGTGTGGATGGTCCCCGGGTTCACGGTCGAGGAGTACCGCCCGCAGCTCGCCGCGCTGCACGAGCAGATCGAGGCCGAGGGGCCCTTCGTCGCGACGACGACGCGCTTCCTGGTCGACGCACGCAAGCCGGGCTGAGCGCCCGGACGGTCGCGGCGCCGTCGGGCACGGGGGGAGGTGTCTCCGTTGACACCCCGGCCGAGCCGCCGGCGTCGGCGCCGACGCGGCCGAGCGGGTCTCAGCCGCCGAGCCCAGCATGCCCCCGCGTGAGGTCACCGAGGGCTGCGAGCGCCCGGCGCTTGCGGTCCGCGGGGTCGATCGTGCGTTCGTCCCCCGGGTTGGCGCGGCGCACGGGCTTGCCCGCCCGGTCGGCGGACTCCACGACGCGAGGCATGCCGGGGGCGCCTGCCGCCCGTGTCGACCGGGAGCGCCGGTGCGGGGTGCTCGGGGCGAGGAAGTAGGGGCGTTGCGTGCTCATGGGCTCTCCTCCGGTCGTCGCCGCCCCGCTGCCGGGGCCGTCAGGTCGATCGTGAAGCACTGTCGTTTCGTCCGTGTTGCGGGCGCAGGACGTCGACGTGTCGTCCGTGGGTTCGTGCGGCACACCCGGTGCCTACCGACCAGTAGCCTCCTCGCATGACGACGCACGAGCGCGAGATCACGTCCCCGGTCGACCTGTGCCTGCCGGACGGCCGGCTGAACCCGGACGCGGTCGGGTGGACGCGCACCGCGCTGCACCGTGCGAACCTGCGCGGCTGGGGGCGGACCAAGCGCTGGGAGTACTGGGGCGTGGTCACGCCGACCCACGTGGTCGGGATCGTCGCGTCCTCGATCGACTACGCGGGAGTCCACGGCCTGTACGTCCTGGACCGGACGACGGGCGAGGAGACGGTGACCGACGTCGTCGTGCCCCTGGCCCGGGGCGTGGTCATGCCCGAGCGCAGCGGATCCGGTCGCGTCGAGGCGCGCGCGAAGAGGCTCGCGATCGTGATCGACCAGGCCCCCGAGGCCACCCGCATCCGGGCGGCCTCGCGCGACGTGAGCCTCGACCTGACCGTCCCGCTCCCGCCGGGGCACGAGTCGCTGGGGGTCGTCGTCCCGTGGGGCGACCGGCTGTTCCAGTACACGGTCAAGGACGTGGCCCGCCCTGTCCACGGCTCGCTCACGGTGCGCGGCACCCGGCACGAGGTCAGCGCCGACGACTCGTTCGCGGTGCTGGACCACGGGCGCGGCCGGTGGCCCTACGCCATGACGTGGAACTGGGCCGCGGGCAGCGGGCACGGCCGCGGCATCCAGCTCGGCGGCGGATGGACGGACGGCACGGGCTCGACCGAGAACGCGCTCCTGGTGGACGGGCGGATCCACAAGATCGGTACGGAGCTGGACTGGACGTACGACCGCACGGACTGGCTCGCGCCGTGGCGCGTCTCGGGGGACGGGGTCGAGGCGCTGTTCACGCCCTTCCACGAGCGGGTCGCGCGCACCGAGCTGCTCGTCGTGGGCAGCGAGACGCACCAGTGCTTCGGCACGTGGTCGGGCCGCGCCCGCACGGACGAGGGCGCGTGGGTGGACCTGGACGGCATGGTCGGCTGGGCCGAGGAGGCACGGCAGCGCTGGTAGCCGCGCCGTTCTCAGCAGGCCCGACGGCGCCGCTCGTCTCACATACGGACCGCGCCTCGGCGCGGCGCGCTCCCGGTGCCAGACTGCCGCCCATGGCGACCGTCCACGACGAGATCACTCCCCGGCTCTCCCGCTTCGTGCTGTCCCAGCCCGTGTTCTTCGTGGGCACGGCCCCCCTCGCGGGGGACGGGCACGTCAACGTCTCCCCCAAGGGCATGGGAGGCACGTTCGTCGTGCTCGACCCGCACCGGGTCGCCTACCTCGACTACACGGGCTCGGGGGCGGAGGTCGCGGCACACCTGCAGGAGAACGGGCGCATCGTGGTCATGTTCTGCGCGTTCGAGGGGCCGCCGAACATCGTGCGCTTCCACGGCCGGGGCCGGTACGTCCTCGCCCGCACCCCCGAGTTCGACGCGCTGCGTCCGCTGTTCGCCAAGGAGCGCGAGTCGGGTCAGCGCGGCATCGTCGTGGTCGAGGTGGACCGGGTCTCGGACTCGTGCGGGTTCTCGGTGCCGCTCATGGACTTCGTGGCGGACCGTGACGTCCTGGACCGCGCGCACGACCGGCGAGAGCCCGAGTACTTCGACGCGTACTGGCAGAAGAAGAACGCGACGAGCATCGACGGACTGCCGGGCGTGGACATCGCGCCGCTGGGCTGAGGGGCGCGAGCGCTACGTCGCGTCGAGGTACGCCCGACCGCGCGGCGAGATGCGGTAGCCCACGGCCAGGCTCTCGGTGAGGCCGAGCTCCTTGAGCCGCCGGACCCGGATCTTGAAGTAGTCGCGCTCGACGCCGATCGAGGTCGCGAGCTCGCGTGCCACGACCTCGGGCCGGGCGACGATCAGGTCGAGGTAGTCCCGTGTCCACGGCGCGGGCGCCGCCCGGTCCATGCGGGCGAGCCGTGCGCGGAGCGCCTCGACCTCCTCGGCGGACAGGTCGGCGTCCTGCCGCAGCGCGACGCGCGGGTCCTCCCCCACGCGCCGCAGCCCGATCCGGTACAGGTCTCCCTCGCCCTTGGCGGCGACCCAGGCGAGCGCCGCGTCGGCCGAGCGGAACCCGGCGGCGCGCGCGTCGTCGTCGGGCAGGTCGGGGACCCCGTCCACCTCCGGGACCCGGTCGATCGACGTGACCTCCACGACCCCGATCCGCGTCCTCATCCGGCTGCCTGCCCGCACGCGCGGCGCGAGCCAGCGGCGGTACGCGAGGGACACCGTGCCGTCCTCGAGCCCGCTGAGCGTCTGCCGGGTGAGCAGCATGTCCCCAGCGTACGAAGGCACGTCCGACGGCGCAGCACCGCTCCCCGGCCCTCGCCCCGACGATCGGGGAACGCCGTGCCGTCAGGTGGGCTCGGCGTCCGGCCCCTTCGGCCGACGCGTCCCGGCCGGGGCCGCCCCGCGCAGGAGCTCGACGCGCACGACCGCTCCCCCGCCGGGCCGGGCCACGACCAGCAGCCTGCCGCGGTGCGCCTCGACGATCTTGGCCACGATCGCGAGCCCCAGGCCGTTGCTGCTGCGGTCGGGCCGCGCGTCGTGCTGGGCGGTCCGCGCGTGCGCGAGCCGGTCCACCTGCCGGGCGAACGGTTCGAGCGCGATGCGCAGGCCGTCCTCGGTGAGCGGGCGACCGCTGTTCTCGACGGTCAGGACGACGGGCGCGGTGTCCTCGAGACGGATCGTGACCCAGCCGCCGTGCGGCAGGTTGTGCCGGATCGCGTTGCGCAGGAGGTTGTCGACGACCCGGGCCAGGAGGATCTCGTCGCCCGGCACGATCGCGGGCGTGCTCTCGACCGCGATCCGGACCCCGCGGTCGGTGGCCTCGCGCGCGACGTCGTCGACCGCGTCCTCGACCACGACGTCGAGATCGACCGGCGCACGGGCGACCGGTGCCCGGTCGAGGGCCGCGAGCTGCAGGAGGGCCGCGACGAGGTCGCTCGCCCTCCTGTTGGTCACGTCGAGGCGTTCGAGCAGGCGCGGGAGGTCGACGGCGTCGGGGTCGGCTCGCGCGACGTCGAGCATGGTCTGGGTGACCGCGAGCGGCGTCCGCAGCTCGTGCGACGCGTTGGCCGCGAACCGCTGCTGGGCCGCGAACGACCGCTCGAGGCGTTCGAGCATCGTGTCGAACGTGTCGGCCAGGTCGGTGAACTCGTCCCGCCCCCGCCTCGTGTCGCGGGCCGAGATGCGGTGCGACAGGTCGCCCGACGCCGCGACCTGCGCCGCGGTGTTGAGGTCCGCGAGGGGGCGCAGCACCCTCCCGGCGACGAGCCATCCACCCGCCGTCCCGACAACGGCGAGCACGCCCATCGCCACGGTGCAGGCCTGGATCAACGCGTCGAGGATCTGCCCCCGCGACGCGATGAACAGGTGGGCGTCCGACGGGTTCGCCGCCGTAAGCGGGTAGTTCGGCACGAAGCGCATGACGGCGTACACGATGACGGACATCGCGAGCCCGGCGGCGAGCAGGAACGCCACGTAGCTCAGGGTCAGGCGGAGCCGGGCGGTCTGGCGCAGGATCCTCACTGCGTCTCGACGCTCGGCGCCCCGACGCGGTAGCCCACGCCCGGCACGGTGTGCACGACCCAGGGGTCGCCCAGGCGCTTGCGGAGCGTCGAGACGGTCACCCTGACGGCGTTGGTGAAGGGGTCGGCGTTCGCGTCCCACGCGCGTTCGAGCAGGTCCTCGGTGCTCACCACGCCACCGTCGGCCGCCAGCAGGACCTCCAGCACCGCGAACTGCTTGCGGCTCAGGCGCACGTGCTCACCGTCGCGGTACACCTCCCGGCGGAACGGGTCCAGCCGCACCCCGGCAGCCTCCAGCACGGGTGGGAGCGGGGCCGGGCGGCGTCCCAGGGCCCGCACGCGCAGGATCAGCTCGGGCAGCAGGAACGGCTTGGTCAGGTAGTCGTCGGCGCCGATCCCGAAGCCACGGGTCTTGTCGTCGAGCGTGCCCGCCGCGGTGAGCATGAGGACCCGGGTCGGCAGGCCTCGGGCCACGATCGACCGGCACACCTCGTCGCCGTGGACCCCGGGCAGGTCGCGGTCGAGCACCACGACGTCGTACGCGGTGTGGCTCAGGTTCTCGAGCGCCTGCTCTCCGTCGAGCGCGACGTCGGCCGCGACGGCCTCGCGCCGCAGCCCGGTCTGCACGGCCTCGGCCAGGAACGGCTCGTCCTCGACGACCAGCACCCGCATCGATCCTCCACCCGCTCGTCGGCCCGGCCCCTCCGACGGCGGGCCTGCCCCGCCAGTCTAGGAACGAGGAGGTGTCGAAAACGTCTGCAAAAAGTGAGACGTCCGCACAACATCCTCCTGGGTTCAGTGGACCGCATGGAAACACGCAACCCACCGACGACCTTCTCCCCCGTACCGCCCCCGGTCGCTCCCGCAGGGGGCCCGCGCAGGCGCGCGAGAAGACGACGGACCGTCGCACTCGTCGCGGCCGCCGCGATCCTGGTCGCCCTCGCATGGGCGTTCCTGCCGAGCGCCGACCGCGGCCTGCGGACCGTGGTCACGGAGACGTTCGGCGACGAGGCGTCGACCTCGGAGGTGGCTGCTGGCGGCACGTCGGACCTCCCCGCGCAGGACGACCCGCGCCAGGAGGACGACACGATCGACCCGTTCGACGAGACCCACCCCGCGATCTCGGGCCTCGACGACGACCTGCGCGCCGCGCTCCAGGCCGCCGCGCAGGACGCCCGGGCCGCAGGCGTCGACTTCTGGGTCACCTCCGGGTGGCGCAGCACCGGCTACCAGCAGAGCCTGCTCGACCGGGCGGTCGACCGCTACGGCTCGCTCGACGAGGCCCGCAGGTTCGTCAAGACGCCCGAGACGTCGGAGCACGTCTCCGGCCAGGCCGTCGACATCGGTCCGACCGACGGCGCCGACTGGACGATCCGCAAGGGTGCGCGCTACGGCCTGTGCCAGACGTTCGCCAACGAGATGTGGCACTTCGAGCTGGCGACCTCGCCCGGTGGCGAGTGCCCGCAGCCGCTCCCGGACGCGGCGGGCTGACCGGGCTCAGCCCAGCCGCAGCTCGGCGTTGACCGCCCGCACCAGGTCGGCAGGGAGCTTCGCGACCTCCCGGTCGTACGTCAGCAGCCCGTTGGTCTCGTCCTCGACGTCGGAGAGCTGGGTGTAGACGGTCGCGGACAGTCCGCGGGCGATCGCGGGCACGACCTGCTCGCGGTGCAGCGCCTCGAACGCGGCGCCGAGCGCGCCTGGGTCGGCGTACGTCGCGTACCCGAAGTCCTTCTCCCCGGCGACGTGCCCCTCGACCCGCAGGCTGTAGCCGCCGTACTCGGAGAGCACGAGCGCCCGCCGGTCACGCCGCGACGGCACGCGGAACGGCTTGAAGTACACGTGCAGGCTCCGCAGGTTCCCTGCGCCCTGGTCGTGCCAGCCGCTCGCGTGGTCCACCGACCGCGTGGGGTCGAGAGCCTTGACGCGGGCCGCGACCTTGACCGCGTCGAACTGACCCCAGGCCTCGTTGAACGGCACCCAGACCGCGAGGCTCACGACGTCGCGCAGGTGCTCGACCGTCGCGTCGACCTCGCGGAGGAACTCCTCGCGCCCCTCGGCGTCGCCCCGGCCGAACAGGGCGTGGAACCGGTCGCTCAGGCGCAGCGGCAGGAGCACGGGCGCCTTGACGACCGCGGGACGGTACGGGCCGCCCCCGTTGACCATGTCCTGCCACACGAGCATCCCGAGCCGGTCGCAGTGGTGGTACCAGCGCAGGGGCTCGATCTTGATGTGCTTGCGCAGCATCGTGAACCCGAGGTCCTTCATGGTCGCGATGTCGTGGACCATGGCCTCGTCCGACGGCGCGGTGAGCAGCCCGTCGGACCAGTACCCCTGGTCCAGGACCCCGGCGTGGAAGTACGGCTCGCCGTTGAGCAGCAGGCGCGGCACCCCCTGCGCGTCGGGTCCGACGCCGAACGACCGGAGCCCCGCGTAGCTGTGCACCTCGTCGTCGCCGAGGGTCACGGTCACGTCGTACAGGTGCGGGTCCTCGGGCGTCCACAGGTGCGGGTCGGGCACGGGGACGCGGGCGACCACGCCCACGGGCGCGTCGACCTGCGCGACGAGCGTGGCGCCGTCGTGCACCTGGATGCACGCCACGGGCGCGTCCTGCCCGACGGCGCCGCTCGCCCCCGCGGACCCCTCGCCCGCGTGGACGGTCACGTCGAGGCGGCTGCCCGGGAGGTCGGGCACGAGCGTGAGCCGGGCGACGTGCAGGGCGGGCACGGCCTCGACCCACACCGTCTGCCAGATGCCCGACTGCGCCGTGTACCAGATGCCGCCCCGCGCGAGGTTCTGCTTGCCGCGCGCGTGGAAGCTGGTGTCGCTGACGTCGGTGACCTCTACGAGGAGCTCGTGCGCCTCGCCGGGCGCACCGGCGAGGGCGTCCGTGACGTCGCACGCGAACGGCAGGTAGCCGCCGGTGTGCCGCCCCACCTCGACGCCGTCGACCAGGACGCGGCACGACTGGTCGACCGCGCCGAAGTGCAGCAGGACGCGGCCGCCGCCGGGCACGAACCCGTCCGGGAGCGACAGGTCGCGGCGGTACCAGAGCGCCTCGTCGGGCTGGACCTGGCGCCCCACCCCGGACAGCGGCGACTCGGGTGAGAACGGCACGACGATCTCGCCGTCGAACACCTCGGGCGCGGTGCCGCCCAGCGAGCCCACCGGACCGGGACACTGCGCCGTGACGGCGTACTCCCAGACCCCGTTGAGGTTCAGGTAGCTGTCGCGGGCGAGCTGCGGGCGCGGGTACTCGGGCAGCGGCGCGGCACGGTCGAGCGTGGCGGTCCAGCGCGTGGGCAGGGTCGCGCCCCCGCCGCTACCCCCGGCCACGGGCCGCGTCCAGCACGGGCCGGCGCGCGACCGTCAGCACGTGCGTGTCGGGCCACTCGACCGTCTCGCCCGTCGCGGCGTCCGTCAGCGTCGCCACGGGCGCGAACGAGTGCTCGACGAGCCACTCGTTGCGCCACGCACCGCTCTCGGGCCCCAGCTCGAAGCCGGCCCCCGCCAGCAGGTCGGCCCACGCGTCGCCGTCCAGGTCGCAGAACCGCTCGTGGCACTCGGACAGCCAGTTGTCGGCGTAGTCCTTGGTCGTGAGGAACTCCATGGCGTCGCGCAGCGTGAGCCGGAACGTCGCGGGCGCGACCTCCTCGACCGCGAACGACGCACCGGACAGGCGCGGGAAGTCGTGCGCGAACTGGCGCATGCGCGAGGCCGTCGACAGCCCGCGGACGTGCGCGGCGACGTCGGGCCGCGCCCACGCGTCGAGGTCCGTCACGACGCCCGGGCGCGCGCCGTCGTCGTCCCGGAGGGTCAGGTGCACCACGCGGTCGCCGTCCGCCGGACCGCACACGTCGCTGTTGATCCACACCCCACCCGGGCGGGTGTGGACGAACGTGCGCTGGGCGAACCGTCCGACGTCGGGGACGCCCTCGCCGTACGAGGAGATCTCGTGCGTGAGCGCGATCGTGACGGTCGTGTCGACGCTGCGCTCGGGCATGACCTCACCGCGCAGGATGTTGGCCTGCACGAACCACACGTTGGGGTTCGCGAACACGCCCTGCGTCTTCTTGTGCTCGGCCTCGGCCACGAGGTGGCGTGCGACGTCGACCCCGAACAGGTCCGACTCGTGCAGGCGCGGCTCGGCCGCGACGAGCTCGAGCAGGCCGCCCGTCGCGCACCCGATGTCGACGATCCGCCCGGGGAGCACGTACGGGCGCACCTGCTCCCACTTGCGGCGCGAGGCGTCCTCGAACGCCGCGGCGTACGTCCGGTAGTCGCGCGTCGCGGTCAGGTCGCCGTCGCCCGAGACGACGGGGTCGGCGAAGACCTGGGCGATCTGCGCCTCGAGCCCGTAGCGCCGGAAGAAGCCCGGCACGACGGGGTGCGCGACGTCGGTCCACGTCGGGTCGCCCGCAGCCAGGCGCCCGACGGCGTCCCACGGGCGGGCCGGGCCGTCGCCCTGGGCGTCGGTCGCGTCGAGCTCGACACCCACGACGCGGTACCCGAGCTCCTGGTAGGCCGCGATGACCTCCGGGGTCGAGCAGGCCACGACCGTGTCGTGCGGGTCGAGCGTCACGGCGTGACCGGTCGCCGTCTCGACCGTGGTCGCCACGAGGTGCGCGAACCGCGGGTGCGGCGCCACGTCCGGCACCGGGACCACGAGGCTCGGCAGGTGCTCGACCGCCGTCACGTGCTCGATGAGCGCCTCGCGCCGGTGCCCCGGGACCGGGTTGCGGCGCGTGCCCGCGTGGTTCGCGGACGTCACGGCCCACACGACCACCGCGTCCGGGGAGCAGCGGACGGGGACGCCGTCGAGGTCGCTCACCAGCCCGGCGCGCAGCGCCCGCAGGTAGTCGACCTGGAAGCGGGTCACGAGGTGGTGGCGCCCCGGGAAGAGGACATGACGGACGAGCGGGGCTGAAGGCACCCGCGTACCTTCGCTCGCCGACGGGGTCCATCGCAAGCGGGACGCCTCCCCTCGTCACCGTCGGCGTTCCGTGCCATCGTGGAAGTGGCGCCGACGACGCCACCCCCTGTGGATCTGCCGTGGACAAGGAGCACCCGATGGTCTCGACGACGAACGCATTCAGCAGCTTCTCGGTGAACGACCTGGACGCCGCGCGGGCGTTCTACGCCGACGTCGTGGGCGTCGAGGTCGACCAGACCCCCATGGGCCTCGACCTGCGCCTCGGGTCGGGCGGGCACGTGTTCGTCTACCCCAAGAAGAACCACGTCGCGGCATCGTTCACGGTGCTCAACTTCGGGGTCGACGACGTCGAGGCCGCGGTCGACGAGCTCATCGCGAAGGGCGTCGAGTTCGAGCGCTACGTCGGGTTCGACCAAGATGCCAAGGGCATCGCCCGCGGTCCCGAGGGACCGGCGATCGCCTGGTTCAAGGACCCGGCGCGCAACGTCCTCGCGATCCTGAGCAACCCGTGAGCACCGCGGTCTCGTCGCACGAGCACCTCCTGGCGGCGCACGGCGACGCCATCGGGGCGTTCGACCACCTGGTCCGGCGGGTCCAGGACGACCAGTGGGACCTGCCCACGCCCGACGACGAGTGGAGCGTCCACGACCTCGTCAACCACCTGGTCTCCGAGCAGCTCTGGGCTCCCGAGCTGCTCGCGGGCCGGACGGTCGCCGACGTCGGCACGGTCTTCGACGGCGACGTCCTGGGGGACGACCCGGTCGACGCGTGGATCGACGCGTCGACCCAGTCGCGCGAGGCGTTCCTGGCCCCCGGCGCCCTGGACCGTGCGGTGCACCTGTCGTACGGCGACGCCCCGGCGACCGAGTACGCGCACCAGATGACGTTCGACCTCACGGTCCACGCGTGGGACCTCGCGCAGGGCATCGGCCTCGACGCGGACCTCGGCCCGCAGCTCGTGTCGTTCGTCCTGGGCTACGCCCAGCGTCGCAAGGGCATGTTCGCGGCGAGCCGTCTGTTCGCGGGCCCGCTCCCCGTGCCCGACGACGCACCCGACCTCACGAGGCTGCTCGCCCTGGCCGGACGTCAGGCCTGAGAGTCGCCGGCCGCCTCGGTGCTGGTGGCCGCCACGGTGCTGGTGGCTTCCTCGGTCTGGCGGCGGGCGATGCGGATCATGTCCTCGCGGGGCACGACCTTGATACGCTCGCGCCCGTGCGGCTCCCCGAGGGTGCGCTCGTGGGCGTCCAGGACCTCCCAGTCGGCCCACTGGACGAGGTCGACGCCGCGCTCGGTCAGGAACTCGACGACGCTCTCCGGCTCGGGGTGGGCGGCCGTGCGGGAGTCGGCGAGGTCCTCGACGAGGTGGCGGACGGTCTCGGACGCGTCGGACTTGGTGTGCCCGATCAGCCCGACCGGGCCACGCTTGATCCACCCCGTGGCATACACCCCCGGGATCTGCGCACCATCGATGTCGATGACCCGACCCTCACGGTTGGGAATCACACCCTTGAGGTCGTCGAACGGGATCTCGGGCAACGGCGACCCGAAGTACCCCACCGCCCGATACACCGCCTGCACCGGCCACTCGAAGAACTCCCCCGTCCCGCTGACCGTCCCGTCCCCGTTCAACCGGGTCCGCTCGGTACGCAACCCCTCGACCCTGCCCTCGCCCAGCACCGCGACCGGCGCATGCAAGAAATGCAGGTGCAACCGCCGCGAAGCCGTGAACTGCGACGGGTCCTTGAGCGTCCAGTCCGTCAACGTCTTGACGACCTGCTTGGTCTGGTTCGAGGAATTGATCGCGGCCATCGACCCCTCGTCGAACTCGAAGTCCTCCGGATACACGATCACGTCCACATCCGGCACGTGCCCCAGCTCACGCAGCTCCAACGGGGAGAACTTCGCCTGCGCCGGACCACGACGCGCGAACACGTGCACGTCCGTCACCGGCGACTCCTTCAACCCCTGGTACACGTTCTCCGGGATCTCCGTGGGCAACAAGTCGTCCGCATGCTTGGCCAGCACCCGCGCCACGTCCAGCGCCACGTTCCCCGCCCCCAGCACCGCGACCTGCTCGGCCTCCAACGGCCACGTGCGCGCCACATCCGGATGCCCGTCGTACCACGACACGAAATCCGCCGCACCGAACGACCCCGGCAGATCGATCCCCTCGATCGCCAACGCCGCATCCCGGATCGAACCCGTCGAGAAGATCACCGCGTCATAGAACTGCCGCAGATCATCCAGCTTCAGATCCACCCCGTACTCCACATTGGCGAGCAGGCGCACATCACCCCGGGCCAACACCTTGTGCAACGCCACGATGATCGCCTTGATCCGCGGATGATCCGGCGCCACCCCGTACCGCACCAACCCGAACGGCGCCGGAAGACGCTCGAACAAGTCGATACTCACCTCGACGCCCGTCTTCGACAGAATGTCCGCCGCATAGATACCAGCAGGACCAGCGCCAACAATGGCGACACGCAACGGACGAGAGCTGCTCACAGGAAAGAACGCCTTCCGGTCGAGGAGGGGAGGTGCGGTCCACGCCGGGGTCGGCAGCCGCACGCTTCGACGGTACGTCCTCAACCACGGTTGAGGTCAAGGTGCACGGTGGAGGCGGCGGGGAAGCCCCTGGACTGTCAGGGCTCGTAGCCCTCGACGAAGCCTCGGATCTCCTTGCGCAGCACGTCCTCGCCCAAGGGCTGCCGGGTCGACGTCGCGATCGTGAACCCGTAGCCATCGATCGGACCGTTCGTCCAGGAGAAGTCGTACACCCCCGGGTCGTGGGGCCTGTCGACGACCGTGAAGGCCTGACCGTCGACCGTCATGTGCCACACCTGATTGGCCCTCTGCGGTGCAGCGCTGACCCGGCTCTGCAGCCGCTCGATCCGCGGTCTCAGGAGCGTGTCCATCGCCGCCGGGTCCTCCCACGTCTCGACGCTCACGAGCATCCGGTGCGGGCCGAGGTCCCGGTGCCACGCGCCGCCCACGGGAACGAGCTCGACG
Organism: Oerskovia paurometabola; assembly: GCF_016907365.1. Lineage (NCBI taxonomy): Bacteria > Bacillati > Actinomycetota > Actinomycetes > Micrococcales > Cellulomonadaceae > Oerskovia > Oerskovia paurometabola. The sequence goes on along the minus strand of NZ_JAFBBV010000001.1, from coordinate 769,851 downwards.
TCGTAGACCACCGGGACGTCCGGGTCGCCGATCGGCTCCGGGACGTAGCCAGGGGGAAGATCGGCCTCCGAGAAGAAGAAGTTCGGTCGCACCATCTGCTCGGCCCACGACCGGGCCTCGTCCACGAGGGCGTCGACCACCGTCGCCAGCCTCTCCGACGCGGGCCTGACGTCGCGCCCGGTGGGCACCTCGGTCAATCGGTCCCACCACGCGCGCCACCCGTCCGCGAGCGCCGCGGCCTCGTCGCCCGGCAGGGCCTCGACGGCGAGGCGGGGGACCAGCGCCGGGACGTCGTCAGCCACGGGCAGCGCCAGACGGTCGCGGACGAACAGGGCCACCGTGAAGCCGGTGCCGCGCCCCACGTTGATGTTCCGCAGGTCCTGTCGTTCGTGCGTCATCGCTCACCTCGTCGTCGGGCCCGGCAGGAGTGCTGGCCGGACCGCCCATGCTAGGCCGTCATCGACGCGCCGACCTGGCCTCGGGGGCGAGGTGCGGTCGCCTGCGGCTTCGGCTTCGCACGCCGCACGTGCGCCCCGCAGATGACCTCCCGGCATCCCCGATGACCTCGCGCCGAGGCCCCGATGAACGCCTCGGGAACGTTCGGGGAACGGAGCCGCTGAGGCCACTTCTCGGACACTTCGCCCTCCTAGGGTGACGGCGTCCACCCGCTCGTGACTGGAGCCCCACCCCATGACCTCCGTGTCAGCCCCCGTGCGCCCCGCGCCACCCGCACGCCCTCGGACGATCCCCGGGCGGGCCCCGACGGCCCGGTCCCGCTTCACGCGCCCCACCCCGCGCGCCCTGCGCACCTGGCTCGCGTTCCTGCTGCTCGCGGGGCCCAACGTGGTCCTGCTGCTCGTGTTCGTCTACCGCCCGCTGCTGCAGAGCTTCTACTACTCGACCCTGCAGTGGAACATGGGCTCCCCCACGGCCCGCTCGGTCGGACTCGGCAACTACGTCGAGTGGTTCCAGGACCCGACGACGGCCGACGTCATGGTCACGACGGGCGTCTTCACGGTCGCGACCGTGGGCGGCTCGCTGGTCCTGGGACTCGGCCTGGCCCTGCTGCTGAACCGGCGCCTCAAGGGTCGCGGGCTCGCGCGGACCGTCGCGTTCGCTCCCTACGTCCTGTCGGGCGTCGCGGTCGGCATGCTGTGGCTGTTCATCTTCGACCCCCGCTACGGCCTGCTCTCGGCGGGCCTGCGCGCGATCGGGCTCGAGTCCCCCGACTGGTACACGACCTCACCCTGGGCGCTCGTCATGATCATCGTCGTCTACCTGTGGAAGAACGTCGGGTACGTCGCCCTGATCTTCCTGGCCGGCCTCCAGGCCGTCCCGCAGGAGCTCAAGCAGGCCGCCGCCCTCGACGGAGCGTCCTCGGCCCGCACGTTCCGCTCGATCGTCCTGCCGCTGCTCGCGCCCACGACCTTCTTCCTCACGGTCACGACGCTCCTGAGCTCGCTCCAGTCGTTCGACATCATCCAGGCCATGACCAAGGGCGGCCCCCTGGGCTCGACCACGACCCTCATGTACCAGATCTACGAGGAGGGCTTCGTGACCGGCCGCGCCGGCTACGCGTCGGCCGTCGCGACGATCCTCTTCCTCCTGCTGCTGGTCGTCACGGTCGTCCAGCTGCGCTTCGTCGAGAAGAAGGTGCACTACGCATGAGCGTCCAGAACCCGGTCCGGGACGTCCCCACCACCGCACCTCGCACGACCTCGGGCGCGCCCAGCGCTCAGCACCCCGGGTCACCCGTGGACGCACCACCGGCCCCCGGCGGTGCGAGCCACCGCCCGAGCGGCGCCCGGGCGCCGGAGCGCGCGCGCCGTCGTCGGCCTCTGCACCTGGGCTCGTACGCGACCCTGCTGGTCGCGACCGTCGTCATGGCGCTGCCGCTCGTGTGGATGGTGCTCGCGAGCTTCAAGCGCCCTGACGAGCTGTACTCGATCCCGCTCCAGTGGCTCCCACAGGACCTCGACCTCGCGAACTACGTCCAGACGACGCAGAGCATCCCCGTCGGGCAGCTCTTCCTCAACAGCGTGGGCCTGACGGTCGTCGGCTCGACGCTCAAGCTGCTGCTGGGCCTGTGCTGCGCGTACGCGCTCGTGTTCCTGGACTTCCCGTTCAAGCGCGCGCTGTTCGTCCTGGTCCTGTTCACGCTGCTCATCCCGCAGCAGATCACGATCATCCCCAACTACACGTTCGTCGCACAGCTCGGGTGGCTCAACACCTACCAGGGCATCCTCGTGCCGGGCCTGGCGAGCGCGTTCGGGACCTTCCTGTTCCGCCAGCACTTCCTGTCGCTGCCGATCTCGATCCTCGAGGCCGCCGAGCTCGACGGTGCGGGCCACTGGCGCAAGCTGTGGCGGTTCGTCGTGCCGCTGTCCTACCCCACGATCGCGGCCGTGGCGCTCGTGTCCGTCGTCGCCGAGTGGAACGACTACCTGTGGCCGTTCCTCGTGACCGACGACGCCGAGAAGATGACGCTCCCCGTGGGACTCACGCTCCTGCAGAGCGTCGACGGCATGAACAACTGGGGCGTCCTCATGGCCGCGACCGTGCTCGTGACCCTCCCGATCCTCGTCGTCTTCCTGCTCCTCCAGCGCCGGCTCGTCGCCGGGCTCACCGCCGGAGCCGTGACCGGCTGACGTGCCGGTCTCCCCCTGTCCCCCGGCACCTGCCGGATCGCTGTTCCCCACCCCAAGGAGCATCACGTGAACCAGCCCCTGCCCGCCCAGTGGACCCCGTCGCGACGCGACGTGCTGCGCCTCGGCGGCCTCGGCGCCCTCGCCCTCTCCCTCGCCGCGTGCGCGGGACCCACCGTCGGCGGCGGCACGTCCGCCCCGTCCGCCTCCGCGGGCACCGACTGGACCACGATCAAGCCCGCCTCGCAGATCACGTGGTGGAGCAACCACCCCGGCGCCTCAAAGGCCATCGAGGAGGAGCTGATCCGCCGCTTCAACACGAAGCACCCCGACATCGCGGTCAAGCTCGTGACCGCGGGCGCCGGGTACGACGAGGTCGCGCAGCGCTTCCAGGCCGCGTCGTCGTCGAACAACCTCCCCGACCTCGTCATCGCGAGCGACGTGTGGTGGTTCCGCTACTACCTCAACGGCCAGGTCATGCCGCTCGACGACGTGTTCGCGCACCTCGACGTCGACGTCACCGACTACAACCCGACGCTGTACGGCGACTACGCGTACGACACCCGGCACTGGGCGGTGCCGTACGCGCGCTCGACGCCGCTCTTCTACTACAACAAGACCATGTGGGCCGCAGCCGGCCTGCCCGACCGCGGGCCCGCGACGTGGGCAGAGCTCGCCGAGTGGGCCCCCGCGCTGCGCGCCCAGGTCCCGGCCGACGGCGCCCCGCTGGGCCTCGCGACCGGCACCTCGTGGGCCGCGTGGTGGTTCGAGAACATGCTGTGGGGCCAGGGTGGGCAGTACAGCGACGAGTTCACCGTCACGCTCGACACCCCGCAGGCCCTGGCCGCGGGCGACTTCCTGCACGACCTGTTCCACGGGTCCAAGGTCGCGGGCGTCGGGACCGACGCCGGGGCCGACTTCGCCGCCGGCATCTTCGCCTCGACCATCGGGTCCACGGGCAGCCTCACGGGGCTCCTCGACGCCGCGTCGTTCGAGCTCGGCACGGCCTACCTGCCCGACGGCCCGAGCGGCTCCGGGACGCCCACTGGTGGCACGGGTCTGGCCATCCCGGCCTCGCGCACGCCCGAGCAGCAGCTCGCCGCCGCGATGTTCCTCGCCTTCATCACGGACCCGGAGAACACCGCATACTTCTCCCAGAACACCGGGTACATGCCGGTGCGTACGTCCGCGGTCGAGGGAGAGACCATGAGCAGCATCTACGCGGCCACGCCGCAGTTCCGCACGGCGGTCGACCAGCTCGCCGAGAAGTCCCGCTCGCAGGACTGGGTCCGGGTCTTCGTGCCTGGTGGCGACCAGATCCTCACCGACGGGATCGAGCAGATCGTCCTCAAGGGCACGCCCGCCGCCGAGGCGTTCGCGTCGATCACGCCGCGCCTCGAGAAGGCGTACCAGGAGAACGTGGAGCCGTACCTGTGACGGGCGCGTTCCGGGTCGTCGCGCACCGGGGGAACTCGTCGGTGGCCCCGCAGAACACGCTCGCGGCGTTCGAGGCCGCGTGGCGCGCGGGCGCGGACAGCATCGAGCTCGACGTGCAGCTCACCGCGGACGGCGAGGTGGTCGTGATCCACGACGACACCCTCGACGCCACGACCGACGCGACCGGTCGCGTCGACGCGCTCCCGCTCGCGGAGGTCCGCGCCGTGGACGCGGGTTCGTGGTTCGCCCCCGCCTACGCCGGGCAGCGGGTCCCGACGTTCACGGAGCTCGTGGACTTCCTCGTGACGCACCCAGGCATCGACCTCCTGCTGGAGATCAAGGGCGACTGGGGGCCCGACGACGTCCGCAGGGTCACCGAGCCCGTCCTGCGCGCCGGGCTCGCCGACCGCGTGATCGGGCAGAGCTTCTGGACCTCGACGGTCGCGGCCCTGGCGAAGGTGGCCCCGGACCTGCGCCGCGGGCTGCTGATCGGCGAGCTGTCCGACGACCTGCTCGCGACGTGCGCCGACCTGGGCGTCATGACGTGCAACCCGGCGGGGCACCTGCTCGTCGAGCGGCCCGGTCTGGTCGACGAGCTGCACGCGGCGGGGCTCGAGGTCATGGTGTGGACCTTGAACGAGCCCGCGCAGTGGACCCTGGCCCGGTTGGCCGGTGTCGACGCGGTCATCACCGACCGTCCTGACCGGCTGCGAGGGTGGCTCGCGGGACGCTGATCCCGCCCGCTGCCCCGCGCGCCCCGCCGAGAAGTGAGTAGATGCCCCGGGATCCCGCGATCCTGGGGCATCTACTCACTTCTCGGCGGGGCGTGAGGCTCCCCTCGGCCCGGTTGCCGGTTCTCCGACATCGGCCGACGATGGCGTATCGGCCACTGGCGACCGCAGGCGACGTATCGGGGGCGGGCATGCGCACAGCGTTGGACGGACGGGACGGCGCTCGCCGGTGGCGGCGCGCCGCTGCGGCGATCGGCGTCGCCGCCCTGCTCGGCGCGGGTGTGGTCACGGTCGCCCCCGTGACCGCTCCCGCGCAGGCCGCCTCGCCGCCCGACACCGTCGACACCGGTGACCCCGCACCGCCCGCCGACCCGACGACGCCGGGCGGCCTCGAGGAGCCGGCGCCCGTGCCGGACGAGACCGTCGTCGAGGTGACCCCGACGGCCCCCGGCGTCGTGCCGAACGCCAACACCCTGCCGGTGGCCTGGGTCGGCACGCCGGACCAGCGCCCGGGCACCCCCGCCCTGCTCACGCTCCAGGCGGCGATCAACGCCGCCCCGGCCGGCGGGACCGTCTCGTTCGACCAGAACGACTACGCGTTCACCGGCACGATCACCGTCCCTCGGGCCGTGACCCTCGACGCCAGCGGCCCCTCGACGCTCTACACCCGGTTCACGGTCAGCGGAGGGGGCCTGACGCTCGACGACGACGTGACGATCGGTGCGGCCAACACGGGCGCGATCGTCTCGGTCACCGCGTCGGACGTCGTGCTGTCCAACCTCACGATCCGCAACCCGACCCCGGTGGCCCGCCCCACGGGGGTACAGCTCGGCGCGAACCTCACGGGCGTCGTGATCGACGGGCTCGACATGGACGGCGCGGGCGAGGCTTCGTCGTACGGGGTCAACCTCACGACGGGGGCCGCGACGATCACCAGTCCCGCCATCTCGGGCGTCGCCACGGGCATCACCGCGGCCGCGGCCTCGACCGCCGGGGGCGTCGTGATCTCCGGCGGCACGATCAGCGCCGCGACGTCGGGCATCTCGCTGGGCACGACGACCACGCCCAGCGTGTCGGGCGTCAGCGTGACCAGCGCACAGACCAGCACGGGCACCGGGATCGACCTGTCGAGCTCGTCCGGTGCCCGGGTCGACGCGGTCACCGTGACCGGCTTCGCGCGCGGGATCGGCACGGCGCCTGCGAACCCTCGCACCGGCCCCACGATCACGGGCGCGGTCGTCACGGGCAGCTCCCGGGAGGGCATCTCGCTCGGCGCGACGACCGGTGCGAGAGTCTCGGACGCCCGGATCACGCTGGCGGGAGCCAACCAGACGACGGGCATCCTCACGCTGCTCGCCACCGGCGTCGTGATCGAGCGGCCGACGATCAGGGGCGCCATGTACGGGATCACCACGAGCGCGGCCAACACGGGCACGGGTCCGACGATCACCAGCCCCGTGATCACCGCGTTCGGCGGCATCACCCTGGGCTCGACCCAGAACGCCGTGGTCACGGGCGCGGTGCTCGACGCCGGCACGTGGGGGCCCGCCGGCACCGGCATCAACCTCGTCAACGCCGGGCGCGTCACGGTCTCGGACGTGTCCGCCACCGGGTTCCTCTACGCGATCGGCGCGCAGTCCAACTTCGACGAAGACACCTCGGACCGCGTCGACATCTCGATCTCGGACATCGACGTGGTCGGAGCGCCCGACGCGTCGAGCGGCGTGTACCTGCTGGGCGCGCGCAACGCGACGATCTCCCGCGTCACCGCGAACCTCACGGGCGCCGCGCTCGTCATCCACCAGTCGATCGGGGTCACGGCCCAGGACATCACCGTGACGGGGAACGAGGGGCCGACCTCGGTCACGGGAGCCGCGATCCTGCGCGCCTACGGGTCGCAGGACGTCGACGTCGACCGCTCCTCGATCGACGCCGGGTCGTACGGGTTCTTCTACTCCGCGACCGACGGGTCGACCGTGACCAATGCGACCGTCGCGAACCTCGTCGAGTACGGGGTGTACGGGCGCAGCGTCGCGAACCTCGACGTCAGCGCGACGACGTTCACGGGCAACTCCGGGGTCGGCCTGTTCGTCGTCACGACTCCCGCGAACGGGATCAGCCACGACATCGCCGTGCACGACAGCACCATGACCGACAACGACGGCGGGATCCGTGCGCTCCAGGGCACGACCGGCGTGCAGGTCGTGCGCAACACCGTGAGCGGCCAGCCCGACGTCGTGTCCGCGGGGCCGGCCCACGACCTCCTCGTCGCCGACAACACGATCTCCCAGACGGGCGGCGACGGGCTCGCCGCGATCAGCGTCGCCCCGTCGTGGGCCGACGGCGCGCTCCCGGACTCGTACTCGTCGTCCGACGTCCGGGTCACGGGCAACGCCTTCACGGGCGGGGGCACCTGGATCCAGGTCGGTACGGCAGACCCCACGTCGCCCGAGGCCGCCCGGCGCACGCTGCGCGACGACGTGCTCGTCACGGGCAACTCCTTCCCGGCGGCCAGCGCGGCGATCCGCACGTACGCGAACGCGGTCGTCGGCGAGGACTCCGCGCCCGCCCTCGCCCGCGCGCTGCCGGTCGACGGCCCGGTCGCCGTGGACGCCCGGGACCACGGCACCCCCAACGACTGGGGGTCGGCGTGCCGGGCGACGGGCTTCCTCGACGGCATCCCGTACTACGACGGCGGCGGCGCCGAGGTGCACGAGCTCACCGAGGCCCCCGTGCTCTACCCGATGAGCTGCATCGACCTGTCCCTCAAGCAGACGCTCGCCGTGGACCCCGACGACCCCCAGCGCGCCGGGGACCTGGTCTCCTGGACGCTGACCCCGCACAACGACGGCCCGCGCGTCGCCCCGGCCGGGTGGACGATCACCCAGCTCCTGCCCGACGGCGCCACGCTCGTCTCGATGGCGGGCGACGGCTACACGGTCGACGGCGCCACGGCGACCTCCACGGGCGACCTCCCCCTGGGCGCAGACGGTCCGCCGCTGACCGTGACCGCGCGCGTGGTCTCCCCCGCCCCCGGTGCGGGCAGCATGCGCGACGTCGCCTACGTGGCCCCGGCCCCGGACACCGACCTCGACGAGGACGGCTTCGTGGACCCGGTCGTAGAACGGTTCAGCCCTCTCGTCGTGCCCACGATCGACACAGACACCGACGCCTCCCCGACCGACAACGACGCCCAGGGCGTGTGGTCGACCGTGGGCGACACCGTGCCCGGACGAGGCGGCGCAAGCACGCTCCCCACCACCGGGGCGGACGCGGCCCTCGCTGCTCTCGCCGCGCTCCTCCTGCTCGGCACCGGAATCGCTGTCACGACCCTGTCGCGCCGGCCGCAGCGCCTCGCCGAGAAGTGAGTACACGCCCCTGCATCTCGTGATTCAGGGGCGTGTACTCACTTCTCGGCGTTCGGGTCCGTCGGGCTCAGCTCCGCGCGTCGACCATCCGGGCCCCCGACACGACCCCCGACACCCCGCGCCGGTCGCGCGTGAACAGGACCGAGACGACCGCCACGAAGGCGACGAGAGAACCGAGGGGCGCTGCGACGTCGGGCAGGAGACCACCACCCGGGACCTCCGCCAGGACCAGGCACACCCCCCAGAGGCCGCCCGACACGAAGCCACGCACCACGCGACGCACCGTGGTCCCACGCCCCAGGCCGTCCGCACCGACCGGGCCCTGCGCGACGTCGGCCGTCCAGCGCGGCTCGAGCCACATGGCCCGCTGCCCCCACGACGCCCCGCTCCCCAGGAACGGCGGCACGAACAGGACCAGGACCACGGGCACGACCGAGCCGAGCACGACGTCGACCGCGCCCGCCTCGACCGGGACGTCCTGCCCCAGCGCGACGAGCGTCACCCGGTAGAACAGGACCAGCACCGTCCCGGTCACCGACACCAGGAACGCGTCGAGCAACATCCCCAGCCACCGCCGCCACACCGTGACCGGGCGCGGCACGCCCCGCTCGGTCGCGAGGTCCGTCGAGCGCGGCATCCACCGCAGGACCACCGGCGCGATCAGCGCACCGATCAACCCGCCCAGGGTGTTCGTCAGGAGGTCGTCGACGTCGGCCAGCCGGTACGAGCACGGGATGAGACCGAAGATCCCCGTGCCCTGCGTCGTCTCGATGAGCAGCGACGCCGCGAACGCCGACAGCACCGTGAGCGGTAGCCGCCACCCGAAGAAGCGCCGCACCAGGACGCCCCACGGGACGAAGAGCACCACGTTGAACACCGTCTGGAGCACCGCCGGGCTCCGCAGCCGAGCCGCCGCGCTCATGCCCGCGGTGTCGCGGCGGATGTCCTCGACGAACTGGAACGGGTTCAGCTGCGGCCCCGAGAACCCGTGCTGCGCGCACCACAGCGCGAGGTCGCCCGAGGGCAGCGGCAGGAGCGTGTACGCCACGAGCGCGACACCGTAGACCGCGACCGCCGCCGACCCGAGCAGGCGCAGCCAGCTCAGTCGCCCGTACCGGCGGTACTGCCAGACCACGATCGGCAGCAGGAACATCACGAAGACGACGACCCCGCCGATCACGCCCACGTACGCGGGCCAGGTCCACCTGCTCACGACGAGACCCTAACCAGGGGCGGGCGTCGCGGCGCGGCGGACGCGGGTCGGGTGCGTCACGTCGGGGCTGACGGGACCATCACCGTCGGCATCAGGCGTCAGGCGTCAGGCGTCACCGTCGTGGCCGCCGTCGCCCTGCGACTCACCGCGCCCCAGGTCGCGGTCGCCCGGGCGCTCCCTGTCGCCGGGGCGCGCAGCCTCGCGGTCCCGCTCGTCGTCGTCCGGCGAGGCCGGCGCGTCGCGTTCGTCCTCGACCCGGTTCCGCTCGGCCGTCTCCTCGCGCTCGTCGATGACCTCCTGGCCCGGGCCCGCGAAGGCCTGCGCCCGCTCGACTCCCTCGGCCGTACCACTGAAGAAGGCAGACTCGGCCGCGCCGCCGGGCAGGTCCTCCGGAGCGACCTCTGCCTCGCGCCCTACCGCTACGGCTACCTCGACGGGGTCCATGACCCGCGTCTCGACGACGTCCGGTGGTGCGCTGACCGACCCGATGACCCTCGCCTTGTCGCGCACCGACAGGCGCCGGGTCGCCTGGCGGGTCGAGAGCGGCGGCTGCCCCGGGATTCCTGGCCCCACGGGGATGGAGGGCGGGAGGTGGACCTCGCGCTCGGGGATCGCGGGGTGTGCCGCCGCGCCCTTCTCCTGCGTGCGACCCGGCGCGACGTCGGGCTCCTCGTTGATGCGTCCTTCCTCGACGCCCTCGAAGCGCGTGCGGGGCAACGAGTCGGCGCTCGACCGCTGGAGCCACTCGACGAGCCCCTCGCGCACGAAGCACCGGAGGTCGAACAGCGTCGGGGCGTCGCGGGCGCTCACGAGCGCTCGCACCCGGACCACGCCGTTGATCGCGTCGGTCACCTGCAGGATGCCCACGCGCTGGTCCCACAGGTCGGTGTGCGCGAGGAGCCGCTTGAGCTCGGCACGCATGGCGCCGAACGGCACCCGGAAGTCCAGGTCGAGCTCGACCGTGCCGAGCAGGTCCGCGGCCCGCCGCGTCCAGTTCTGGAAGGGCGTCGTCGTGAAGTAGGTGCACGGCATGATGAGGCGCCGGTCGTCCCACAGGTGCACCACGACGTACGTCATGGTGATCTCCTCGATCCGCCCCCACTCCCCCTCGAGCACCACGACGTCGTCGACCCGGATGCCGTCCGTGAACGCGATCTGCATGCCCGCGAACACGTTCGCGAGCGACGTCTGCGCCGCGAGGCCCGCGACGATCGAGATGACACCGGCCGACGCGAGGATGCTCGCGCCCGCGGCCCGCGCCGCGGGGAACGTCAGGAGCACCGCGGCGATCGCGCAGATCACGATGATCGCGACCGTCAGGCGTCGCACCACGATGATCTGCGTGCGGATGCGCCGGGCGTGCCGGTTGTCGACGACGTCGACCCGGAAGCGCTTGAGCGCGCTGTCCTCCAGGACGAACGCGAGCGCCCCCACCCACCACGCACCGGCGGCGATGAGCGCGACGAGCAGCGCGTGCTCGACCGCGGGCCGCCACGCGACCGACGCGTCCGTCGTGACCCGCACCGCGATCCACACCGCGACGACCATCAGCACCGCACGGTCGGGGCGGCGCAGCCGCTTCGAGATGTCCCGCGCGAGCTCGCTGCGCCGCCCGAGGCGGTTCGTGATCGCCGAGATGATCGTGCCCAGCACGAACGCGGCCACGAGCGCTCCCGCGACGGCGGCCAGGGTCAGGGCGACGTCGGTCGCGCTCTCGATCTCTTCGTCCATCCGTCCACGCTAGGTGCGCGGGGCGGGCGACGCCCGGACAGGCACCGAATGAGACGGTCCTCACAGGCCAGGGAGCACGCGCTCGACCGGGGCGTGACGGGCCACGCGCGCCTCAGCGCGCCAACCACGGTGCCAGACGGCCGGTCACCCACGGCAGCACCGCGTACGTCATGATCGGGGTCAGCACGAGCGTCGTCACGAGCACCCTCGGGACCACGGGCAGCTCGCCGAAGCTCGGGACCGCCCAGGACATGAGCAGCGTGAACGCGAGGTTCACCGGGAAGAACCCCAGCCAGATGCTCACCGACTGCTTCCAGCGGGCCGGCGCCCGGTCGGCGCTGATCTGCGGCTCCTCGACGCGGGCGGGCGCGTCGAACCACCCCTCGATGCCCGTCCTGCGCTCGACGCGCTGCTCCTCGACGAGCCCCTGCCCCTCCTGGAGCCACGCGACCCGCTCGGGCGAGGAGTCCCAGGCGTCGAGCGTCGCCTCGTCGGCGAAGCGGTAGAGCATGTGCCAGTCGTGCGAGTCCTTCGCGGCGCGCACCCAGCCCGACCCGAGGAAGCCCGGGTACGTGTTGGCTATGTTGACGCCGGCCTGGACCCAGCGCGTCGCGTCCGGGACCAGGTCAGGGTGGATGCGGCGGTGGATGGAGACGGTGACGGGTCGGTCCGGGGATCGCCCGGCCGTGCACGTGGGAGGAACGGTCATGAGGGCGAGTACACGACGCCGACGTTTCGTGGGTGTGACACCCGGCGACCGTGGGACGACACGTCCCGACAGGTGGGCGCGCTCGAGGGGTCGCCGGGCCTCGCCCGGCCCGAGCCCGCGCTACGCCGAGGCCCCGTACTGGTCGAGCAGGTGCCGCGAGACCGTCTCGATCACGCCGTACGGGATCGGTTCCGAGAGCATGAACTTGAGCGTCCCCTTGGAGGCCCGGTAGGGGGCGACGAGCCGCTCGAAGTCCTCGTCGCCGTCGGGCACGGGGTACAGGCTCACGTGGTGCTTCCACCCCGCGAAGTACACGATGACCCGACCCTGCGCCGTGACGGCCGGGATCTGGTAGCTGATCTTCTCGCCGGCGTCGGGCACGACCCGGTGGATCGTGCGCCGCATCTCCTGCAGGACCGCCTGGGTCTCGGGCGGGAACGAGCCGATGTAGTCGTCGACGGTCGCGAACGTCCCGGTCATGCCGACCTCCCCGTGCTGGGGGCCCCGCGGGCTGCGGGAGTCCTTCCCCTACTGTCTCGCGCGAGCGGGTGAAGGGCCTGCGGGAGCGTCGCCCTCGGTGGGACGTGGCGTCACCCTCGGCTGTTCCGGACGCCACCTCCAGGGGGCACGGTCCGGCCCGCCCGACCATACTGGCCAGATGATCTCCTGGGACCTGGCCCTCGCCCTGCGCGAGGCCGGGGTGCGCTGGCACCCCGAGTCCGGCGACCGCTTCCGGCTCCTGGCCACCGGCCCCACGGGCGACCTCTTCACCGTGAGCGACATGACCATCGAGCCCCACGAGTTCGACACCGGCGTGATCCTCGGCTTCAACGGCACGACCGAGTGGGCGCTCGACTCCGTGGCCCTCGAGGACGCGCTCTGGCACCCGCTCGAGCCACAGCTCCGCGCCCTGCTGGGCGGCACCTTCCGCTGGCTCCAACGATTCGTCGAGGACGACGACGTCCCCGCCTACCTCGTCGAGATCGAGCTCGGCGGGCACCCGCTCACGTTCCGCGGCTACGACCCGGCCGACGCCTACGGCGAGGCTCTCCTGCACCTGGTCGCGGCGTCGTCGGGTCCGCCCTCGGTGCGCCCGTCAGCGGCCCCCGGCCCGGCGGACGGACGCGGGGTGGCGACCTGAACGCCGAGGGCCCTCCCGCGGACGCGCCACCGGAACAGGTGACGCCGCCCGACGACGCCCCCGCGGCCGACCCCCGGGACACCTCGCCGCACGCCACGGAGACCGACCCCTCCTCCGCCGAGGACCCCGACCCCGCGCCCCGGCCCCGGCACCGGCTCCCCCTGCTCGCCGGGCTCCGCCACGCCCCCTCGACCTTCCGGCGCGTCCTGCAGGCGCTCGGCAACGAGGCCACCCCCGACGACGAGCCCGACGTCCCGGAGATCTCGCCCGACCTGGTCCCCCTGCTCCGCACGCTCGGACGGGCGATGCTCGACTCAGGGCAGTCGGTCAACGACGCCCAGGACGTCCTCAAGCAGGTCGCCGACCTGCACGGCGCGCACACCGTGCAGACCCTGGTGCTGCCGACGTGCGTCTTCATCCGCGTGCAGACCGCCTCCGGAGTCGTCACGGACTTCACCGACGCCGCGGGCAGCGGGCTGGACCTCGACCAGATCGGCGCGCTCTACGCGGTCATCCGCAAGCTGCGCTCCCAGACGATCGACCTCGCCGACGCGCGCACCGAGCTGCGCGCGATCCGGCGCCAGCCGGCCCGGTTCGGTGCCGTGCTCACGATCGTCGGGCACGCGATCCTGACGCTGGGCTTCGGGCTGATCCTCAACCCGACCCTGGATCTGCTGCCCGTCTTCCTGGTGCTCGGGCTCGGCGTCGGGGTGCTGCGGTGGCTCGCCGCACGCTGGCCCACGCTCAGTACGGCCCTGCCCGTCGTCGCGGCCTTCCTCGTGACGGTCCTGGCGATCCAGGTGGTGCACCCCTGGCTCGGCGACAGCCCGCTGCAGGTCCTGGTCCCGCCGCTCATCAGCTTCCTGCCAGGGTCGGTCCTGACCGTCGCGGCGATCGAGCTCACGAGCAACCAGATCGTCTCGGGTGCGAGCAGGCTCCTCTACGGGGTCGCCCAGCTGCTGCTGCTCGTGTTCGGCGTCGTGGCCGGTGCAGCGGTCGCCGGTGACCTGGTCGCCGGGCACGGCGGCGAGCGGATGGGGTGGTGGGCCCCGTGGATCGGGGTCGTGCTCGTGGGCGTCGGGCAGATGTTCTTCTCCTCCACCCCGCGCCGGAGCCTGCCCTGGGTGCTCGTGGTCCTGTTCGCGGCGTACGCGGCCCAGCTCGTGGGGTCCTACATCGCCCCGGAGATCTCCGGCTTCTTCGGCGCGCTCGTGATCGTGCCGCTCGCGACGCTCGTCGAACGGACCCGCACCGGTCCCCCGGCCATCATCACGACGCTCCCGGCCTTCTGGCTCCTGGTGCCGGGCGCCCTGAGCTTCCTGGGGCTGTCGGAGCTCGTGGCGGGGGACACGGGTTCTGTGTCCGACATCGCGAACGCCGTCGTCGCCGTCTTCGCGATCGCGTTGGGCATGCTCGTGGGTACGGCGCTGACTCGCGACGCGAGACGCGTCGGTCGTACCTTCTTCACCGAATAGGCCCGGACCCGGCACACCATCGCCAGCGGATCCTTGCTCGACAAGGCCAGACCGCTCACAAACGTAGTTGAAGATGGAACGAGTTGGCAGGCACCGAGGACCGTCCTCGCATCCCATCTGCCGGCGCACGCGGCTCCCACGTCATCCGGACGCGCCGCGACTCAGGCTGCTGAGGCTCCAAGAACGACTCCCGTCACCGCGACGGCACGGTACGGCGTCGAGCTCCCGCTCGACAGCCGCAGTGCGCACGCGGTCCCGGCCTCGGCCCGACGAACGGAACATCCGAACACCGTGACAACTGCACCGCTCAGCTTCGCCGCGCCTGCAGGGCGCCGCCCGCTCCCGGGCGCCGACGACCGCACGACCTCCCCCTTCGGCACCGCTCTCCTCGACACCGCTCCCCTCGGCGCAGCCGACGGGCCGGGCCTGCGCGCGAGAGGGGGCCGTTGATGGGGAAGCACTCCCAGCGTCGCTTCGCCGCGACCCTCCCCGGGCGTTCCCTGCGCCGCCGCTCCCCCTTCGCGATCGCGGCAGCCCTCGCCACGGTCGCCGTGACCACCACGGCAGGTGCGGCCAGCATGACCACGTCTCCCGACGGCTCCCAGGCCGCGACCGCATCGGCGTCCGCACCGGTCACGAGTGCCGCCGGACCCGTCGCGACGACCCCCGAGGAGAAGTCGGCGCTCGACGCGGCCAGCACCCAGCTCGTCCGCGCCGAGTACCTGGCGAGCGAGGGCACGTCCTCCTTGACACCCGAGCAGCTCGCCCAGGTCACTGCGACCCGCGACCAGCTCCGCCAGCTCCTGGACGTCACGCGCACGTCCGAGACGGCGGCGCGTGGGACGACCACGATCGGGTCGGCGACCGACCCCACGCTCGCCGCGAGCACCGCCCTCGAGACGGGCGCGGCTCTCGACACGAGCGCGTCCCTGGACGACGCCACGACCCTCGCCGCCGGCACCGCCGACGGGACGAGCGCCGACGAGACCCTCGACGGCCGCGACACGTTCCGCGCGAGCCGTGCCGGAGCCGACGGTCGCGAGCCCCTCACGACCGACGGCACGGCCGAGGCCCCTGAGGCCTCGACCGACACCGCGACCACCTCCCCGGAGGAGGCGGCGCAGACGACGACGGACCAGGCGACCACCGGTGCGGTGACCGCCGGCACCACGGCCGACCCGGTGATCGACCATGCGCAGGTCGCGCCGACGACCACGGAGATCGGGGCTGCGACCGAGGCGCTGCGCACGGTGCTCGACGCCGCTGCCGTCGCGGTCTCGGTCCAGCCGGCACCGACGGCCGAGGAGATCGCGGCCCAGCAGGCTGCGGAGGAGGCCGCCCAGCGTGCCGCGATGGCGGCACAGCTCGCGGCCTGGGCGAACAGCACCGCTGGCTACTCGAACGGCACCATCCCCGAGAGCCTCTTGTGCTCGCCGAGCTTCGCGCCCGGCCAGCTCGTGCGCTGCGACGCGGCCTACCAGCTCGAGCAGCTCAACGTGGCCTACCGGGCGGCGTTCGGCACCGACATCTCGGTGACGTCGTCCTACCGCTCGTTCGGCTCGCAGGTCGCGGTCAAGGCGTCGAAGGGCTACCTCGCGGCGGCCCCGGGGACGTCGAACCACGGCATGGCGCAGGCGCTCGACCTCGGCGGCGGCATCAGCAGCTTCGGCAGCGCCCAGTACGCCTGGATGCGCGCGAACGCCCCGGCCTACGGCTGGGACAACCCCGAGTGGGCACGCCAGGGCGGCTCCAAGCCCGAGGCGTGGCACTGGGAGTACGGCACCACGTACTGACCTGGGTCTGCCACGAGCACGACGGCCGCCGTTCCGCGAGGAACGGCGGCCGTCGTCGTCCGCGGGACCTCGACCCAGGGGTCGGACCCAGGCGTCAGCCCCAGGTGGCGGCGATGAGCAGCATCGTCACGAGGAACCCTGTCACCAGGTTGAGCCAGAGGAAGCGACGCCAGCCCGCGTTCGCCCGCTCGCAGTCGTCGTCGCGCACCGTCCAGAAGGACGCCACGTTGACGAGGTAGGGCAGCGGCAGGACCGCGGCGAGCCACCCCGGCCACGGGAGCAGCGCGAGCAGCCCCGCGGCCACGAGGTAGGCGGTCGCCGCGACGACGACCGTCCGGTGCGCCCCGATCACGGTCGCGACCGAGCCGATCCCGCCCTCCCGGTCGGCCCGCACGTCCTGCACCGCGCCGAACGCGTGCGACGCGGCCCCCCACAGCACGAACGCCACGAGCACGGGCCACACGGTCCGTGCTCCGAGGTCCGTCCCGACGAGCACGAGCGCGTAGAGCAGGGGCCCCACGAAGTGCATGGCCGAGGTGAACGAGTCGAGGAACGGACGCTCCTTGAAGCGCAGCACGGGCGCCGAGTAGGCCACGACGAGGAAGACCACGACGGCGAGCGTCAGGTTCGCGGCGACGTCGCCCTGGAGGAGCAACCATGCGAGGAACGGCGCGTTCGCGACGACGCACGCCCACAGGATGCGCCGGTGGGTGGTCCGTGCGGTCGCGGGGTCCGCGAGCGCTCCCTCGATCCCGCCCTTGCGCGGGTTGCGCAGGTCGGACGCGTAGTCGAACACGTCGTTGATCCCGTACATCAGCAGGTTGTACGGGATCAGGAAGTAGAGCGTCCCGACGACGAGCGTGGCGTCGACCCGTCCCCCGGTGGCGACCAGGTAGCCCGCCGCGAAGGGGTACGCGGTGTTGATCCAGGAGAACGGGCGCGAGGCGGCGACGATCTCCCGGAGCGCGACGAGCGGCCCCGGCGCAGCCCCCGGCTCGACCGCGACCCCGGTCACGACTGCCCTCCCGCGTGCCGACGGCGTCGACCGTCCCCGACCCAGTTCCATACCGCGGGCAGCAGCAGCACCGCGGCCAGCGGGTAGGCGAAGTCCTCGAGCGGCGCCCCGGCGAGGTAGATCCCGAGGATCTTGTCGGGAGCGTAGGTGTACAGCCCGACGGCGATCATGATCGTGTCGAACACCAGCGTCAGGACCACCATGACCGCTGCCGTCCACAGGAGCGGCCCCGCCCGGTGGCGCCGGAGCGTCCACACCGTGACGACCGCGACGAGCGCGATCACGACGAGGTTCAGGACGATGTTGGTCATGCGCCCGCTCCCGTCGTCGGACCGTCCGCGGCGCGCGCGGGTGCCTCGTCCGCTCTCCTGGCACCACCGTCCGTCCGCCGGGCTGCGCGCTCCCGCGCACGCAGGTCGAGGAACCGCCAGACGAGCAGGGTGTTGTAGCACAGGAGCGTGAGGAAGACGGCCTCCTCGACGGGCAGCTCGGGGGCGAGCTGGAGCCCGGTCATGTGGGGCGAGTCGCCGCGCGCGAAGATCCCGAGGGCGAGCCCCGCGACGTCCCACGCGAGGAAGAACAGCACGCCGGCCACGAGCGTGATCGCCGTCCGGGCCGGGTCAGCCCAGAACGCGAGGCGGAACCGACGGTCGAGCACGGCGAGACCGCCGAGCGAGACGAGGAGCGCAGCGAGGTACGCGAAGCCGATCACGCGCCACCGCCCCGCAGTCGCTCGGGACGGCGGCTCGCCGCGAGGTAGCCGGGGCGCAGCGGGGACGGCAGGGGCCGGGAGGACGTCTCGCCCAGGAGCCGCTTGGCGACGAGCTCGGCGCTGATGAGGCACATCGGCAGCCCGACGCCAGGGGCCGTGCCCGCTCCCGCGTAGTAGAGGTTGGTGACCTTGCGCGAGGCGCCCGGCGGGCGGAACATCGCGCTCTGCGCGAGCGTGTGCTCCATCCCGAGGGCCGTCCCTCGCCAGGACGAGAACTCGGTCGCGAAGTGCGCGGGGCCCAGGACCCGCCGGGTCACGACCCGCCCGCGCAGGTCGTCGATCCCGGCCCAGGCGCCGACCTGGTCGAGGTACCCGTCGGCGAGCTCCTCGAGCTCGGCCTGCGACGCGGCCGAGCCACCGAGCGCCGGGTCCGCGGGGAACGGCACCAGGACGAAGAGGTTCTCGTGGCCGGGAGGCGCAGCGGGGTGGTCGATCGTCGCGTCGTCGGTCGCCGACGTCCTCGAGACGTAGAGGGAGGCGGGGGACGGGACCCGCAACGAGTCCACGGGGCTGTCGGCCGCGTCGCCCAGGACGTCGGCGAAGTTCCCCCGCCAGTCCTCGGTGAAGAAGAGCGAGTGGTGGGCCAGCTCGGGCAGCTCGCCACGGACGCCGGCGAGGATCAGCAGCGCCGAGATCCCGGGTCCGCGGTCGTCCCACGCTGGCGCGGGCAGGTCGGCGTACGCGGGGGGCACGAGCGCGGTCTGGGTGTGGTGCAGGTCGGCGGCCGACACCACGACGTCCGCAGGCACGACCTCGCCCGTGCTCAGCCGCACCCCGGTCGCGACGCCTCGCGCGCGTCGCCCGGGCCTGCCGGTCCGCGCGCGGGGCGAGGCTCCGCCGTCGGGCATGGGAGCGTGCGGCGCGACCTCGATCCCGACGACGTCGCTCGCCGTGCGGATCGTCACGCCCTGCGAGCGGGCGATCTTCTCCATGGCCTCGATGATCGTGTACATCCCACCGCGCGGGAACCGTACGCCCTCGACCAGGTCGAGGTGGCTCATGAGCGAGTACAGCGCGGGCACCCGGTAGGGCGAGCTGCCGAGGAAGACCGCGTGGTAGCCGAGGACCTGGCGCAGGCGCGGGTCGTGCACGCGGCGTTCGACGCGGTCCGCGAGCGAGCGTCCCAGCAGGGCCGCGAGCCGCGGGAGCCGGCGCAGCACGGCGCCGTCGACGGCCCGGTCGGGACGCTCGAACGTCGTGTAGAGGAAGTGGTCCAGGGCGAGGCGGTAGGCCTCGCTCGACTCCTCGGCGTAGGCCCGCATGCGCTCGCCGTCGCCCGGCGAGAGCGCGTCGAAGCGAGCCCAGTTGACCTCCGGGTCGCGGGTGACGTCGAGGACGGTGCGAGCCGGGGGGAGGTTCGTGGCGCCGTCGGGCTGCTCGCTGGACGAGGCCCGCTCGAAGAAGACACGGTACGACGGGTCGAGCGGGACCAGGTCGAGGTGGTCCTCGGCGCGCTCGCCCAGGAGCGCGAACCAGTGCTCGAAGACCTCGGGCATGAAGTACCAGGACGGTCCGGTGTCGAACCGGAACCCGTCGAGGTCGAGCGTCCCGGCCCGCCCCCCGACCCGCTCGTGGCGTTCGAGCAGGGTCACCCGGGCGCCGCCCCGGGCCAGGAGCGCGGCGGTGGCGAGGCCGCCGATCCCTCCCCCCACGACCACGACGTGCGGCATCTCGGGTGGGGCGACGTTCACAGGGCTCCTCTGGTGTCGGTGAACCTGGTCGACCGGCGGGACATGGCGTGCACGTCGCGTCGCAGCGACTCACGCGCCACGGCACGCGCCGCGACGACGATCTTGACCGGGTCCGGGACCCGCACGCGTGCCCGGAGCAGGTCCTGCGGAGCCGTCGAGGCGAGCCGTCCCAGCAGCGAGTCGTAGAGCGCGAGGGTCGCGGCGACCGCCATCCGTGCGCGACGCGGGAGGGACGGGAGCGCGGCGCGCGCGGCGTCGAGGTCGCTGCCGATCTCCGCGAGGATCGCGTCGACGTCCTCCTGCGTGAGGTCGGCCGGCGTGATCCCGGGGAAGTAGCTGCGCCCCAGCTCCTCGTGGTCGGTGCGCAGGTCGCGCAGGAAGTTGATCTTCTGGAACGCGGCGCCCAGACCCTGCGCACCGCGCAGCACGGCGGCGTCGGCGCGGACCACGGGATCCCCGGGCCGACGGTCCGCGTTGAGGAACACCGCGAGGCACATGAGCCCCACGACCTCGGCCGAGCCGTGGACGTACTGCTCGTAGCTCGCCTTGTCGTGCACCTGGACCGTGAGGTCCATGCGCATCGACGCGAAGAACGGGTCGATCTCCGGGTGCCCGATCCCGGTGCGCCGGGCAGTGCGGGCGAACGAGTGGACGACGAGGTTGGTCGAGTACCCGCTCGCGAGCGCGCGCGCCGTCTCCTCCTCGAGCCCGGTCAGCAGCGCGTCGGCGCCCTCGCCCCTGCGCGTGTCGACGACCTCGTCGGCCACGCGGACCAGGCCGTAGACCGCGTCGATGTCGCGACGCGCCACGCTCCCCAGGAGCCGGGACCCGAGCCCGAAGGACGTCGAGTACCCGGTCAGGACCGCCCGGCTCGCGCGGGCGGCGGTGCGGTCGTACAGCATCTGCGACACGTTGGCCTCCCTGGCCATGGTCTCGGACGTCGTGCTCGTCGGCATCTCAGGCGACCCTCTCCGCGAACGAGTCGGCCAGGTCGGTCAGATATCGCGCGAGAGGAGCAGGCAGCCGGGAAGCCGCCGCCCGGGCCTCGTCGAGGTGGCGGGTCACGGTCTCCCGGACCGCTCCGGGGGCTCCGGAGCGCTGCATGGCCTCCCGCACGACGTCGGCCTCCGCCTCGGTGAGGTCGGCCCGCCCCACGTACCGGTCCAGCAGCGCGACGTCCGCGGGCGTGGCCCGACGGTAGGCGCAGGCGAGGAGCAGGGTGCGCTTGCCCTCGCGCAGGTCGGAGAGCGTCGACTTCCCCGTGACCCGCGGGTCGCCGAACACCCCGAGCAGGTCGTCGACGAGCTGGAAGGCGATCCCCAGCGCGCGGCCGCAGGTCTCCAGGTCCGACCGCACAGCACGGTCCGCGCCGGCGAGCGTGGCGCCCGACAGGAGCGGGACGACGCACGTGTAGGTCGCCGTCTTGAGCTCCGCGACGAGCAGGGGGGCGACGTCGAGGGGGGAGCGGAGCTGTCCCGACACGTCGAGCACCTCGCCCGCGACGGCCGTCTGGACCGCGCGCACGAGCTGTCGGGTGACCTCGAGCCGGACGGGCGGTGGGGCGGTCGACGTCAGCACGAGGTCGAAGGCTCCGCTGATCGCGAGGTCCCCGGCGAGGAGGGAGGCGGCCTGGACGAGCTCGTCGGCGTGGGCTGCATCGACGCCCGTCCCCGCGAGGCGCGCACGTGTGGTGCCCGCGAGGTTGGGGCGGCCGCGACGCGACTCGTCGTGGTCGAGGAGGTCGTCGTGCACGAGCATCGCGGTGTGCAGGACCTCCTGTGCAGCGGCGACGGGCACCGCCGCCCCGAGGTCCCGGCCGCCGAGGCCGAGATAGGCCGCGAGGACCAGGCGCGGGCGGACGAGCTTTCCCCCGGTCTGGTCGGCCAGGTCCTTCCAGAGATCGACGACCCGGGGGTCGGTCGCCCGCGACGCCGCCGTGGCGAAGTACTCGGCGAGCGCGCGACGTGTGGCTGTGAGAGCGTGGTCGAGGTCGACGGCGAGCCGGACGTCCCGCGTCGACGCGGCGAGCCCGGGCTCGGTCCCGGGCCGGGGCTCGGCCCCAGCAGATGCTGCACGGACTGCGCCCGTCGACGACCGCTCGGCGACGTCGTCGATGGTCGTGCTCGTTGCGGACATGGCACACCCCTTCATCCTCAGCGTGCTGAGTAATTTTGCTCAGCATACTGAGGATCTGACGGGATGTCAGCGCCGGACGCGCAGAAGGGCCCCCTCGCGCGAGGCGAGAGAGCCCTTCCGTCACGCCGTGGTCAGACGTCGATGCGGCGCGGCCCTGCCTGCCACGCCTCCCAGGCCGACGAGATGATCTCCTCGAGCCCGTGCGACCCTCTCCACTCGAGCACCGTGTTGATGCGCTCGGGCGAGGCGACGAGCTGCGGCGGGTCGCCGGGACGGCGCGGGAAGACGTCCGGGGTGGCGTCGAGGCCCGACACCCTGCCGATCTCGTCGATGACCTCGCGCACCGAGGCCCCCACGCCCGTCCCCACGTTGAACACGTCGTAGTCCCGCTCGTCCTCGTCCAGGTAGGAGAGCGCTACGAGGTGCGCCTCGGCGAGGTCCATGACGTGCAGGTAGTCACGGATGCAGGTGCCGTCGGGCGTCGGGTAGTCGTCGCCGAAGACCCGGGGCCGCTCGCCCCGTGCCAGGCGGTCGAACACCATCGGGACGAGGTTGAGGAGCGTCTGGTCACCCAGGTCCGGCCACCCCGCACCGGCGACGTTGAAGTAGCGCAGCGCCACGAACCGCAGCCCCCACGACCGGCCGGCCGCCCGCCCGAGCCACTCTCCGACGAGCTTCGTCTCGCCGTAGGGGTTGATGGGGTCGGCGTGCAGCTTCTCCTCGACGAGCGCGACCGAGGGCATGCCGTAGGTCGCCGCCGAGGACGAGAAGACGAGACGGTCGACCCCGGCGGCCTCCATCGCGGCGACGAGGTTCGTGAACCCGCCCACGTTCTGCTGGTAGTACCAGACGGGCTTCTCGACCGACTCGCCGATCTGCTTGCGGGCCGCGAAGTGCACCACGGCGCTGACCTCGTGCTCGACCATGGTCCGGGTCAGCACGTCGACCGCCTCGGCGCTCGACACGTCGAGGTGCACGAGCGGCGCCCCCCCGACGCGCTTCTCCTGCCCGGTGCTCAGGTCGTCCACGACGACGACCTGGTCTCCTCTCTCCTGCAGCAGGCGCACCACGTGCGCACCGATGAACCCCGCTCCGCCTGTCACCAGAATCGTCATGGGAGGAGCGTAGAACGCCCGGCGAGCCACCTTCGACGACACCCTCGCCCGCGAGACGCCCGCCGGTCAGTGGTGGACCGAATCCTCGGTCGCCTGCATCGAGGGCGGCTCGATCTGGAACGTGCAGTGGTCGACGTCGAAGTGCCCGCCCAGGCACTCCTTGAGCCGTCGCAGCACCTCCGTCCCCCCTCCGCTCGCCAGGACCTCGTCCTCGACGACCACGTGTGCCGACATGACGGGTACGCCCGAGGTGATGGTCCAGGCGTGCAGGTCGTGCACGCCCACCACTCCCGGGGTGCCCTCCATGTGGGTGCGCACCTTCTCGAGGTCCACGCCGGCGGGGGTCGACTCGAGGAGCACCGCCGCGACCTCGCGCAGGAGCATGAAGGCGCGCGGCAGGATCAGCAGCCCGATCGCGACGGACGCGAGACCGTCGGCCCCCGGGAACCCGACCGCGACGAGGACGCCGGCGACGATCACCGCGACCGACCCGAGCAGGTCGCCGAGCACCTCGAGGTAGGCCCCGCGGACGTTGAGGCTCTCGGCCTGGCCCGCCGACAGCAGGCGCAGCCCGATCGCGTTCGCGACGAGACCGACGACCGCCACCCCGATCATCAGCCCGGCCTGGATCTCGGGGTCCGGCGCGCGGAACCGCGAGACGCCCTCGATGATCGCGAGCACGGCGACCGTGCCGAGGATCAGCGCGTTGGTCAGCGCGGCGAGGATCTCGGCGCGCTGCCACCCGAAGGTCCGCGTCGGGGAAGCCGGACGCGTCGCGAGCCAGCTCGCGAAGAGTGCGATCCCGATCCCGCTGGCGTCGGTCAGCATGTGCCCGGCGTCGGCGAGGAGCGCGAGCGACCCGGAGACCAGGGCGCCCACGACCTCCAGCATCATCACGCCGAGCGTGATGCACAGGACGATCACGAGCCGACGGCGGTGCGCGCCCGTCGCGGTCGACGCGCCGTGGGAGTGCGAGTGCGAGTGGCCGCTCATCGGGAACCCCTCGTGGCGTCGACGATCCGCTCGGCGTCGGCCAGGATGTGCGCGACCTCGGGGCGCGCGAGGCGGTACCAGGACGAACGACCCTCTCGGCGGGTCTCGACGAGTCCCGCGTCGCGGAGCGTCGCCAGGTGGGCGGACACGGTGGACTGCGCGAGCCCCAGCTCGCGGGTCAGGTCGACCACGCGGTGCTCGGCGACCGCGAGGAGGTGCACCACGGAGAGTCGGTGCGGCTCGGCGAGGGCGTGCAGGAGCCGCGCGACTGCGGTGTGGTCGTGCCCGACGACGGGCGGGGTGCACGGTTGCTGCGGATGCTCGGCCGCCGGCTGCTCGACGAGACCGTCGGTCGCGGTGCGCCGCGCCCGCAGGTGCGTGCGGGTGCTCGTCTCCCTTTTCATCGTCATATAACGATGTTATCGCCCTTCGGCGATGAATGCTAGGCCCATCCGAGCTCGTGCAGCCTGTCGTCGTCGATCCCGAAGTGGTGCGCGATCTCGTGGACGACCGTGACCACGACCTCCTCGACGACCTCCTCCCGCGTCTCGCAGATCGCGAGCGTGGGGTTGCGGAAGATCGTGATCCTGTCCGGGAGCGCACCCGCCGCCCACATGAGGTCGCGCTCTGTCAGCGGGACCCCCTCGTACAGCCCCAGCAGCTCGGGGTCGTCGACGGGCGCGTCGTCCTCGACCAGGACGACCACGTTGTCCATCTGCTCCGCCAGCTCCTCCGGGATCTCGTCCAGCGCATCGCGCACCGCGTCCTCGAAGTCCTCGCGCGTCATCTCCACCACGGGACCATCCTCCCCCGCCCTCCTACGGGGCACCGACAGCCGCGAGCCGCACGCGCGCACCGTTTTGCACGCCGACCTTGCTTCCCCGTATGCTGACGGAGGTCTCTCGGCGACTCGTGCCCCGCAGGCGGTGCGGGTTGTCCAGGAAACTAGGCCCCCATCGTTTAGCGGCCTAGGACGCCGCCCTTTCACGGCGGTAGCACGGGTTCGAATCCCGTTGGGGGTACTCGGAAGGATCCGATTAACGGATTCGCCCGGCAGTGAGATACGATTCTCGAGGTTCGAACGGCCCAGGCCGGGAGAAACTCACGCAAGGCCCTGTAGCGCAGTTGGTTAGCGCGCCGCCCTGTCACGGCGGAGGTCGCGGGTTCAAGTCCCGTCAGGGTCGCTCGACAGCGACTGCCCGGTCATCACGACCGGGCTTTCGTGTCAAGGCTCTGTAGCTCAGTTGGTAGAGCGTTCGACTGAAAATCGAAAGGTCACCGGATCGACGCCGGTCGGAGCCACTTCCACGAAGCCCCGCCTCGTTTCCCACGAGGCGGGGCTTCGTCGTACCCGCCGGTCCCGCCCGCTGGGCCGCCCGCTCTCTGCGCAGCACACCGGACGGACACTCGCACGCCCGGCGCGCGGAATTGCCCTCGGGCCGGTTGACCGGTTGAGTGGGACATGAAGAACCGACTCTTCAGGGCGCGGGTGAACCCCGCGCGCACGGGCGCCCCGACCGGAGCGCCAGGAAGGTGACCACCATGAGCGACTGGGACGACGGACAGCCCCCTCCCCCGAGCCCGAAGCCCTCGATCGGCAAGCTCGTCGAGCAGATGTCCGAGCAGGCCACGCGCCTGGTCCGGACGGAGATCGCGCTCGCCAAGAAGGAGCTGACGACCAAGGCCGCCCGATCGGGCATCGGGATCGGGATGTTCGTGGTGGCCGGTGTGCTCTCGCTCTACGGGCTCGGGTTCGCGCTGCACTCCGCGATGGTCGGGCTCGCGCACGCCGTACCGCTGTGGCTCGCGGCCCTCATCGTCGGCGTCGTGCTGTTCCTGCTCGCGGGCATCCTCGCCTTCGTCGGCAGCAAGCAGCTCAAGAAGGGGATGCCCCCTACCCCGGAGAACGCCATCGCGGGGATCAAGGAAGACGTCGCCACCGTCAAGGAAGGACTGCGCCCGTGACCACAGAACCGACCCAGGCCGAGCTGGAAGCCGAGATCGCCCGGACCCGGTCCGAGCTCGCGAGCACGATCGACGAGCTGACCACCCGCCTCGACCCTCGCACCCAGGCGGCGAACGTGGCGCACCAGACCAAGCAGGCCGCTGCTGACACCGGCAGCTTCTTCACGGGCGGCGGGCTCCCCGAGCACGACCCCGCGCGAGCGCGCAACGTCAAGATCCTCATCGGCGGTGCCGTGGCGACGGTCGCGCTCGTCGCCGCGGCGATCCTCCGGCGTCGCTCCTGACGTCGCGACGTGCTGGCCGGGTCGGCCGAGGTCGACCGAACAGCACCCCCAGGAACGACCGAGCCCGGCGCCACAGGCGCCGGGCTTTCGGCTGGTCGTGAGGAAGGGGTCAGGACGCGACGGGGAGCATCGGGAAGCAGGTCCCGAGGCTCCTCAACGGCCCGACGGCGCAGGCTGGGCGCGCGGGGACACCGCGCGTCGGTCAGCCCTTGTCGACGCCCTCGGCGTTCTCGCTCGCGGCACCCAGGAGTGCGCGAACCTCGGACTCGCGATAGCGACGATGCCCCCCGAGGGTCCGGATCGACGACAGCTTGCCGGCCTTGGCCCAGCGAGTGACGGTCTTGGGATCGACGCGGAACAGGCTCGCGACCTCGGCCGGTGTGAGCAGAACTTCGGACTCTCCATGGACGGACATCACTGCACCTCCTCCTAGCGACTGGCTGGTCCGACGGTGACGTCGGAACGCGACGACAGCGCTGCGCTAGCCCTTCCATTGTCGCAGCATGAGGATTTTGGGCGACTTGGCGGACAGGGTGAATTAGGCGGGGTATGGGTGGTACAGGTGTTTCGGACCGAGATCCGGGCGTGTCGCGCGGCCCGGATCTCTCCCTCCGGCCGCTCCTGCCCCACCCCCTGCGACCTCGCCGCGACCGGCCTCGACCCCCTGGTACGGCGTCCGGAGCGGCCCGACGGGCCGCCGTTGTGTGGAGACAGTGTGACAAGGCACCCGTTCGGGGGACCTGAGTGGCTGGAATGCATCCGGACCATGTACCGTTGGACTCTGAACAGACGAAACACACTCCCGGGGCCGCACGTCGAAGTACGTTGCCGCCCCGCTTCTACGTTGAGGGGGTCGGAGCCATGGGCCGCGGCCGTCAGAAGGCTAAGCAGACCAAGGTCGCTCGTGCGCTGAAGTACTACAGCCCCGAGACGAACTACCAAGCTCTCGAACAAGAGCTCACTGGTCACAGCCACACGGATCTCGCGACAGATCCTCGCTACGGAGCGAGGTCTTCCGAGGACAACAGCGGAGAGTACGACCAGCCGTTCGCCGGCTGGTCCGACGACCGCTGACTCGACCTCACCCCCTCCTGCGACCTTCGGGCCCCAGGCGGTCCGTGAGTCGACAGATCGCGAGTACGTCCTCAGTGACCTGCCCGCGACCTCACGTCGTTCGACGAAAAGCGCGTCCTGCACCCCAGGCCTCCCGGCCCGAGTCGCAGGACGCGCTTTTCGTCGTACGTCAGTTGCGGTAGTCACCCGTCAGGCGCACAGCCCCTGCGTGGACGCCCTTGGTGCCGACCACCAGGTCCTCTCCCCCGGCGGCAGACGTCTCGGCCGGGTCGAGAGCGCCCACGGTGCCCAGGACCCAGGCCGTGAGGCCCAGCTCGGTGCATCGCGCGAGGGCGGCGTCAGCGCCGTCGGCGCCCACGATCGCGACCATGCCCACGCCCAGGTTGAGCGTGTTCTCCAGGTCACGTCGAGGCACGTTCCCGAGGTCACGGACCACGGTGAAGATCGGCGGGACCTCCCACGAGCCGCGGTCGATCGTCCCGACGAGGCCAGCCGGGAGCACACGGGCCAGGTTGGCCGCGAGCCCACCACCCGTGACGTGCGTGAACGCGTGCACCTGCGCCGCGTCGTCGTGGGCCAGGGCCAGGCAGTCGCTCGCGTAGACGCGCGTGGGCTCGAGCAGCTCCTCGCCGAGCGTCCGACCGAACTCCTCGACCTCTCGGTCCAGCTCCCAGCCCGCGTGCTTCACGACCGCACGCACTAGCGAGTAGCCGTTCGAGTGCAGGCCCGACGATCCCAGCGCGATGAGGACGTCGCCCTCGCGCACCCGCTCGGGGCCCAGGAGGCGGTCGGCCTCGACCACGCCCGTCGCGGCACCCGCGACGTCGTACTCGTCCTCGCCCAGGAGACCCGGGTGCTCGGCCGTCTCCCCGCCGACGAGGGCCGTGCCGGCGACCTCGCACGCCGCCGCGATGCCACGGACGATGCCTGCGATGCGCTCGGGCACGACCTTGCCGCACGCGATGTAGTCCGTCATGAAGAGCGGCTTGGCCCCCACCACGACGATGTCGTCGACGACCATGCCCACGAGGTCGAACCCGATCGTGTCGTGGACGTCCATCGCCTGCGCGATCGCGACCTTGGTCCCCACGCCGTCGGTCGAGGTGGCCAGCAGGGGCTTGGTGTAGGTCGCGACCTCGCTGAAGTCGTAGAGCCCGGCGAACCCGCCCACTCCCCCGAGGACCTGGGGGCCGTGCGTACGGCGTACGGCGTCCTTCATCAGCTCGACGGCCTTGTCGCCCGCCTCGGTGTCGACACCGGCTGCGGCGTACGTGAGACCTTCAGACACGAATGAACTCCTGGTGGTTGCGGCGCGCCCCGGGTGGGGCGGTGCGTCGTACGGGGTCAGGGGTGGTCGAGGGCGGTCCCGCCGCCGACTCCCACGGAGAGGCTGCGCAGCCCGTCCTCCGGAGCGCCCAGCGGCAGCTCGGCCTGCTCGAGCAGGTGCTTGCCGAGCTGGTCGTCCGGGGGCAGCTCGATGGGGTACTTCCCGGTGAAGCAGGCCGTGCAGAGCTGGGAGGCGGACTGCTCGGTCGCCGCGATCATCCCCTCCTCGGAGATGTACCCGAGGGTGTCGGCGCCCAGCGAGGCGCCCACCTCCTCCGGCGACAGGCCGTTGGCGATGAGCTCGGCGCGCGACGCGAAGTCGATGCCGTAGAAGCACGGCCACTTGACCGGCGGGGAGCTGATGCGGACGTGGACCTCGGCGGCCCCCGCCTCGCGCAGCATGCGGATCAGGGCACGCTGGGTGTTGCCGCGGACGATCGAGTCGTCGACGACGACGAGACGCTTGCCCCGGATGACGTCGCGCAGCGGGTTCAGCTTGAGCCGGATGCCGAGCTGGCGCAGCGTGTCCGACGGCTGGATGAAGGTGCGCCCGACGTAGGCGTTCTTGGTCAGCCCCTGGCCGAACGGGATGCCCGACTCCTGGGCGTACCCCACGGCGGCGGGGGTGCCGGACTCGGGGACCGGGATCACGAGGTCTGCGTCGATGCCGTGCTCGCGAGCGAGCTGGCGCCCCATCTCGACGCGCGCGGCGTGCACCGAGCGGCCGTTGATCGAGGTGTCCGGGCGGGCCAGGTAGACGTACTCGAAGACGCAGCCCGCGCGCTCGACCGGTGCGAAGCGCTGCGAGCGCAGGCCGTCACCGTCGATCGCGATGAGCTCGCCCGGCTCGACCTCACGGACGAACGACGCGCCCACGATGTCCAGGGCGGGGGTCTCGCTCGCGACGACCCAGCCGCGCTCGAGGCGACCCAGGACGAGCGGGCGCACCCCCTGCGGGTCACGCGCCGCGTAGAGCGTCTTCTCGTCCATGAAGACGAGGCTGAAGGCGCCTCTGAGCCGCGGCAGGACCTCCATCGCGGTGTCCTCGAGCGAGTGGTCGTCGTCCCCCGCGAAGAGCGCGGTGATGAGGGCCGTGTCGGTCGTGTTACCGCGGGCCAGCTCGCCGCGGCGCTGCGCGCCGTAGCGCTCGGCGACGAGGTTCACGAGCTCGGCGGAGTTGGTCAGGTTGCCGTTGTGCCCCAGCGCGACCGTCCCCGACGACGTCGCACCCAGCGTGGGCTGCGCGTTCTCCCAGGTCACGCCACCGGTGGTCGAGTACCGGCAGTGCCCGACGGCGATGTGCCCCGTCAGGGCGTTGAGGGCCGTCTCGTCGAACACCTGGGAGACGAGTCCCATGTCCTTGTAGACGAGGATCTGCTCACCATTGCTGGTCGCGATCCCGGCCGACTCCTGACCACGGTGCTGCAACGAGTACAGACCGAAGTAGGCAAGCTTGGCGACCTCTTCGCCGGGCGCCCAGACACCGAAGACGCCACAAGCGTCCTGGGGGCCTTTCTCGCCGGGCATGAGGTCGTGGTTGAGAAGTCCATCTCCGCGGGGGGCCACGGCTCCAGTGTCCCATACGGTCCCGGGCTGCCCGAAGTCACGACCAGGGGGTGGACCACGTGACCGGACGAGGATCCGGCTCAGCGTGCTCGCTCAGCGGCGCAGGCTGCGCTTGTCCGCCCAGATCGCCAGCGCGCCCGCGACGAGCGTCGTGAGCGTCGTCGTCCCCAGCACGACGACCGTGAGGTAGACGCCGGGCTTGAGCACGCCGCGGGACTCCGGGGAGCCGAGCCACGTGATCCCGAGGCACAGCCCCACGACGATCCCGACGACCGCGCCCGTCGTGAAGAACGCCTTGTACCGGGGCGCGCGACGGATCGTCGTCGGGTCGATCATCGACTCGATCTCGATCTCGACCTCGTCACCACGGATGCCGCCGTCGTTCGCGTCACCGGGCTCGGTCGACGCGGTGTCCGCGGCAGCGGGCGTGGTCGGAGGTACCGGGGCGGCCGGGGCGGCAGCGCCGGTCTCCGGCGGAGCGGCGGGAACGGGGCCGTCAGGGGTCGCGTTCACGTCGGGGGTGGGGGTGCTGGGGCTCACGCGCCGACAGTACCCCGTCCTGCTGAGAATCCCCTGGGCCGCACCCGTGCCAACGGGGCGCGAGACGCCGTCGGGCCTGCTCCCCCAGCAGGGAAGCAGGCCCGACGGATCCTCAGGTGATCAGCGCGTCAGCCGCACGTGACCGCCGGGTAGGCGACCTCGTAGACCTCGGTCAGCGTCTGACCGCCCTGCGACTTCGTCGCTCGGACCTCGACCGTGCCGGCCGGCACGGACGTGG
Organism: Oerskovia paurometabola; assembly: GCF_016907365.1. NCBI lineage: Bacteria > Bacillati > Actinomycetota > Actinomycetes > Micrococcales > Cellulomonadaceae > Oerskovia > Oerskovia paurometabola. Next base: position 738,893 of record NZ_JAFBBV010000001.1, on the reverse strand, counting down.
CGCGGGTGTTGAACGACTGCGCCGCGATCTTGCCCTCCTTGAGGTTCGGGAAGGTCTTGGTGCCGTAGGGCGTCGTGAACTTCACGTCGATCGGGCCGGACTCGCCGTTCACGCCCTTGACCGACAGGTGCACGCGGCCTCCGACGCACTGGCCCTTCGCGGTCAGGTCGTCCATGACGACGTCGGGAAGGTCGACCCCCTCGACCGTGAGGGCCAGGCGCGTGACCGTGCCGCTCGGGTCCGCGACCACGTACAGGCCGTACTCGCCGCCCGCCGTCTCCGCCGGGACCGGCACCTCGAGGCTCGCAGCCCCGTTCGTGACCGTGCCCGTGGCCACGGGCGTGCCCGGGTTGGCCGCGTCGAACGCCGTGCCCGCAGGCACGAGGTACGCCGAGACCCCCGTGTTGGCCGGGCTGCCGAGCGACGTCAGGTTCAGACGAGAGACCGCCGCGGTGACGGACTCACCTGCGGTGACCGTGCCCAGCCCGTCCGCGACCACGCCACGACGGGCGAAGTCGGGGGCGAGGTCCGGGTGGGCCTGCAGGTAGGAGATCCACGCGTCACGGTCGATCAGACCCGAGTCGCGCGCGTCCGTGCCCTGCGAGAAGACCCGGAAGTTGTCGCCGCCCGTCGCGAGGAACGAGAACGTCGCGACCCGGTAGACCTTCGCCGGGTCGAGCGGCTCACCGTTGATGAGGACCGACGTGATGTTGTCACCCGGGGTGGCATTCACGTCCGCGGTCTTCGTGGTGTAGCTGACGTTGTCCGACAACCCCAGGGCCAGGTACGGACGCGACGGGCGCGTGCCGTCCGCGTTGGTCTGCCACTGCTGCTCGAGCATCGTCTCGACCTGCGCGCCCGTGAGGGACACGGTCCACAGGTTGTTGACGAACGGCAGGACCGCGTTGGCCTCGGCGTACGTGATGACGCCGTCCTCGCCGAAGTAGAGCTCGTTGCGGAGCCCGCCCGGGTTGACGACACCGAAGTCGGCACCGCCGCGGGCCGGGTCGGCCAGCGTGTCGCGCAGCGAGGTCGCGACGAGGTTCCCGAGCGTCGACTCCGACGCACGGTCGTCACGCCCCGTGGAGGGCAGCGGGCCCGAGCCCGTGTACTTGCCGTCCACGTACGAGCCCCCCAGGTAGGCGGTCGTGATGTCGGCCGTGACCGAGCCGACCGGCTGAGCGCCGATGACCTCGGCCTGCGCGAGCGCCGCGTCGACGATCGTCTTGACCTGGGCCACGCGGGGGTAGGTCGCGACGAGCTCGCCGGCAGGCGTCGTGGTGCGCTTGACGTTCTCGACGGAGTAGTCCGTGACGAGGTCCGTCGCGGTGTCGAACGTCAGGCTCACGTGCCCGACGTTCTCGCCGTAGCTCCCGGTCTGCAGGACCGGACGGGTCCGGTCGGTGCCGGGGATCGGGGCCTCCCACGCGTACTGCTTGTGCGTGTGGCCCGTGAAGATCGCCGAGACGCGGGCGTCCGTGTCGTTGACGATCTGCTCGAACGCGCCCTGGTGGGCGAGCTCCTGCTCGAGCGTCGAGCCGTCGGGCGTGCCCGCGCTGGCGCCCTCGTGGTAGAGGGCGACCAGCAGGTCGGCCTCACCGTTCGCGGCGTCACCGTCGCGCAGCTGCGCGGCGACACGGTTCACGGCCTCGACGGGGTCGCCGAAGTCGAGGTCCGCCACGCCGGACGGCGTCACGAGCGTCGGGGTCTCCTCGGTCACGGCGCCGATGACGCCGACCTTGACCCCGTCGACGTCGATCACCGCGTACTCCGGCAGGGCCGGGTTCGTGGTGCCCTTGGCGTAGACGTTGGCCCCCAGGTAGGACCAGTCGGCCGCGTCGCTCACGCGCCCGGTCAGGTCCGCGAAGCCCTTGTCGAACTCGTGGTTGCCCACCGCGGAGGCGGACAGGTCCAGGGCGTTGAGCACGTCGATCGTCGGCTGGTCGTCCTGCAGCGCCGACGCGAACAGCGAGGCGCCGATGTTGTCACCGACCGAGAGGAACGCGGTACCCGCCGGGTTGGCGGCGCGCAGCTGCTCGACCGTCCCGGCGAACGCGACGGTGTTCGCGTCGATGCGACCGTGGAAGTCGTTGATCGCGAGCAGGTCGAGCTCCTTGACCCCGCCCGGCTCCTCGCCGCCCAGCTCGAGGCCGACGACGATCGGGTCGTGGTCGGACGAGCGGAACGCCGTGGTGTCGTACAGGTTCGAGACGTTGTAGTTGAAGCGGCTGTACTCGTTCGCGATGGGCTCGACCGAGTTGATGTTCCAGATGTCGGTGTCCGTGACCGCGTTCGCGGCGCCGGGCGATGCGAGCACGTGGTCGAGCGAGCCGACGAGGCCGTCGAACAGGTACGTCTCCTTGCCCGTCGTCGGGCCCAGGTCGACGTAGCCCGCGTCCGTGAGGACCTTGATCGGGTCCTCCTGGGCGTAGGCGTTGAAGTCGCCCGCGAGCAGCACCTTGTCGGTGCCCGCAGCCGACGAGACCTGGTCGGCGAACGTCACGAGCGCCGTGGCCTGCTTGACGCGCGACGCGTTCGACGCGCCCTGCCCGTCGCCCTGGTCGGCGTCCGCCCCCGAGCCCGAGCCCTTGGACTTGAAGTGGTTCGCGATGACGACGAAGTCCGTCGAGGCCTCGCCCCCGGCGACCCGGAAGGTCTGGGCGAGCGGCTCACGCGCGTTGTCGAAGGCCGCGACGTCGTGGACGACCGAGGCCCCCACGGGCTCGACGGCCGCCGGACGGTAGATGAACGCCGTGCGGATGACGTCCTCGGACGCGGGCAGCGTCGCGGGCGAGGGCACAAAGGCCCAGGTCCCGGCACCGGCCGCGGCGTTGAGGCGGTCCGTGAGCGTCGAGAGCGCGGCGTCACGGTTCTTGCCGAACGCCTTGGAGTTCTCGATCTCCTCGAGCGAGACGACGTCCGCGTCCAGGGCGTTGATCGCCGCGACGATCTTGGTCTCCTGACGTTGCAGGTTCGCCGCGTTCGCCGCACCGCGGGCGTCGCAGCCCGTGCGCACCGTGATCGGGTTGCCCTCGCGGTCCGTGTAGAACTGGCACCCGCTGAGCTGGTCGCCCGTCGTGGTGAAGTAGTTCAGGACGTTGAACGTCGCCACGGTCACGTCGCCGCCCACGGCCTCCGGGGCGTCCGTGCGCGTGTTCGCGAACGTCGCGGGCTGGACCGCGGCCGCGTTGGCCGGGGTGAGCTCCGTGACGGGCTGGAAGTTCCAGCCGTCGAACCGGTAGTCGAGGACCACGGGCGACGTGAACGTCGCGAGCGCGCCGACGCGCACCGGCGCGCCGCCGGTCAGGTACGGCAACGGCTTGGCCTTGTTCGCGGCGTTGTTGAAGTTCGTCGTCGCCCCGTCGTCGAGGTTGACGCGGCGGGCGTTCGCGTCGGCGACCGCGGCCGCGGCCTCCGCGCTGCCCGGACGGCCGACCGACGTGGGCTGCCGCAGCGGCTCGGTGCCGCTCGCCAGGACGACCGAACCGTAGTAGTTCGTGTCGTAGTTGTCGGCGACGACGTAGTCGCCGGCGGGCTGGACGAGCATGCCCTCGAGCTTCTCGCGGTCCGCGGCGGTCGCGGGGTACGCGACGTTCGCGGGCTTGACGACCTCGGCCGGGTCCGTCAGGACCTTCCAGCCGGTCGCCGCGGGCGTGACCTGCGTCAGCCCGAAGTACTCCGAGACCACGCCCGTGACCTCGACGTGCTGGCCGACCTGCAGCGCCGTCGCCGCAGCCTTCGAGTACACGAAGAGGCCGTCCGACGCGGTGTGCGTCGCGAGGTCCAGGTCGCCCCCCGAGCCGGCCGTCTGGATGTAGAGACCGTCGAAGCCGCCCGAGGGGTAGGTCGCGGTCACGACGCCGCGCGTCGTGACGGTCTGGCCCACGAGGGGGCTCGCGTCACCCGTGCCCTGGATCTCGGCGATGGTCTTCGCTGCGCCGGGCTCCGGGTCGGGGCCGGGTCCTGAGCCGCCGCCGCTGTTCTGCGGCGTGACCGTGCTGCTGACCGCGAAGTCCTTGGAGTTGTCGTCCGTGTCCGCGCCGGCCGCGCGGTTGAGCGAGCCCGGCACGGTGTTGGCCGTTCCCGCGGGAGCCGCCGCGGCCTCGAACGTGTTGGACGTGCCGTAGCCCAGCAGGTCCACGACCTGCGGGTTGCCCACGACGGAGCCGGGCGTGATCGTGATCGCCGAGGCCGACCTGACCAGGGCGAGCGTCCCGTTCTGGCCCTGCGGCGCGATGGTGCCGGTCGCGTCGGGCGTCGGGAGCGCGGCGCCGTTGGCGCCGTTCGAGGCGCCCTGCACCAGGTAGTAGCCGCCCGCCTTGATCTTGCCCGTGAGCGGGACGACGCCGTTCGAGGCGCCCGTGCCCGTCGCGGACCGGTACTGGACCGACCAGCCCGTGAGGTCGATGTCCGCAGCCGTGGGGTTGTAGAGCTCGACGAACTTGTTGAGGTAGGGGGCGCTGGCGCTCCCGCCGTTGAGGTACGCCTCGTTGATGACGACGGACGAGCCGTCGACCGCAGCAGATGCCGTCCCTGCGGCTACCGTGCTGAGCGCCGCCGTGGCGACGAGCGACGCCGAGAGGGTGGCCGCGACCACACCTCTCCTGCGTCGGGACTGGTGGTGACTACCGATCACGCTGACTCCTTCGTGTCGTGGCCGGGTTCCCGGCGCGCCCGCCTCGGCGCGGGTGGCGCGGGTGCAGGCTCTGGAATCCAACAGCAGGCTGATGAACACGTGGTGTCCGGCCGGTCTCCACCGGTCGAACGACCACGTCTCCCAGGCGGACGGCACCCTCCGGCCGGGGTGCGCGACGTCGTCGTGCGCGGACCGGTCGACGGGCACCGTCGCCCGTTCGCCTCGCACGCTATCTCACGATGCAGACACTGCGAACTTCGAAGGGCCCTCGCTCTCGCCCGAGGGCGGCGGCAGCCGGTGCCGAGGGCGACGGCAGCCGGTGCGGGGCGGCTGCGCGTCGAGGGTGGCCTACCGGTCGCGGCGGCGCGCGGCCTGCAACGGCAGCAGCGACGAGATGTCCGACCGTTCGCCCGAGGCGCTGATGCGACCGTCGGCGACGGCCTCGGCCCAGTCGACCGCCCCGGTCACGAGGCCGAGCCACGTCTCGGGGTCGGTCTCGACGACGTTGGGCGGGGTCCCGCGGGTGTGCTTCGGGCCCTCGACCGCCTGGACCGCTCCGTACGGGGGCACCCTGACCTCGACGGCGTGGCCGGGGGCTACCTCGGCCAACTCTTCGAGCGTGAAGCGGACGGCGGTCGTGATCTCGGGGCGGCCGGCGGCACCGTCCTGCCAGACGGCGAGAGCGGTGCGGCCGACGGCCGGGTCGGTGCGGCGACGAGGAGGCATGGGTCCATCCTCACGCACTCGACGGACCCGACCCCTCAGGCGAGCTCGAAGTCGACCCGACGACGTTCGATCGACGCCTCGCGCACCCTGACCCGCACCGGGTCGCCCAGCGGCAGGTCGGCACCCTCGACGCTCGCCCGGACCGCGGGCTCGGCGATCACGACCTGGCCCCGCACGAGGTGCCGGTCGTCGGACGCCGGTGCGGGACCGCCGGGGGTGGCCTCGGACGCCGGCGTGACCGCCGCAGTCTCCTTCGCCGCCCGCTCCGCAGCCTTGGCCGCACGACGGCCTCGCTCCTCGTCGTTCTCGACGTCGACGACCACGGCGTCGAGCACCTCCCCGACCCGCCCCATGAGGAGCGCCGCCTCGATGATGTCCACGCTCGCCCGCTCGTACGACCCGGCACGCTGGCCGGTCCTGGCCATGGTGCGCGGCAGTCCCGGCAGGGCGTCGCGCACCCAGGTCGGCACGTCCTCGCCCGCGCACAGGGCCAGGCAGATCTCGGTCCCGTAGCGGTCGACCAGGCGCCGCAGCGGCGCGGTCACGTGCGCGTACTCGGCGGCGATCGCGGCGTGCGCGACGTCGTCGGGCACGCCCGCCGGCTGTCCCGTGCCACCGAACGGGACGTACGACGCGCCACGGAACAGCGACGTCGCCTCGTTGAGGAAGGCCGCGTGCCGTGACGTCGCCGAGTCGAGCGCGGCGAGCAGCTCACCGTAGGACTGGTCCTGAGGCCAGTCGATGCCGAGCGCGCCCGCCGTGCGGCGCAGGCGCGCCAGGTCACGCGGGTCTGCCGCCGGGAGCGTCCGGAAGATCCCCACCCCGCCCGACCGCATGATCCGCGCGGCGGCGATGCCGGTCAGCAGCGAGACCTGCGCGTTCCACCCCTCGACCGGGAGGGTTGCTCGGAACTCGAGCCCGAACGTCCCGTCCTCGTGCGCCACGACGTCCTGCTCAGGAACGTTGAGGGACACCCCACCCCGCTCGCGCTCGCGTGCCTCGCGCAGCAGCCCGATCTCGGGCAACAGGTCGAGCATCTCGCCCGCCTCCCCCGCGTCGAGACGCGCCTGAACCTCCTCGTACGTCAGCCGCGCGGTGCTGCGCACGAGGGCGCGCTCGACCCGGGCGGACGTGATCTCGCCCCGCTCGTCGAGCTCCACGTGCCAGACGGCGGCGGCCCGGTCCGCGTCCGGCAGAAGGCTCGCGGCGGCCTCGGACAGGACCGCAGGATGCAGAGGAGTGCGCTCGTCGGGGCCGTAGAGCGTCATCCCCCGCTCGTTCACCTCGGCGTCGAGGGCGCCGCCCGGGGTCACGAAGACCGCGAGGTCGGCGATCGCGTACCGCACGAGGTAGCCGCCGGGGCGGCTCTCGAGGTGGAGCGCCTGGTCGAGGTCCATCGACCCGGGCGGATCGATCGTCACGAACGGCACGTCACGCTGGTCGGCGCGCCCGTCCGTGACGTCACGTCGTGCGGCCTCAGCCGCCTCGTCGAGGGCCGGCCGGGGGAACTCTGCGGGGATCTCCATCTCGGCCCGCAGCGCGGCGAGCGCGCTCAGGACGGGGTCGACCGCGGGCAGGACGGTGGCGGTGGGGGGCGCGACGCGCAGGTTCCGGGAGGGCACGTCCCGACTCTAGGGGGTGTCTGGCGCCGTCGGGCGGCGCGGCGACCCCTCACGCCGGTCTCCCGCCCCGGCACACGAGTGACGGCCCCGGGCCGTGGCCCGGAGCCGTCACTCGTGCGTCGGTCGCCTGCTCGCGCCGACACCGCCTGGTCGAGCCGCCCTAGAGGCCGGCCGTTCCGAAGCGGTCACGCACCGCGGCGGCCTCCCCCGAGGCGGTCGCCGTGGATGCGAGCTCGTTGCGCACCTCGTCTCGCAGCTTGCCCTGGTTCCGAGGATCAGGTGCAGCCGACAGGAGGAGCTTGGTGTACTCGTGCTGCGGGTTCAGGATGACGTCGTCCGCCGGACCCCGCTCCACGATGTTGCCACGGAACATGACGATGATCTCGTCGGAGAAGTGGCGCGCTGTCGCGAGGTCGTGCGTGATGTACAGGACCCCGAGGTTCTCCTCGCGCTGGAGGCGCGCGAGCAGGTTGAGGACGCCGAGCCGGATCGAGACGTCGAGCATCGACACGGGCTCGTCCGCGATGAGGAAGCGAGCCCCCGGTGCGAGCGCCCTGGCGATCGCGACGCGCTGCCGCTGGCCCCCCGACATCTCGTGCGGGCGCTTCTCGGCGAAGATCGCCGCAGGCGTCAGGTTGACGCGCGTGAGCAGCTCCTCGACCGCCTCGTCGAGCTCGGCGTTCGTCTTCGCCCGACCGTGGATCCGGAGCGGGCGCTCGAGGTGGTGGCGGATCGAGTGGAACGGGTTGAGCGACGCGAAGGGGTCCTGGAAGACCATCTGGACGTTGTGCCGGTACGTCGCCAGGGCCCGGCCGCGGTGGGCGCTCGGCGTGCCGTCGATGAGGATCTGCCCCGACGTCGGCGTCTCGAGCTTGGCGATCATGCGCGCGACCGTGGACTTGCCCGACCCGGACTCCCCGACGATCGCGATCGTCTTGCCGGGCTCGAGCGTGAACGAGACGTCGTTCACGGCACGGAGCCGCGACCTCTTGAGCCCGTTGCGGATCGTGAAGTCCTTGGTCACGTTGCGGACCTCGAGCGTGCCCATCAGGCCACCTCTCCCGTGTTGTCTCCCGAGCCTTCGCCGGACCGGACGAACGCCCCGCGCTCCCCCGTCAGGCTGGGGAACGATGCCAGCAGCTTGCGCGTGTACTCGTGCGCAGGTGCGCGGTAGATCTCCTCGGAGGTGTTCAGCTCGACGATCTCGCCCTGGAGCATGACCGCGATGCGGTCGCTGATCTCCAGGAGCATGGGCAGGTCGTGCGTGATGAAGACGACTGCGAAACCGAACTGCTCACGCAGGCGCATGATCTCGCGGAGGATCCCGCGCTGGACGACCACGTCGAGGGCGGTCGTCGGCTCGTCCATGATCATGACCTGCGGGTTCAGCGCGAGCGCCATCGCGATCATGACGCGCTGACGCATGCCGCCCGAGAGCTCGTGGGCGTAGCTGTTCAGACGGTTCGGGTCCACGCCGACCAGCTCGAGAAGCTCGCGACTGCGAGCGACCTTCTCCTTCTTGGACATCCCCCGACGGTGGGTGTCGAGGACGTCGAAGAGCTGGGCCTTGATGCTGATGACCGGGTTCAGGGAGTTCATCGCCCCCTGGAAGACCATGGAGACCTTGTCCCACCGGAACGCGCGGAGCGCGTCCCCCGTCAGGGCTGCCACGTCGATGTCGTGACCGTCCTTGTCGTGCAGGACGATCTCCCCGCTCGTGCGGAGCGCGGGTGGCTTGAGGAGCTGGTTGAGGCCGTACGCCAGCGTCGTCTTGCCGCACCCGGACTCCCCGGCCAGGCCGAGGATCTCGCCACGGTGGAGCGTCAGTGACACGTCCTTGACGGCCCGGACCACGGGACTGACCTGGTACTCGATCGAGACGTTCTTTGCGGTCAGGACGGGGACGGCGTCGGCCGCGGCTCCGGCGTTCCCGGCGGGCCTGGAGGTCAGGGTCGGCGTGCTCATGCTTCCACCTTCTCGTCGTGGCGGGCCGAGACCTCGACCGGCGGACGCTTCGCCGACGGGGTTGCTCCGCGCTTCCCACGCTTCTTCTGGGCGAGCCGGACGTTCTTCACAGCCGCAGGGGCCGTCCGGAGCTTGGGGTTGATGATCTCGTCGATGCTGAAGTTGATCAGCGCGAGACCGCAGCCGAACAGCGCGATCAGCAGGCCCGGCGGCACGAACCACCACCACCGTCCGTAGGCCATCGCGTTCTGGGTGCTGGCCTCGTTGAGGATCGTGCCCCACGTGACCGACCCCGAGGGGCCCAGGCCCAGGTAGGAGAGCCCGGCCTCGCTGAGGATCGCGAGGATCACGGCACCCAGGAAGTTCGCCGCGAGCAGCGGGAGCAGGTTCGGCAGGATCTCGACCAGGATGATCCGGGGCGCCTTCTCGCCCGCGACCTTCGCTGCGTACACGTAGTCACGGCTGCGCAGCGACCGGGCCTGGGCGCGGAGCACGATCGCGGCTCCGGCCCACCCCGTGATACCGAGGATCAGGGCGATGAGCAGGAGCGAGCGGGACTCGAGGTAGGCCGAGATCACGATGATGAGCGGCAGCCCCGGGATCACGAGCATGATGTTCGTGATGAACGAGAGGATCTCGTTGGTCCAGCCGCCCACGTAGCCGGCGATGATGCCGAACGCCAGGGACAGGACCATCGCGATGACACCTGCGAGCAGACCGACCGTGAGGGACCCCATGCCACCGTGAGCGACCTGGGCGAAGATGTCCACGCCGATGTTGTTGGTGCCGAGCAGGTGCTCGGAGCTCGGCGGGAGGTACTGCGCGTTCTTGGTCGAGGTCGGGCTCTGGCTGAAGAGCGGCGCCAGGACCGAGAAGAGGACGATGCCGAGCGTCAGGACGAGACCGACGACGAGCTTGCCGGAGCGGCGAGGAAGCATGGCCCGCAGGCCTCGCTTGGGCGCGGCGCTGGTCTGGACGGGCTCGCCGGCGACGACCGACTCCGGCGACGCGATCGGGACGTCGGGCACGAGCCCGCGCGTCTCGTTGCGGGCGGGAAGTCCGTCGACCACGACCGAGCTGGCCGGGGCGGCGTCGGCAGCCGGGGTGACGGTCTCGGCGTCACGGATGTCGTCAGCCATTGTTGCGCGTCCTCGGGTCGATGATGCCGTTGATCAGGTCCATGAGGAAGTTCGCGGCAAGCACCACGACGGTGATCACCAGGAACGCTCCCTGCATGAGGGCGTAGTCCTTGGCCTGGACCGCCGTGAAGAGCAGCTTGCCGATCCCGGGGTAGCTGAACGCCTGCTCCATGACCACGGACCCTGCGACGACGAAGCCCAGCGCGATGCCGAACCCTGTGACCGACGGCAGGACCGCGTTGCGGGTCGCGTAGGTCGTGGCGACGCGCATGGGGCGCAGCCCCTTGGCCTCGGCCGTGGTGACGTAGTCCTCGGCGAGGGTGGACACCATCATGTTGCGCATCCCGAGGAGCCACCCGCCCATCGCGGACAGGACGATCGTGATGGCGGGCAGGGTGCCGTGGTAGATCACGCTGCCGATGAACTCCCACGACCACTCGGGGCCGTTGTCGAACATGAAGATGTCGTAGGCACCGACGATGGGGAACCAGCCCAGCGACACCGAGAAGACCGAGATCAAGACCAGAGCGAGCCAGAAGTAGGGCACGGCCTGGAGGAAGGTCGACGCGGGGATGATGTGGTCGACCCAGGTCCCGCGCTTCCACCCGACCCAGGCGCCGCCACCGACGCCCAGGAGGAAGGCGATGATCGTCGCCAGCCCGACGAGGCCCACCGTCCAGGGGAGGGCCTCGCCGATCAGCTGGTCGACGGTTGCCGGGAAGTAGACCACCGAGGTACCGAAGTCACCCTTGAAGAGGTTCCCCCAGTAGGCGAGGTACTGGTCCCAGAGCGATGCGTCGTCACTGCCGAAGAGGAGATCGATGCTGTTGAGCATCCCAGGAGTCAGTTCGCCATTCCTCCGCAGAAGCGTATCGATGTAGATCTGCTTCGGGTCACCGGGTATGGCCCGGGGAAGAATGAAGTTGAGTGAGACGGCGGCCCAGAGGGTGACCACGTAGAACGTGATCCGCCGTGCGAAATACCTCATGCGATGGACTCCTCGTGGCTCCGAGCTCCTCTTCGGCAGTACGACATCAGCTGTTGGACTCGAGCTGCGAGAGGATGACGCCGTTGCTGATGGTGGCCCACGACGGCGGGAACGCGTACATGTCACCCTCGGCGGGCCAGCCCGTGTAGTCCTTCGTGTTGACGAACGACATGGTCGGGTTCACGACCAGCGCGATGTACGGGAGGTCACGGACGATCTCCTTCTGGACCGTGGCGTACGCCTCCTTCTTGGCCTCTTCGTCGTTCGTGGCGGCGGCTGCGGCCACCGCGTCGTCGACGAGCGGGTTCGAGTAGCGCGGGAAGTTGAAGCGGCCGGCCTCGATCGTCTCGCCCACCGGCGTCGTGTACTCGGTCGTGAGCCACTGGCGGTAGATCGCGAACGGGTCGTCGAGCGAGGTGCCCGTGATGCCGCTGATCATCATCTGGTAGTTGCCGGCGGTCCGGGCGTCGGACATCTCCTGCTGCGTGATCTTCACGTGGTTGATCTGGACGCCCGCGTCGATCCCCTGCTGAGCGATCAGGTCGCCCGCGGCGTTGTGGTCGCTCCAGCCCTCGACGGAGATGAGCTCGACGACGAGCTTCTGGCCGTCCTTCTCGTAGATGCCGTCGGCACCCTTGGTGTAGCCGGCGCCCGTGAGGACCTTGTCGGCCTCCGCGACGTTGGCCTCCTGCGGGCTCTCCTTCTCGATGTCCGGCGAGATCCACCGGTCGTCGCGACCGACGAGCGCGAGCGAGGGCGACGCCACCGCTGCGTGCCCCGAGAACGCCTTGTCGTTGATCTCGCCACGGTCGATCAGCAGGTTGACCGCCTCACGGACCGCGAGGTCCGTCTGGGGGCCCACGCAGCCGAGCGCGGCGTTCATGCAGGACATGATCGTCGTCGGGTCCTGCGGGGTGTTGAGGAGGGAGAGCTGCCCCTTGCCCGTGATGGGCTCCGGGTCGGCGACGAACATCGTCGTCCAGTCGATCTTGCCCGTGGCCAGGAGGTCCTGGGCGCTCTGGTTCTTGTCGAGGGCCAGGTAGCGGACCTTCTTGAGCTTGGGCGCCTCGCCCCAGTAGTCCTCGTTGGCCACGACGGTGTACGTCGCGTCCGAGATGGTGTCGAGGATGTAGGGGCCGGTGCCGACCGGCTTGTCGTTCGTGAACGTGATCTTGTCGGCGACGCCCTCGTAGATGTGCTCGGGCACCATGAGCGTCGTGCCGAGGATCTGGACGGCGGCCGTGAACTGTGCGCCGTTGAACGTCAGCTTGACCGTCGAGTCGTCGACCTTCTCGGCCGCGCTGAGGTAGTCACGCTTGGCGGTCTCGTTGGTGTACGAGAAGATGACGTCCTCGACCGTGAACGGCTCGCCGTCGGTCCACTTGACGCCCTCGCGGATCTTGATGGTGAGCTCGGTGCCGTCCTCGGACCACTCGTAGGACTCGCCGAGGCGCGGCGTCGGGTCGCCGGCCTCTGCCCGGTTGTAGAAGAAGAGCGGCTCGTAGATCCCGCCGTTGGTCACGTGCAGGGGGTTCGGGGCGTAGGGGTTGAAGTTCGCGACCATGGGGGTCTGCGTCCCGGCCCACACGTTCAGGACACGGCTGCTCTCGCCGCCGCCCCCCTCGTTCTTCTCGCCCCCGGAGCTGGAGCAACCGGCCGCGAACATCGTCACACCGGTCACCAGGGCAACCGCCGTGAGCAGGCGCTTGCGCGCCACGCTTCGAATCATCATTGGTCCTTTCGAGTCGTCAACGCGTCGTCACGCTGATCGGCCGCTCGCCACCGTGCGAGCTCGTGGCAGGAACACTAACGAATCCCGGACGGGGTTCCGACCAATACAACAGGAAAGTTACCTAAATGAAATCTCGCCGACTCCGGAGCACCCCGGAACCGCTAGATCCTGCGGATTCGAGCCGAGGCGCCCCACCGACGATCGGTGCGCAGTGCACAACGGAACCGTCCTGCGGGGACGCTCGTCGGTCGGGTGGCCGCCGTGGGAACGCTCCGACGACGACCTCTCCCAGCGCCCTCCTGAGTGGTGGCCCTAGAGGCGCGCGAGAGCCTCGTCGACCGCGTCCCGCGCCGCGCGGGCGACAGCCGGGTCGGTGACCTCGTAGCCGGCCCCGCCCCCGCCGCCGGGGCCGCCGTCGTCGGACAGCGTGCGCTTGGCCGAGAGGTGGACCGCGTCCACCCCCGCGTCGACGAGCGCGGCGACGTCCTGCGGGCGCACTCCACCGCCCGCCTGGACCTGCACGCGCCCCGCGGAGTGGCGCGCCATCTCCCGCAGCCGGTCGACCCCGTCGATGCTGCTCGGAGCGCCGCCCGAGGTCAGGACGCGGGAGACGCCCAGGCCCGCAAGGAGGTCGAGCGCCGCCGTCACGTCCTCGACGACGTCGATCGCCCGGTGGAACGTCACCTCGCGCCCGTCCGCCGCCTCGACGAGAGCGCGCACCGCGTCGGAGTCGACGAGCCCGTCGGCGGTGAGCGCACCGATCACGACCCCGGACGCCCCCGCGACCACCGCCGCGCGCACGTCGCGCACCTGCACGTCGACCTCTGCCGCAGTGAACACGAAGCCGCCCGGGCGCGGCCGGATCAGGGGGTGCACCTCGACGGGCGCGGCGTCCCCCGCCACCTCGAGGGCCGCAGCGACCGCCGCCTCGACGAGCCCGATGCTCGGCGTCAGCCCGCCCGTCGCCCCGAGCGCCGCGCACAGCTCGACGCGCTGGGCGCCGACCTCCGCCGCGACCCGCACGCCGTCGGTGTCCTGGACTGCGATCTCGAGGGCGACCTCGCGTGCCATGTGGGGATGCTCCTTGGGTCAGGGGTCGGCACGCCGCAGCGCACCCGGTGTCAGCGGTCAGCGTAGACCCGACGGGACCGCGCGCGCTCTGCCGTCAGGGGCCGCTCCCCTCGCCACGGCGTCGAGCCCCCGGAACGCCGACGGGAGCGGCGTCCTGCGCACGCCGTGAGGCGCACGGAGGACGACGCTCCCGTCGGTCGGTAGGGCCCCAAGGGCTCAGGTCGGTCAGATGACGCCCAGCGAGATCATCGCGTCGGCGACCTTGGTGAAGCCCGCGATGTTCGCACCCAGGACGTAGTTGCCCGGCGTCCCGTACTCGTCGGCGGTCTCCTCGCAGCGCGCGTGGATGCCCGCCATGATGTGCGCGAGGCGCTCCTCGGTGTACTCGAACGTCCACGCGTCGCGCGAGGCGTTCTGCTGCATCTCGAGGGCCGAGGTCGCGACGCCGCCGGCGTTCGCGGCCTTGCCGGGTGCGAACAGCACGCCGGCGTCCTGCAGGAGCGCGACGGCGCCCGGGGTCGTGGGCATGTTGGCGCCCTCCGCGACCGCGAGGACGCCGTTCGCGACGAGCTGCTTGGCGTCCTGCTCGGTCAGCTCGTTCTGGGTGGCGCACGGCAGCGCGACCGTCGCGGGGACGTCCCAGATGCTGCCGCCCGTCACGAGGCGCGCGCCGGGGCGGCGCTCGACGTAGTCGGCCACGCGCCCGCGCTCGACCTCCTTGATCTGGCGGAGCAGGTCGACGTCCACGCCTGCCTCGTCCACCACGTAGCCCGAGGAGTCGGAGAAGGACACGACGTTCGCACCGAGCTGCTGGGCCTTCTGGATCGCGTAGGTCGCGACGTTCCCCGATCCGGAGACGACGACGCGCTGGCCGTCGAAGCTCTGGCCCTTGGTACGCAGCATGTGGTCCGCGAAGAACACCGTGCCGTAGCCCGTGGCCTCGGTCCGCACGAGCGACCCGCCCCAGCTGATGCCCTTGCCCGTGAGGACGCCGGACTCGTAGCGGTTCGTGATGCGCTTGTACTGGCCGAACAGGTAGCCGATCTCGCGGCCTCCCACGCCGATGTCCCCCGCAGGGACGTCGGTGTACTCGCCGATGTGGCGGTAGAGCTCGGTCATGAAGGACTGGCAGAAGCGCATGACCTCGCCGTCGGACTTGCCGCGCGGGTCGAAGTCCGAGCCGCCCTTGCCGCCGCCGATGGGCATGCCCGTGAGGGAGTTCTTGAAGATCTGCTCGAACCCGAGGAACTTGACGATTCCCAGGTACACCGACGGGTGGAAGCGCAGACCGCCCTTGAACGGGCCGAGGGCCGAGTTGAACTCGACGCGGAAACCGCGGTTGATCTGGACGTGGTTCTGGTCGTCGACCCACGGCACGCGGAAGATGATCTGGCGCTCGGGCTCGCAGATGCGCTCGAGCACGGCCGCGTCGACGTACTGGGGGTTCTTCTGGAGCACCGGCCCGAGCGAGTCGAAGACCTCGCGAACTGCCTGGTGGAACTCGACCTCACCAGGGTTGCGGGCGAGGACCTCGTCGAAGACGGACTGCAGACGACTATCCATGGAGTGCTCCTCGGCAGGGCGGGCTTTGAACCGCACCAGGTTACGTACTCGTAAACAGCGCCGTACTCCCGTCCCACTCTGGGAGACGCCGGGCTCACGACCTGGGACGTTGCTCATGCCCGGGGCAACAGTTCGATCTGCCTGCGTCGGTCGACACCGTGCGACGTGCCAGAGCACGCGGCACGAAACCTCCGTCCACCCCGTGAGAATTCTCGACCGGATCGGTGCAGAAAGCCCCCCACGGGTCTATACCCCTGTCCAGAGGTCACGAGCACCAGCGCGAAGCCCCGGCTCGCTGGTCAGCAACCCCTTCACGACGGGGTGCTCCGGGAGATGACCCGGCCGCGCCGGCACGACGCGGCAAGCGTGCAGCACGACGACAGTGAGGAAGCGATGACCCAGCACCCTGCAGCCCCCCGCCCCACGCAGACCGACCACCCGCGACCGGCCCTGGTCACCCTGGTCGGCAACCCCCGTCCCGGTTCGCGGACCCTGGCCGCCGCCCTGACGGTCGCGGCCCGGGTCGCCGACCACCTGGGCCTGGCCGCGGCCGACGTGAACGGGCCTGACGTGAACGGGCCCGACCAGGCCACGATCGACCTCGCCGAGATCGCGACCGAGATCCTCGCCCCCGAGCACCCGCGCGCCGACGCCGCGCGGGAGACCGCCGCGGGCGCCGCGGTCCTGGTCGTCGCGACGCCCGTCTACAAGGGCTCGTACACCGGCCTCCTCAAGGCGTTCCTCGACCTCTACGGCCCGGACGGGCTGGCCGGCGTCGTGGCCGTCCCGGTCGTGGTGTCGGGCAACCCCGCGCACGCTCTCGCGGGCGAGGTGCACCTGCGCCCGCTCCTCGTCGAGCTCGGCGCGACGGTCCCCGCACGCACGCTGACCCTCCTGGACTCCCGGCTGGGCGAGGCCGACCTCACGAGCGCCGTCGACGCCTGGCTCGGCCACGCGGGAGGTCCCCTGCTGCGGGCGGCGGGCGACGCCGTCAGGCAGGAGACCACCCACCGGACCGCCCCCGAGCTCGCCGAGGTGACCCGATGACCGCCGAACCCACGACCCGCTCCGACGTCGCGCGCCTCGCCGGGCTCGAGGCCCTGCTCCACGAGCAGGACGAGCCGCAGCTCAGCGCCGACGCCTACAAGGCGGTGTTCCGGCAGCACCCCGCGGGCGTCGCGGTGATCGCGCTCGAGCACGAGGGCCGGCCCGTGGGCTTCACGGCGACGTCGGTCATCTCGGTCTCGGCCGCGCCGCCGCTGCTCGCGTTCTCGCTCGCGTCGACGTCGTCGTCGTGGCCCGCGATCTCCGCGGCCCGCACGGTCACGGTCAACTTCCTCAGCGCCGACCAGGACGACGTGTCCGCGCGGTTCGCGACGAGCGGGATCGACCGCTTCGCAGCCGGCGGGTGGGCTCCTCTCGCGTCCGGGGAGCCCGTGATCGACGGCGCGCTGTCCTGGGTGCGCGGCCGCATCAT
This sequence comes from Oerskovia paurometabola, assembly GCF_016907365.1. NCBI lineage: Bacteria > Bacillati > Actinomycetota > Actinomycetes > Micrococcales > Cellulomonadaceae > Oerskovia > Oerskovia paurometabola. The sequence goes on along the minus strand of NZ_JAFBBV010000001.1, from coordinate 721,974 downwards.
CCAGCGCACGCCCGTGGGCGACAGCTACCTGGTCTCGCTGCGCGCGCTCGCGTCGGGGACCCGGGCGGACGCCACGCCGCTCGTCTACCACGACCGGTCCTACCACCGGATCGGGGACCACTCGGCCCTCTGAGGCCCACGATCTGGGTGAGGGGCCCGACGGCGGAGCGCGCCGCCGTCGGGCCCCTCACCCGTGCCGCCTGGCTACCAGGTCCACCCGCGCGCGCTGAGCTCGAGCTCCTCGCGCAGCCGCTCGTCCTCGTCGCTGCGCAGGCCCGCGCGCAGCGGGTCGGCCACGACGTCGAGGCCGCTGAGCCGGCACGCCTCGCGCAGCAGCGCGTCGTACGCGCCCTGCGCGGCGAGGTAGTGGTGGGCGCGGGCGTAGACGTCCGGGTCGGCCTCGACCGCGCGCAGCTCGTCGGCGAGCCGCCCGAGGCGGATCTGGAGAGCGAGCGCGACGAGAGGATCGGGAGCCCGACGGCGCCGCTCGCGCAGGGTGGTCCGGTGCGGTCCGGGTGGCGGGAGGGCATCGGTGGAAGGCCGGTCGACGCGCATCGTGGACCAGGCGATGGCGGCGACCAGGGCCGCGCCCACCGCTCCGGAGACCACGAGGAGCCACATCGTCGGAGCCTTCTTCCGTGCCCGTGCCCGGCGCACGCGAGGGCCCGCCGGACACTTCCAGCCTAGGCCGAGCGGGAACGCTCCGCCAGGGTGCCGGTCGTGCCCGGCCGGCCCGCGGTCGGCCTCTGCCTGGCGTCCCTCGCCCGCTCCCCAGCAGGCCTACCGTGCCGTGAACCCCTTGGCCCGGCGGGCGTCGGCGGGCCCCCAGAGGTCGGTCTTGACCTCGGCCCTGACCAGCGGCACGACCTCCTCCGCGAACCGGCGCAGCACGTCGTCCTGCCGGGCGGGCTCCAGGAGGTGGTTGATCGAGACCGACTGGAGATCGTGCCCGTAGCTCTGGTGGTAGTCGAGGATCTTCTCGGCCACGCGCTCGGGAGAGCCGACGAGGGCGGGGCCGCGCTCGACGGCCTCCTCGATGGTCCGGAAGCTCGTGACCTTGCCGACCGCGGACGGGTCGTGCTTGCGCAGGTCTGCGCGCGCGACGGCGCCCTCGTAGATGGGGCGGAACTCCTCGATCGCCTGCTCGGTCGTGTCCGCGAGGAACAGCCCGCCGGACCCCGACCCGACGAACCCGTACGCCGGGTCGTGCCCCGCGGCCGCGTACTGCTCGCGGTAGTGGTCGATCAGCACCTGGTAGCTCTCGCGGGGCTGGAGCGCGTTGGCGCTCACGATCGGGTCGCCCCACCTCGCGGCGAGCTCGACAGCGAACCGCGAGGTCGCGGACCCGTGCCAGATCCGGAACGCGCCGTCGTACGGGCGCGGCAGGGTCGTGGCGCCTCGCAGGTCCGGGCGGTGACGGCCCTCCCAGTCGACCTCCTCGCCGCTCAGGAGCAGCCGGAGCAGCTCGTAGTTCTCCTCGAGGTACTCGTACTGCTTCGCGAGGTCGAGACCCAGCAGCGGGTACTGGAGGGCCTCGTTGCCCTTGCCGATGACCATCTCGAACCGGCCCCGGCTGAGCTGGTCGATCGTCGCGTAGTCCTCGGCGACCCGGATCGGGTCGAGCAGGGACAGCACCGTCACGCCCGTGCTCAGCAGGATGCGCGACGTCCGGGCGGCGATCGCCCCGAGGATCACCGTCGGCGACGAGGACAGCACGTCCCCAGCGTGCCGCTCGCCGACCGCGAACGCGTCGAGGCCGAGCTCCTCCGCCAGGACCGCGGTCTCGACGACGCGTTCGAGCCGGTCGGCCGCGGGCACGGCCTCGCCCGTGACGGGGTGGGGCGGGTTGAAGACGATGTCGAGGACCTGGAAACGCACGGAAGCTCCTTGGTGGGGGTGGGTGGTGGTGCCGAGGGAGTGCTCAGGCCGCCTGGGTCGACGCCGCCTCGGCGTCGCGCTTGGCGACCTCCTCGCGCACGATCGGGATGACGTAGCGACCGAAGTCGGTCGCGTCGTCGAGCAGGTCGTAGCCACGAGCCGAGATGATGCGGACTCCCAGGTCGTAGTACGCGAGCAGCGCCTGCGCGACGGTCTCGGGCGTCCCGACGAGCGCGTTCGAGTTGCCCGCTCCCCCCGTGGCCCTGGCCGTCGCGGTCCACAGGGCCGTGTCGAACCGGTCGCCCTGGGCCGCGATCTCCAGAAGGCGCTGCGAGCCCGCGTTCTCCGGCTTGTCGATCGGGTGGCGACGGCTCGGCACGCCCCCGGCCGCGGCCTTGCGCTCCTCGATCCGGTCGAGCACGCGGTGGGCCTTCTCCCAGGCCAGCTCCTCGGTCGCGCCGAGGATCGGGCGGAACGCGGCGTGGATCCGCGGGGGCGTGGAGCGCCCGGCGGCAGCGGCCTCCGCGTGGACCCGCTGGATCTGCTCGGCCGTGCGGTCGAGCGGCTCGCCCCACACCGCGTAGATGTCGGCCTCGGCCGCACCGACCTTGAACGCCGCGTCGGAGGACCCGCCGAACGAGATCGTTGGCGTGCGTCCCTCGAACGGCTTGGCGTCCAGCACGAAGTCGTCGAAGTCGTAGAACGTCCCGTGGTGGTCGAACGGCTCGGCGCTCGACCACGCCCTCTTGACGATCTGGATGTACTCCTGGGTGCGGGCGTAGCGCTCGTCCTTGGTCAGCGTGTCGCCCTCGCGCCCCTGCTCGTGGTCGTTGCCGCCCGTGATGAAGTGGACGGACAGCCGCCCCTCGGAGAGCTGGTCGAGCGTCGCGAACGACTTGGCCGCGAACGTCGGGTAGGAGACGTTGGGGCGGTGCGCGAGCAGCAGCTCGACCGTGTCGAGGCGGGCCGCGGTCCAGGCCGCGAGCGCCGACGGCTCAGGGCCGCTCGACCCGTAGGCGAACAGGACGCGGGTCCACCCGTTGTCCTCGTGCGCGCGCACGAGGCGCTCGAGGTACTGCTTGTCGAAGGGGGCGGTCGTACGGGCGGTGGTCTCGGAGGCGTCGCTCGTGGTGGCGATGCCGAGGAACTCGACGGGCATGGTGTTCTCCGGTTCAGGTGAGGTCGGGTGCGGTGGGGTGCTGTCTCGGTGAGCGTGGCTCCGGGGTGAGGTCGAGGCCGTACGCGTGCAGCCGGCCACCGCCCTCCCCCTCGATCACGCGGGTCTCACGCTCGGGCAGGCGCCGGAACCCGAGCGCCTCGTAGAGCCTGTGCGCGCGGGTCATCTGCGGGCCGGAGTTCATGACGACCCGCTGCGCTCCCTGGGCACGGGCCACGTCGAGGACGTGCCGCGTGAGCGCGGTGCCGATCCCCCGCCCCCGGGCCGCGGGAGCGACACCGAGCAGCCGGAAGTCGAGCTCGCCCTCGCGGGCCAGCGGCGAGATGTGCCGGCCGGGCGACGGCGTCGCGACGGTCCCGAGCAGGGCGCCGGTCTCGTCGTCGACCGCGACCCACACGTCGTGCTCGGCGGCGCGGCTCGTGACGTCGCGCAGCACGGCCCGGTACGACTCCGAGATCGAGTACTCGTGCCCGTACGCCGCGTCGAGCAGGTCGGCGACGGCCTCGTGCTCGGCGGGCGTCACGAGCCGCACGGTCACCCCGTCCCCGGGCGTCCCCGCTCCCCGGGGGGTCTGCTCGCTCCGGTGAGCGACGCCGTCGGGCAGGCTGTCCGCGCGCGGGCGCGACGTGGTGGGCGCGCTCATGCGCGCTGCCGGACGGGCTCGTGCGGGCCCGACGGCGCCGCTCCCGTCCCCGGCTCGGCCGGGAGTCCCGCGTCGCGCCAGGCGGGGAAGCCACCCTCGACGTGCGTGACGTTCGTGTAGCCGCGTGCCGCGAGGGCCTCGGCGACGGGGCCCGAGCCGCGCTCGGAGCCGCAGACCACGACGACCGGGGTGTCGAGCGACACCGCAGGGGCGGCGGCAGGGCCGAAGATCGCGTCGAGGTCGTCGCGGTCGGTGACCGTGGCGCCGGGGATCCTGCCGGCGGTCGCGCGGCCACCCTCGCTGCGCACGTCGATCAGGAAGGCCCCGTCGGCGACGCGGGCTCCCGCGTCGGTGGCCGGGGTGAGGAGGGGCTGGTGCTGGGTCATGTGGGTTCTCCGGGTTCTGGTGGGGCGGGTCGCGGGTGGTCTACCTGGCGAGGGCGGGTTCACGGGTGGGGGCGTCGACGACGCCCTGCAGACCCCAGTGCCGGGCCAGGAGCTCGAACGAGCGCGCCCGGTCGGCGGGGTCGTGGGCGGCGGTCGTGACGACGATCTCGTCGGCAGCGGTCACGCGCGCCAGGGTCTCGAGGCGTTCGACGACGGTCTCGGGCGACCCGACGAACCGCGTCTCGACGCGGTCCTGGACGGCGGCCCGGTCGGCATCGGTCAGGTCCTCCCACGCCGGCGACGTGCCGGGCGCCGGGTACGCGACGGCACCGCCCGCCCCGCGACGGATCGACAGGACCCAGGCCGTGAACGGCTCGCCGATCCGGCGGGCCTCGTCGTCGGTGTCCGCGACGAGGACGTCGGCCGAGACCACGACGTACGGGCGGTCGAGCACTCCCGGCCGGAACGCCGCCCGGTAGGCCGCGACGGTGTCGAGGGTCGCGGACGGGCCCACGTGGTAGTTCGCGGCGAGCGGCAGCCCGAGCTCGCCCGCGACGCGGGCGCTCATGCCGCCGCTCGACGCGAGGACGAACAGGTCGAACGCCGCGCCCTCGACGGGAGGGCTCGTCCACCCGGTGCCCGCTCCGTCGGTGAACGTCCCGGCGCGCAGCCCGAGGACCAGCTTGAGCTCGGCACGGAACTCCCCCGGGGTCCGGCTCGCACCGACGACCTCCTTCTGGGCGAGCAGCCGCTCACGCAGGGCGGAGTCGGAGAGGTCGACGCCGGGCGCGGCGGGGACCAGGAGCCCGTCGACCACGCGCGTCCCGGCCGGACGCTCGGGGGCGGGCGGGACCGGGGGTGCGGCGGGTGCCTCTCCCGTGCCCGACGGCGGGGCCCCGCCTCCCGCGCTCTGCGCACCCTTGGCGGGGGGTGGGGTGAAGGCCCGCCCCAGGCCGAGATCCACGCGCCCGGGGTGCAGGGCCGCGACGGTCCCGAACTGCTCGGCCGCGATCAGCGGGCTCGTCGTGCTCAGCAGCACGGCCCCCGACCCGACGCGGATGCGCGACGTGCGCTCCGCGACGAGGGCCGCGAGGACCGCGGGGGACGCCGACGCGACGCCGGGCGACAGGTGGTGCTCGGCGAACCAGATGCGGCGGTAACCGAGGGCGTCCGCGCGGACAGCGGTGTCGAGGGTGTCGCGCAGGGCCTGGGCACCGGTCGATCCCTCGCTCACGACGGCGAGGTCGAGGATCGACAGCGGGACCCGGCTCGGGGGCGACAGCTGAGGGACGGTCGGCTGGTCGGAGGTGGTCATCGAAAGGTCCTCTGTGAGTCGGTGGGGCGCTGGGTGCGGAGTAGTTGTCGTCGATCGCCCGATCTGACGACATCTGCTCCGCACTCAGCAGGAGATGGGTCAGCGGGACGGCAGGCCGCGGGCCGCGAGCGCCGAGTGCAGGTGCGCGTGTCCGCGCTGGGGGCCGGGGATCGCGAGCCGGTCGACCACGCGGCGGCGCCAGCTCTCCGTGAGCCCCTCGTCGCGGTAGAACGGCGCGATGACGTCCTCGTAGGCGTCGACGTGCTCGACCTGGGCGTCGAGGTCGTAGGTCTCGTGGTGCAGCACGGCGGCCTGGGGCAGGCGCGGCTTGACCCGCTCGCCTCCCTCGGGGTCCGGGTGCCCGACGACGAGCCCCACCACCGCGACGGTGCCCTCGGGCAGGCCGAGCTCGGCCGCGACCTGCTCGGGGTGGTGGCGCAGCGCACCGATGTACACGGTCCCGAGCCCCAGCGACTCCGCGGCGACGACGGCGTTCTGCGCGGCGAGGGCCGCGTCGACGAACGCCACGACGGTCGAGTCCAGGTAGTCGGTGCCTTCGAGCGAGGTGCCGTGCGCCTCGCCGATCGCGCGCGCACGCGCCAGGTCCGCGACCCACACGAGCAGGAGCGGCGCCTGCCGGATGTGCTCCTGACCACCCGCGAGCGCCGCGAGCCGGTCCTTGCGCTCCGGGTCGGTGACCGCGACGACGCTCCAGAACTGCATGTTGGACGACGTCGGGGCGGACTGCGCGGCCGCGACGAGGGTCGGCAGGACCGCCTCGTCGAGCGCGTCGGGGAGGTAGGCGCGCACCGTGCGGTGCCGCAGGATCCCGTCGATCGCCGCGGTGGGCTCCGCGAGGACGACGGCCTGGCCGGGGCCGTAGCGCTCGGTCAGGGGCGAGGCCGTCGCGAGGGGGTCCGTCGCGAGGACGGCCTTGGGGGGTGCGGCGAGGTCGGTCGAGGTCGACATGGTGGCCTTTCGGTGGTCGGAGCGGAACGAGGTGGTCGGTGTCGCAGGCGGGGTCTGCTGTCAGTCCGCCCGGCCGCGAACCTGCGCCAGCGGACCGCGCGCGAAGCGGGCCAGGGAGAACAGCCGGTCCGCGGCCTCGGGCGATGCGTCCGGGTCCTCGCGGGCCAGCTCGGCCAGGACCCGCCCGATCGACGGCGCGAACTTGAAGCCGTGCCCCGAGAACCCCGCGGCGATCACGACGCGGCCCACGCGGTCGAGCACGAAGTCGTGGTCCGGAGTCGTGGTGTACGTGCAGGAGACAGGCACGAGCCGCTCCGCGTCGGCGCCCGGCACCCACGCCCGGACGTAGTCCTGGAGCTGGGCGAGCTGCCCCGGCTCGGGACGGAAGGTCCGCCGGTCGGGGTCCGTGCGGGGACCGACGCCGTGGAACCCGACCTTGATCCCCTCCCCCGGAGTCGCGAGCCCGTAGACGCCGCTGGGCCACGCGTGCGGCTCGGCGGGGGCGTGCGTGAACGCCGGCCAGGCGCCCTCCGCCGGTGCACCCAGGGTGAGGGCGAAGTGCGCGGGCTGCTCCTGGGTGACGACGAGGGACGGGAGGGGCGCGGCGCCGTCGGGCTCGGGGAACGCCGCCCCCAGCAGGCCCGTGCTCCACGCGCCCACGGCGACCACGACCGTGCCCGCGACCAGGTCGCCCCGGTCCGTGACGACACGTACCGAGCCCGGACCCGGGTGGACGTGGCGGATGTGCACGCCGTGGCGGACGTCGGCACCGTGCGCGCGGGCCGCGGACTGGAACGCCGCGACGGCACGGTCGGCGTGTACCCGCCCGGCCGTCTCGGTCTCGTGCAGGACGTCGCCCTCGAAGCGCAGGCCCGGCCAGCGTTCGGCCGCCTCCTCGGGGCGCAACCACTCGTGCGGGATGCCGCGCGCGACGAACGCGTCCCCGATCTCGGTGCGCCGTGGGAAGCCGTGGCTCACGCCACCGGTCAGCGTGAGGACCGCGCCCGCGCGCAGCCCTGCGTCGCGTTCGAGCTCGCGCCACAGGCCGAACGCCTCCTGCGCGAGGTCGAGGTACGCGGGCTGGGAGTACGTCGTGCGGTAGATGCGCGACGCGCCGTGCGAGGCGCCGTTCGCGTGGCCGGGCTCGAAGCGTTCGAGCAGGACGACGTCGTGCCCCGCGCGTGCGAGCTGCCACGCCGCGGCGGACCCCATGACGCCGCCGCCGACGACGACGTGCGACACGTGCTCGGTCATGCTGGGTGCCTCTCTCGGGGCTGCTTCACGGTGGGTGGTCCGGTGCCGCCGGCCCGCGGGTCCCAGGAGGAGCCCCGCGGGCCGGGCGGCCGTCCGGTCAGGGCTTGGGCAGCCCGGGCGGGTTGGTCTCCGAGGCGGCGATCGCCTCGTCCTCCAGGCCCCAGTGCTCGAGGAGCTTGGCGTAGCTGCCGTCCTCGATCGCGTGGTTGATGGCCGCCGTGACAGCCGGGGCGAGCTCGCTGCCCTTGAGGGTCGCGACCGCGATCTGCGCCGTCGCGGGCCAGCCGCCGTTGAGCGTGCCCACGACCTTGTACTGGTCGGGCGCGGTCGCGGCGCTGTACGCGAGGCTCGCGTTGGGGCCCACGTACAGGTCGAGGCGACCCGAGGCGACCGCGAGCAGCGCGTCCTTGTAGTCCTCGTAGTACTCGGGCTCCCCGCCCTTGAGGGGGTCGAGGCCCGCGGCCACGTTCTCCTCGTTCCAGGCGAGCAGGATCTTCTCCTGGTTGGTGCCCGACCCGACGCCCACCGTGAGGCCCGCGATGTCCTTGGCCTCCTTGATCGGTGGCACCTTGTCGTTCGACGCGCCCGCGAGCCAGCCGAGCTGGTCGTTGCGGTAGGACGAGAAGTCGTACAGCTCCTTGCGCTCCTCGGTCACGGTGACGTTCGAGATCACGGCGTCGACGTCCCCGGACTGCAGCGCGAGCGGCCAGTCGGCCCACGCCTTGACCTCGAGCTCGAGGTCGAGACCCAGGGCGTCCGCGACGAGGACGGCGATGTTGGGCTCGTTGCCGATGGGCGTCTTGTCGTCGTCCGCGAGGAACCCCAGGGGGGGCAGCCCGCCCGCGGTCGTGGAGACCTTGAGGACCCCTGCGGCCTTGACGTCCTCGGGCAGGAGCGCGATCGCCTCGGGCGACTCGGTCGTGTGGATGAACTCCTGGTCGGGCGAGGTGTCGATCACGAGACCGGCGGCCTCCGCGGCCTTCTCGTTGTCGGCCGTGCCGGGCTCGGCGTCGGCGTTCGTCGCGCACGCCGCGAGCAGCGCGAGGAGGGGAAGGGTCGCGACGGCGGCGACCGCGCGGTGGGAGAGACGGGCGGGGCGGCGACCGGTGCGGGACGCCGCAGAGGGGCGGGCGGGCGCGCCGGAGGTGTGCAGGGACATCGTGTTCTCTTTCGTGGTGGGTGGGAGTGCGGTGGGGCGGGTGACGCGGACCGGCCTCGGGTGTGCCGGACCCCGGGGGTCGGTCACAGGACCTTGTCGAGGAAGGCCCTGGTCCGGTCGTGGCGGGGCGCGTCGAGGACCTGGGCGGGCGGCCCCTGCTCGACGATGCGACCCGCGTCCATGAAGACGACCGTGTCGGCGACCTCGCGGGCGAAGCCGATCTCGTGCGTGACGACGACCATGGTCGTGCCGCCGTGCGCGAGGTCCTTGATGACGTCGAGCACCTCGCCGACGAGCTCGGGGTCGAGCGCCGACGTCGGTTCGTCGAAGAGCAGGACGCGAGGCCGGGTCGCGAGCGCGCGGGCGATCGCCACGCGCTGCTGCTGCCCGCCGGAGAGCTGGCGCGGGCGGGCGTCGACCTTGTCGGCGAGGCCGACCCGGGCCAGGAGCTCGCGCGCCTCGACCTCGACCTCGGCGCGTGGTCGGCCCTGCGCCGAGACGGGCGCCTCGACGACGTTCTCGAGGGCCGTGAGGTGCGGGAAGAGGTTGAAGCTCTGGAACACGAACCCGATCCGGGTCCGCTGGACGAGGATGTCCTTCTCCTTGAGCTCGCGCAGCGTGTCTCCTCGGCGGGAGTACCCGATGAGGTCGCCGTCGACCGCGACGAACCCGCGGTCGACCTTCTCCAGGTGGTTGATGACGCGCAGCAGCGTCGACTTCCCCGAGCCGGACGGGCCGAGGATCACGGTCACCTCGCCCGGGTGGACCACGAGGTCGATGCCCGCGAGCACCTCGAGCGTGCCGTAGGACTTGTGGACGCCGCGGACCTCGACGAGGCCCAGGGGCGTGGTGGGCGGGTTGGCCGGCTCGGCCGCGGGACGGGTGGTCGTGGCGGTCATGCGGCACCTCCAGGGTGGCGGCCGGTCGCCCCGGTGCGGGTCAGGTGACCGCGCCCGACGGCGGCGCGCGCCGCGTAGGCGGGTGGCAGGTGGGCGGGCGCGGGGCGTCCGGTGGCCCGGGACCACGCGACCTGGAGCGTCCACCGGACGCGCTGGACCGGGGTCGGGGGCAGCGTGCGGACCGCGCCCTTGGCGTAGTGCCGCTCGACGTAGTACTGCGCGATCGTCAGGACCGTCGTGATGACGAGGTACCAGATGGCCGCGACCATGAGCAGCGGGACGACGCGCTGGTTGCGGCCGTAGATGACGCCGATCGTGTAGAACAGCTCGCCGTACGCGAGGACGTACACGACCGAGGTCCCCTTGACGAGGCCGATGATCTCGTTGACCGACGTCGGCACGATGGTCCGCATGGCCTGCGGCAGCACGATGCGCAGCGTCTGGCGCGAGCGCGGGATGCCCAGGGACGCCGCGGCCTCGTGCTGGCCCTGGTCGACCGAGAGGATCCCGGCGCGCACGATCTCCGAGGAGTAGGCGGCCTGCGACAGGCCCAGGCCCAGGATCGCGGCGCCGAACTTGTCGATCACGTCGAGCGTGCCGAACTCCAGGAAGCCGGGGCCGAACGGGATGCCGAGCGACAGCGTCGGGTACAGGTAGGCCAGGTTGTACCAGAGGAGAAGCTGCAGGATCAGGGGCACCGAGCGGAACACCCACGTGTACGCCGACGACACGGCCTGGAGCAGCGGCGAGCGGGACAGTCGCATGAGCGCGAGGACCGTCCCGAGCCCGAACCCGATGACCGCGGCGACCGCCGTCAGCCGGATGGTCCCCCACAGCCCGCCCAGCACAGAGGGCCAGGTCAGGTACTGCGCGACGACCGACCACTCCCACTTGGGGTTGGTCACGAGCGAGCTGACGACCATCGCGACCAGGACCGCGACGAACGCGGTCGCGACCCAGCGTCCCGGGTGGCGGGCGGGGACGACCTTGAGGTCCTCCCAGCGCGAGGTGGCCTCGTCGGGAGCCGTGGCCCCGTCGGAGACGGATCGGTCGACAGTGGCGGTGGCGCCCGGCGGGTCGGGCAGGGATCCGGGGGGTGGCGCGAGCTGGCGCGACTCGTCCTGCGGGAGGGACAGGGTGCTCATGGTGGACCTCGGGGAGAGAAGGGGGGTGGGCGTGGGCTGGTCCAGCCGTGTCAGAGCGAGCGCGACCTCGGGGTCACACCAGTTCTGACACGTGCGGACAGAGCCACTTCTCGAACGCCAGGGGCCCGATCTCCTCGGGGTCGCGCGTCACGTCGAACAGCGGGGTGTAGCCCGCGCTGAGGTACAGGCCTGCGGCCTCGGGCTGGCGGGGTCCGGTCGTCAGGTAGATCCGGGGGTAGCCGCGCCCGGCCGCGCGCTGCTCGAGCTCGGCGAGGACCTGGCGCGCGAGCCCGCGCCGCCGGTGGGCCGAGTGGGTCCAGATGCGCTTGAGCTCGGCGGTCGCGACCAGGGGGACGCCGTCGTCGGAGTGCGTGGCGCCCCGGGCGTGCGGCCCGGCGTCCGGCCGGGTCCGGCGCGCGGGGTCACTGACCTCCGGTTCTGCCCGACGGCGGAACGCACCACCCGCGACCGGCTCGCCGTCCGCGAGGAGCAGCACGAGGTCGCCGTGCGGGGCCGCGAAGTCGGTCGCAGGGTAGTGCTCCATCTCAGCGCGCAGGTCCTCCTCGTCGAGGAGGCTGCGGTAGCGCGAGGCGTACTCGTGCGCGAGCTCGTCGAGCAACGGGCGCACCAGCGGGTCGTGCAGGTGGACGGAGCGGACCGCGACCGCCGTCGTGGGCGCGCTCATCGCGGCACCTTCTCCCCCGCCTCGACCGAGAACGGCAGGACGTTGCCCTCGACCGGGCGCGGGCACGTGCCGAAGTCGGTGAAGGCGTAGGGCAGGTTGAGCGTGCGGTTCAGGTCGAGCCGCAGCGTCCGGACGGCGTCGTCCGGCCCGGCAACGCGCTCGTCGTCGGGGGCGTCGACCTCGTCGGGGGCGTCGGTCTTGTCGGAGGCTGCGGCGCGGTCGACGAACAGCACGCGCCAGTCCGCGACGCCGGGGGCCGGGTCGGTGAACAGCAGGCTCGCACTGCCGCCCGGCGTGCCCGTGAGGCGCAGGGTCGTCGTCAGGCCGTCGCGCGTGACGTCGACCTCGCCCACGACCTGCACGTGGTGCTCCAGGCCGGGCTGCGCGCCGCCCACGACCTCCGCGACCGGCTCGTCATACCAGCGGACCGGTGCGTCGAGAACCCACGACGGGTCGTAGGCGAAGGTCGGGACCCCCTCGAACGTGACCCGGGTGCGGGCCCTGGGGTCACGCACGCGCAGCCCGTAGCGCCCGGTGCGCCGCACGAGCTCGACCGCGACCGGGGAGGCCGGGTCGGCGCCGTCGGGCACGAAGGTCGCGACGAACGTCGACGCGCCCTCCGCGACGTCCTGGACGTGCGTGCCGCGCAGTGCGTCCTGGCCGCCGGCCGGGACGATCGCGTCGGCCGCCGCGGCGCGCAGGTGCACGCCGTCCGCGTCCGACCACCACTGGCCGGGCAGGCCCGGGAAGGACGTCGGGGACTCCGGGACCCAGTGCAGCGACGTGAGGGTGAGCCAGCCGTGCTGCTCGCGCAGGGTGCGCTCGCGCTCGGCGTGCCACGCCGACCACACGGCCGCGGCGGCGCTCGTCGCCGAGCCGCCGGACGGCTCGACGGGCGTGCCCGTCGGTGCGGACGCCGTGTGGCGGCCGCGCGTGGTGACGCCTGCCGGGGACGTGGTGTTCGTCGTCATGATGCTCCTTCGGGGCTGGTGGTCGGGCGGTGGTCGGGCGGTCGAGCCGGGTCAGGCGGAGGGGGACGTCGTGCCGGTCGAGGCTCCGGCGGGGCGCCTCGACCCCACCTCGGGACGCGAGAGCCCCAGGTGGTCGCGGAGCGTCGTGCCCGTGTACTCGGTGCGGAACGAGCCGCGCTCCTGGAGCAGCGGCACGACCTGGTCGAGCACGTCGTCGAGGCCCGTGGGGGTCAGGTGCGGCACGAGGATGAAGCCGTCCGACGCGTCCTCCTGCACGTGGCGGTCGATGTCGTCGGCGACCTGCTGCGCCGTGCCGACGAACCCGCCGCGACCCGACACCTCGATCACGAGGTCCCGGATGGACCAGCCGTTGGCCGCGGCCTTCTCGCGCCAGGCGCGGACCACCGGGCCTGGGTTGCTGACGTGCCGGACGCGGCCGCGCGTGATGTTCAGGTGGTCGAGGTCGGGCTCGACGTCGGGCAGCGGCCCCTCGGGGTCGTACGCCGTGAGGTCCCGCCCCCAGACCTGCTCGAGGAACGCGATCGCCGTCCGCCCAGGGACCTGCTGGAGCCGGATCTCCCGCGCACGCTCGGCGGCCTCCTCGGCCGTGTCCCCCAGGACGACGACGGTCGCGGGGAGGATCTTGAGCGAGTCGCGGTCGCGACCGTGGGCCGCGAGGCGGGACTTCACGTCGGCGTAGAACGCCTGGCCGTCCTCGAACGCCGAGTGTGCCGAGAAGACGACGTCGGCCGTCGCCGCCGCGAAGTCGCGCCCGTCGGCCGAGTCGCCCGCCTGGAACAGGACGGGGTGCCCCTGAGGCCCACGCGGGGTCTCGAACCGGCCCGACACGTCGAAGTGCTTGCCCTGGTGTGCGAACGGGCGCACGGCCCCGGGCCGCACGAGCTCGTCCTCGTCCACCGCGTCGTCGTCCCACGCGTCCCACAGCTGCCGGGCCAGGGCGACGAGCTCGCCCGCGCGCTCGTACCGTTCCTCGTAGGGCAGGAACCCGCCGCGGCGGAAGTTCGCACCCGTGAAGGCGTCGGGGCTCGTGACCAGGTTCCAGGCCGCACGCCCCCCGGACAGGAGGTCGAGCGTCGCGAACTGGCGGGCCAGCTCGTAGGGCTCGTTGAACGTCGTGTTGACCGTCCCCGCGAGGCCCAGGCGGTCGGTGACCGCGGCGAGCGCTGCCAGGACCGGGAGCGTGTCGGGGCGGCCCACGACGTCGAGGTCGTGGATCTGCCCCTTGTGCTCGCGCAGCCGCAGGCCCTCGGCGAGGAAGAAGAAGTCGAGCTTCGCGGCCTCGGCCCGGCGCGCGAGGTGCTCGAACGAGCTGAACTCGATCTGGCTGCGCGAGGCCGGGTCGCTCCACACGGTCGTGTTGTTGACGCCCGGGAAGTGGGCGCCCAGGTGGATCTGCTTGCGTGGCCGACCGTCGTGCGGGCGGGCCGACGAGGCGGGGGTGGGGTGCGTCATGGTGGGGGTTCCTCAGGCGATCGCGGCGGCGTAGCGGTTGGCGGGGCGGGCGAGGCCCAGGGTGTCCCGCAGGGTCGTGCCCGGGTATGCGGCGCGGAAGACGCCTGCGTCCTGGAGCAGCGGCACGACGCCGTCGACCAGCGCGTCGAGGTCCGTGCGGAGCGAGGAGGGTCGGATCGTGAACCCGTCAGCGGCGCCCGCCTCGAACCACTCCTCGACGACCTCGGCGAGGTCGCGGGCCGTGCCCACGTGCGTGAGCGAGTCGGTGTCCCACGTGACGCCCTCGAGCCCTTCGAGCAGGTCGAGCCGCGCCTGGGCGCTGGCCCTGTCCTGTCCGATCACGGCGTAGAGGTCGACCAGGACGCGCAGCTCGTCGGGGTCGCGTCCTGCCTCGGCGGCCGCGGCGCGCACCTGGTCGCGAAGCGCCTTGGCCGCGTCGAGCGTCGTGGCCCGCACCCGCACGACGTCGGCGCGACGACCCGCGAGGGCCAGCGCCTCCGCGGAGTCCCCGCGCACCACGACCGGGGGCTGCGCCTGGGGCGAGCGGGGCGTGATCGAGGGGCCCTTCACGGCGAACCGGACGCCGTCGTAGTCGACGTAGTGCACCTTGTCGCGGTCGATGAACCGCCCCGAGGGGACGTCGCGGATCTCGGCGTCGTCCTCCCAGCTGTCCCAGAGGCGGCTCACGACCTCGATCGCCTCCTCGGCCTCGGCGACCGCGTCCGCGGTGTCCTGGGCCTCCTTGCGCCCGAACAGCGCGGCGGCGGCCTCGGTCGTCGACCAGCCCACCTGCCACGCGGCGCGGCCCGTGCTCACGTGGTCGATCGTCGCGATCGCCTTGGAGACGTGGAAGGGCTCGGTGTGCGTCGTGTCGACCGTCGCGACGAGGCCGATCCCCGTCGAGCGGGGCGCGAGGCGCGAGGCCACGAGGGCCGCGTCGAGCCGGCCGCGGAGCGTCGTGTTGCGCGTGGGCTGGAGCGAGAACGTGTCGTCGAACAGCGCGAAGTCGAGCACGCCGCGCTCGGCGGTCGCGACGAGCTCCTGGAGCCGGTGCGCGTCGAACAGTCGCGGCGACTGCGAGCCCACGGCCCGCCACGCACCCGCTCGTGCGCCGGCGTCGGACAGGTCGACGCCGAGGTGCACCGAGCGGCGCGGGCGCTCGTCGAGCAGGTCGTCGATGCCGGCGAGCGCGTCGAGGTCGTCCTCGACGGGCCGGGACGCGGCCTGCTCGTCGGGCTGTGAGGTGGGGGCGAACAGCGGCGTCAGGTTCGAGTCAGGCATGGGTCGTTCCACTCCGGGAGGTCGGGTGCGGGGTCGCTCGGTCGCTGCCGCAGGGGTCGGCGGACGGCCGCGACGGGTCGCGAGAACTGGGGTGCAGAGGGGTGGACCGCCGGGCGCGGTGGCGGGTGGCGCTGTGGCTCGCCGCAGATCGGCATGCCGCAGCGACCCGTTCACGGGCGGGGCGGTTCAGGGACGAGCCGGTCCGGCTCGGGAGACGTCAGGAGGAGCGCAGGCTCAACAACAGACGCGGCCCGGGACGACGGGGCGCCCGGGGGGACAACACGTGCGACCTGCGAGGGCCGACGGCGCCGTCACGGGGACGAGCGCGGTGCTGGTGTCCACGGGTCCTCCTCGGGTCGTCGTGCTGCGGTGCGGCGGACGGGGCGTCTGCCGATGGCCCGGAATGTATGCCCGAGCACAGGAGGTGTCAACGACTTGGGCCAACCGTCCGCATTCTGGACCGAATCAGTAGAGATTGAGACAGGAACCGGTCCGAACCGGACACCACCTTCCGCTGAGTGCGGAGCAGTTGTCGTCATCACCGGCGATCCACAGCAACTGCTCCGCACTCAGCGGACGAGGGTCAGCGCGGGGCCATCCGGATCCCGCCGTCGAGGCGGATCACCTCGCCGTTGAGCATGGGGTTCTCGACGATCGCGCGCACCAGGCGCGCGAACTCCTCGGGGCGGCCGAGCCTGCGCGGGTGCGGCACCTGAGCCGCGAGCGACTCCTGGGCCTCGGGCGGCAGGGACGCCATCATGGGCGTGCTGAAGATGCCGGGCGCGATCGCCATGACCCGGATGCGCCGGTCCGCGAGGTCGCGCGCGAGCGGCAGCGTCATCGCCGCGACCCCGCCCTTCGACGCCGCGTAGGCGGCCTGACCCACCTGGCCGTCGAACGCCGCGACCGACGCGGTGTTCACGATCACGCCGCGCTCCTCGGGCGCCTCGCCGCGCGGGTCGCCGTCCAGGGCGACCATGCGCTCGGCCGCGAGCCGCGCGACGTTGAACGTCCCGACCAGGTTCACGGTCACGACCTTCTGGAACGACGCGAGGTCGTGCACGCCGCCCTTGCCGAGCACGCGCCGCGCGAGCACGATCCCCGCGCAGCTCACCGCGACGTGCAGCCCGCCCAGGTCCGCGGCGGCGTCGAGCGCCCGGGACACGTCGTCCTCGTCCGTGACGTCGGTGGGCACGAACCGGACCGCGTCGCCCAGGGTGTCCGCGAGCGCCTGGCCGGGCGAGCCCGGCAGGTCCGCGACCACGACGCGCGCCCCGGCGCCGACCAGCTCCTCGACGGTCGCCCGCCCCAGCCCCGAGGCCCCTCCGGTCACCAGCGCGACCTTGCCCGCGATCTCCACGTCCCACTCCTTCGTCGACGCCCCTGGGCAGCGTAGCCCGAGGGCGAGGAGGTCCGCAGGGCCGGGCGCCGCCGTCGGGCTGGCCGAGCGGGCCGGGCGGGGTGGCGCGAGGATGAGACATGCTGCTCGCCGAGGTCGCCGCCACGTCCGACGCCGTCGCCGCCACCCGCTCGCGCCTGGCCAAGCGCGCGGCGCTGGCCGACCTGCTGCGCCGGGCCGCACCGGACGGGGAGGCAGGCGGGCCCGGTGACGACGTCGAGATCGTCGTGTCCTACCTCGCGGGCGAGCTGCGGCAGCGGCGCACGGGGCTCGGCTGGGCGTCGCTGCGGTCCCTCCCGCCGCCTGCCGGCTCCCCGACGCTCACGGTCGAGGCGGTCGACGCGACGTTCGAGGAGATGGCGGCGCTCTCGGGTCCCGGCTCGGACACCGCCCGGTCCGCGGCGGCCACGGCGCTGTTCGCAGCGGCGACCGAGCGCGAGCAGTCGTTCCTGCGCGGCCTGGTCGCGGGCGACCTGCGCCAGGGTGCGCTCGACGCCCTGGTCGTGGACGCGGTCGCGGAGGCCGCGGGCGTCCCGGTCGACGCGGTGCGCCGCGCGGTCATGCTGCGCGGGGCGACGGGCCCGGTCGCGCGCGCGGCGCTCGAAGCCCCCGGCCCGACGGCGGCGCTCACCGCCCTGGCCGGGTTCGGCCTCGAGGTGGGTCGCCCCGTACGGCCCATGCTCGCGCAGTCGGCCCCCGACGTGGCGGCGGCGTTCGACAAGCTCGGGGCCTCGCCCGCGGCGGACGACCCGGGACACCGGGTGTCGGTCGACGTGAAGCTCGACGGCATCCGCATCCAGGTCCACCGGGACGGCGACGCGGTGCGGGTGTTCACACGCTCGCTCGACGACATCACCCCGCGCGTCCCGGAGATCGTCGCGGATGCGCGCTCCCTGGCCTCGGAGCGGTTCGTGCTCGACGGCGAGGCGCTCGTCGTCGGGCCGGACGGCGTGGCCCGGCCCTTCCAGGAGACGGCTGCCCGGTCGGCCACGCGGGACGCCGGCGGTGCGGGCAGTGGGGACGCCGACGGTGCTGGTGGCGCGGACGGCGGGGCCGCGCTTGCCGGGGCGCTCGCGCTCCGCCCGTACTTCTTCGACGTGCTGCACGCCGACGGTCACGACCTGATCGACGCCCCGCTGCACGAGCGGCTCGACGTGCTCGACCGGGTCGCGGGGTCGTTCACGGTCCGCCGCCTGGCGACCGCGTCCCCCGGCGCGGCAGAGGAGTTCTTCGCCGAGGCCGTGCGCGAGGGGCAGGAGGGCGTGGTCGTGAAGTCGCTCGACGCGCCCTACGCGGCAGGGCGCCGCGGAGCCGGGTGGGTCAAGGTCAAGCCGCGGCACACGCTCGACCTCGTGGTGCTCGCGGTCGAGTGGGGGTCGGGTCGCCGGACGGGGCTGCTGTCCAACATCCACCTGGGCGCCCGCGACCCCCAGGGCGGGTTCGTGATGCTCGGCAAGACGTTCAAGGGTATGACCGACGAGATGCTGCGCTGGCAGACGGAGCGGTTCCTCGAGCTCGAGACCTCGCGCACCGACTACGTCGTGCACGTCCGGCCCGAGCAGGTCGTCGAGATCGCGTTCGACGGGCTCCAACGGTCCACGCGCTACCCCGGCGGGCTCGCGCTGCGCTTCGCGCGCGTGCTGCGCTACCGCGACGACAAGACCGCCGACGAGGCGGACACGATCGAGGCGGTCAGGGCGCTGGCCTGACCTCAGGGCCGGCCCCGTGCCGTTAACCCGGAGGAACCGGGCGAAACATCGTCTCGGAGACCGGATAGGGCCTTGTGCCGTCCCGGTGGCTGCCGCCAGGATCGCCGCCATGCGCTTCGACGACTCCGCCCACGAGCACCCCGGGACACCGGTGCGCCTCGTGGTGCGCCGCGCCGTCGACCTGCGTCTCGTCGCCGGCTGTCTCTGTCGATAGCCCCGCCGTTCCCCGGGCACGGCTCGCGCCGACCCCCCGCCCCGCGCTCCTCGCGCGCTCACGCTCCCGCTCGCGCCGTCGTGCACCTCGCGCGCCAGCGGACCGAGCGACCCCTTTCCCACCCTTCCCACCGTGCTGCCGGCGTGCCCGCCGTCGGCCGGACACGCCTACCCCGACTACCTGGAGCTCCCATGCCCCGCACCCTCAGACCCCACGCCCACCACCCGGCCCGCACCGCCGTCCGTACCGCCGTCCGGGCCGCGCTGACCGCGGGCCTCGCCGTGACGCTCGTGGCGTGCTCGGCCGCGAGCGCCGAGGAGGCCACGGTCGGCGAGTCCGGCAAGGCCGTGCTGCGCTACGACGGCTCGGTCGGGCAGGTGACCTTCCCCGAGCTCGCGGCGGACCTCGGCTACTTCGAGAAGGTCGAGCTCGAGTGGGTCGGCGACTCGACGGGCGGCCCACAGAGCATCCAGGCCGCCGCGACAGGCTCGACCGACTTCGGGGGCGCGTTCAACGGCGCCATCGTCAAGCTCAAGGCGTCGGGCTCGCCCATCACGTCCGTCATCTCCTACTACGGCTCGGACGAGCTGTCCTACGGCGGCTTCTACACGGTCGAGGGCAGCCCTGTCACCGAGCCCCGGGACCTGATCGGCAAGTCGATCGGCGTCAACACGCTAGGCGCGCAGAGCGAGTTCCTCATCCGCGAGTGGCTCTCACGCGGCGGGCTGAGCGCCGAGGAGATCGACCAGGTCGAGCTCGTCGTCGTGCCGCCCGTGAACGCCGAGCAGGTGCTGCGCGAGGGGCAGGTCGACGTCGTCGGGCTCTCGCGCGTCTTCCAGGACAAGGCCCTGGAGCGCGGCGGGATCACGCAGCTCTTCAGCGAGACGTCGCTCTACGGGAACTTCTCCTACGGGACGTACATCCTGCGCGACGAGTACATCGAGAAGAACCCCGAGGTCGTCGAGGACTTCGTGCAGGGCACGGCGCGCGCGATCCGCTGGACGCAGGTCACCCCGGTCGAGGAGGTCCGCGCGCGGTACACCTCGATCATCGAGGGGCGCGGGCGCGGCGAGAACACCGAGCTGGTCCCCTACTGGAAGTCCCCGAGCATCACGGTCCCGGGAGGCGTGATCGACGAGGAGGAGATCTCGACGTGGATCGACTGGCTCGTGCGCGAGGGCGAGCTCGAGAAGGGCCAGTTCTCCCCCGAGGACATCTACACCAACGAGTACAACCCCTACGCGAACGGGACCTACGCGAAGGACGCGGGCCCCGACGGCGAGCCCGTCGAGGTCGCGCCATGAGCGGCACGACGGCGGTCACGGCGACCCGGCCCAGCGCGACGGTTTCCCCGGAGGCGGCGGACTTCCCGGGCTCGACCCCCAAGCTCCGCCTCGAGCACGTGCACAAGGAGTTCATCGTGCGCGACGCGGCCGCGGGCCGCGGGGCACGCAAGCGGTTCACGGCCGTCGAGGACTTCACGCTCGACGTCCGCGCGGGCGAGTTCCTGACGGTCGTCGGGCCCTCGGGCTGCGGCAAGTCGACGCTGCTGGACCTGCTCGGCGGGCTCACCGAGCCGACGTCGGGCCGCATCCTGCTCGACGACTCGCCCGTCACGGGGCCGGGCCTCGACCGGGGCGTGGTGTTCCAGCAGTACGCGCTGCTCCCCTGGCGCACGGCCCGCGCGAACGTCGAGCTCGGGCTGGAGGCCAAGGGCGTCGCGCGGGCCGCACGGGCCCGCGTCGCCGACGAGTACCTGGACCTCGTGGGCCTCACGGCCTTCGCGGACCGGTACCCGCACGAGCTCTCGGGCGGCATGAAGCAGCGCGTCGCGATCGCGCGCAGCCTCGCGTTCGACCCCGAGGTGCTCCTCATGGACGAGCCGTTCGCGGCCCTCGACGCCCAGACGCGCGAGTCCCTCCAGGACGAGCTGCTGCGCATCTGGCGCGCGACGGGCAAGACGATCGTCTTCATCACCCACGGCATCGAGGAGTCGGTGTACCTGGGGCAGCGCGTCGCGGTCATGACACCCCGCCCGGGCCGGCTGCAGACCGTGATCGACGTCGACCTCGCGGGGGCCGCTGACCTTGGCGGCGACGACGGCAAGCACGGCGACGTCCGCTCCTCGGCGCGCTTCGGCCGGTACCGGCACGAGGTGTGGAGCGCGCTCCACGCAAAGGAGGACGCCCATGTCTAGCACCGTGACCCCGCACGCCCCCGCCCGGGGCGAGGCCCTGGCCCGCCCTGCGCAGGACACCGTCGCGTTCGCCGACCCGCCCACGCTCGGACGCCGCCAGGTGCTCACGGCCGACCAGGACCCGACGCCGTCCGCCGGCGCTCGCCTGCGGGGCGTGGGAGTCCGCGTCCTGCGGGCCTCGGCCGCGATCGTGCTCTTCCTGGTGATCTGGGAGGTCGCGCCGCGCGTCGGGCTGGTCGACAAGGTCTTCCTGCCGCCGCTCAGCGCGGTGCTCGAGTCCTTCTGGGAGCTGCTCACGAGCGGCGAGCTGGGCAAGCATGTCGGGACGAGCCTGACGCGGGCGGGCACGGGATTCGCGATCGCGGTCCTGCTCGCGATCCCGCTGGGCATCGCGATCGGGTGGTGGGCGAGCGTCGCCCAGTTCCTCGGCCCGTTCCTCGAGCTGTTCCGCAACACCGCGGCCCTGGCGCTCCTGCCCGTGTTCATCCTCGTCCTGGGGATCGGCGAGACGTCGAAGATCACGCTCGTCGTCTACGCGTGCTTCTTCCCCATCCTGCTCAACACGATCGCCGGGGTCCGGACCGTGGACCCGCTGCTCGTGAAGTCGGCCCGGTCGCTCGGGCTGCCTCCCGTCCGGCTGTTCCAGAAGGTCGTGCTGCCGGCCGCCGTCCCGACGATCTTCACGGGCATCCGCATGGCCGGGACGAGCTCGATCCTGGTGCTCATCGCGGCCGAGATGGTCGGCGCCAAGGCC
Source organism: Oerskovia paurometabola (assembly GCF_016907365.1). NCBI lineage: Bacteria > Bacillati > Actinomycetota > Actinomycetes > Micrococcales > Cellulomonadaceae > Oerskovia > Oerskovia paurometabola. Next base: position 700,466 of record NZ_JAFBBV010000001.1, on the reverse strand, counting down.
GGGCTCGGGTACCTCATCACCTACGCCCAGTTCAACTTCCAGATCACGAACATGTACGCCGGGATCATCGCGATCTCGCTCGTCGGGGTCTCGATCAACGCCGTGCTCGTGAGCCTCGAACGGCACTTCTCGCGCTGGCGCACCACGTGAGCGGTTCGCCCGTGAGCGACCCAGCCCCCGCAGGAACCGTCTCCCGCCCCATCCCACGACCCGACCCACGACCCGAGGACGCACCATGACCCAGCAGCCCCGCCAGCTCAGCCTGAACCTGTTCATCCACCCCGCCGGCCACCACGAGGCGGCCTGGCGGCACCCGGACACCCAGCCCGAGCGCATCTTCACGGCCGACTTCTACACCGAGCTCGCCCGCACGGCCGAGGCCGCGAGGTTCGACGCCGTCTTCTTCGCGGACGGCCCCGTCCTGCACGACGGCGTCGAGTTCAACAGCGTCGGCCGGCTCGAGCCGATCCTGACGCTCGCGTCGATCGCTGCTGCGACGACGCGGATCGGGCTGATCGCGACCGCGTCGACCACGTTCTACGACCCGTACAACCTGGCGCGGCTCTTCTCGACGCTCGACCACCTGAGCAACGGTCGCGCCGGGTGGAACATCGTCACGACGGCGAGCGAGGACGCGGCCCGCAACTTCGGCCTCGACTCCCACCCGGACCACGTCGAGCGGTACGCGCGCGCCGCCGAGTTCGTCGAGGTCACCACCCGGCTCTGGGACAGCTGGGAGGACGACGCGGTGCTGATCGACCGCGCGTCGGGCCGTTACGCCGACCCCGCGAAGATCCACGACGCGGCCTTCCGCGGCGAGCACCTGCGCGTCGAGGGCGCATTCAACGCGGCCCGCTCGCCGCAGGGCCACCCGGTCCTGGTCCAGGCGGGCGCGTCGAACGAGGGGCGCGCGTTCGCGAGCCGCTACGCCGAGGCGATCTTCACGGCGCACCAGCGGCTGTCCGACGCGCAGGCCTTCTACGCCGACATCAAGGCCGGGGCCGAGGCGCTGGGCCGCTCGCGCGACGCCGTCAAGATCCTCCCGGGCATCAGCCCGTTCATCGCCGCGACCGAGGACGAGGCCAAGGCCCTGGAGCGCGAGTTCAACGAGCTCACGGTCCCCGAGTACGGGCTGCGCCAGCTCGAGAAGCTCACGGGCGTCCGCCTCGATCACGCGCAGCTCGACGGCCCCGTACCGACCGAGCTGTTCGCGGACGCGGGCGACGTGACCGACAACTCGCGCAGCCGCCTCCAGGTCGTCGCGGGCATCGTCGAGCGTGAGCAGCCCACTGTCCGCGGGCTGCTCCACCGCCTCGCGGGGGCGCGCGGCCACCGGGTCGTCGCGGGCACGCCCGAGCAGGTCGCCGACACGATCGAGGAGTGGTTCACGCAGGGCGCCGCCGACGGCTTCAACGTCATGCCGCCCTACCTGCCGGGCGGCCTGGACGACTTCGCCGACCACGTCGTGCCGATCCTGCGCGAGCGCGGCCTGTTCCGTACGGAGTACGAGGGCACGACGCTGCGCGACCACCTCGGCCTCGCGCGCCCCGAGAGCCGGTACGCGACGCGCGCGGCCGACGCGCTCCCCGAGGCGGGCCGTACGGACGAGGCGAGCGGCGCCGTCGGGCAGGAGGGGGCCCGGACCACGGAGCCGGTCCTGGCGTGAGCGCGGGCACGGGCTCCCCGCCGGTCCGGTTGGCGTGGACCGTCCACGTCCCCGCCGGCGTCTGGGGCGTCGCCCAGGGCGCGGCCGCACCGGTCGTCGCGCTCGCCGCGCGCGAGCACGGCGCGTCGCTGGGTGTCGCGGGCCTGGTGGTCGCGCTCGCCGGGCTCGGTCAGCTCGTCGGCGACCTGCCCGCGGGGCGGCTCGTCTCCCGGTTCGGGGAACGGCGCTCGATCGTCGGGGCGAGCGTGCTCGCCGTGGGCGGGGTCGCGCTCTGCCTGGTCTCGTGGTCGGTCGTCTCGCTCGCGGTCGGCGTGTTCCTCGCGGGCCTCTCGCAGGCCGTGTGGGGCCTCGCCCGCCAGACGTACCTCGCCGAGGCCGTGCCGTTCGCGCGCCGCGCACGCGTCATGTCGAGCGTCGCGGCCATGATGCGGGTCGGCTTCTTCGTCGGTCCCCTCCTCGGGGCGGCCGCGATCCTGGCCGTCGGGACGCGCGGCGGGTTCGCGGTGCAGCTCGTCGCGGTGTGCGCCACGGCGGTCCTCATGGGCCGCGTGCCCGACGTCGGACGCTCGCCCCGTGCACCCGGCGCGCCGGGCGACGTGGCCGCCCGGGAGGCGGGGCTGTGGCGCGTGCTCGTCGAGCACCGCCGGCTGCTGCGCACGCTCGGCCTCGGCGCCGCCCTCATGGGGCTCTCGCGCACGGCCCGCACCGTGGTCCTGCCGCTGTGGGCCGACCTCCTGGGGGTCGACGCAGCGACGACGAGCCTGGTCTTCGGGGCGAGCGCCGCGCTCGACGTGCTCGTGTCGATCCCCGCGGGGTACCTCATGGACCGGTTCGGTCGGCGCGCCCTCGCCGTCCCGTCGCTCGCAGTCCTCGCTGCGGGCTACCTCGCGCTGCCGTGGGCGGGCGGCGTCGCGTCCCTGGCGGTGATGGCCCTGGTGCTCGGGTTCGGGAACGGGCTGAGCAACGGCGTCATCATGACGCTCGGCGCCGACGTCGCGCCGCCCGCGCAGCGTGCCGAGTTCTTCGGGGCGTGGCGGCTCCTGCACGACGCGGGGGCGTTCGCGGGTCCGCTCGTCGTCGCGGGCACCGCCCTCGTCGCGCCGCTGGGGGCCGCCGCGGTCGTCGTCGGCGCGACGTCGGTCGCGGGCGGTGCCGTGTTCTGGCGGTACGTGCCCGTGTGGGCGCCGTGGCCGCGGCCCGTGCCGGTGGCGGTGGAGATGGAGCCCGTGGCGGTGACCGTGCCGGGGGCGGAAGCCGTGACCGGGGTCGCGAGCGAGACCGTCCCTCGGTGATGCTGGGTGTCCACGCCCCCTGGCGGGCCGACCGAGAGGACCACGCCATGACCGACGACCGCGCCGCCGTCCCGCCCAGCGACCTCACGCCGCGCATCGGCAAGGTCGCGACCCGCGAGCTCGCGCACCACGGGTACACGCGCTACGAGGACCTCACACGCGCGACCGCCAAGGAGCTGCTCGCGATCCACGGGGTCGGGCCCCGGGCGATCCACATCCTGGGCGAGGAGCTTGCCGAGCGGGGATCGGGGTTCCGGGAGGCGTGACGCTCGTCAGGACCGGAACAGCCCGCCCCACAGGAAGGACTCGCCGAACAGCGACGAACCGTCGGCCTGCGGTGCGAGCCTGCGCAGCTCGATCTCGGTGAACCCGTCGAAGAGGGCGCGGAGGTCGTCCGCGCCGTACGCGAGCCCGCCGGCGAGCGCCCCGCTGCGGTAGAGCTCGACGTCGTCGACCTCGGACCCCATCGCGGCGACCCCGTCGCCCGCGGCGGCGAAACAGGTCAGTCCGAAGGATCCGCCGTCACGGAGCCAGGACTCGACGAGCCTTCGGTAGCCGATCCGACGGTGCGGCGGGAGGTGGTGGAAGCACCCGCTGTCGAAGACGACGTCGTACGTCTCCTCGGCGGACCAGTCGAACATGTCCGCGCACACGAAGCGGACGTCCACACCGGCGGAGGATGCCCGCTCCTGCGCCCAGCTCACGGCCGTCCCGGAGAGGTCCAGCGCGTCGACGGTCGCGCCCTGCTGGGCGAACCAGATCGCGTTGCGCCCCGGTCCGCACCCGAGCTCGAGCACACGCGTGCCTGGGCCGATCGGCAGGAGACCCGCCCCGTGCCAGGCGACGAGGCTCTCCTCGGGGGCGTCACGGAAGAACGGGACGTCACGGTCCCGGTCGGTGTAGAAGGTGTCCCACCAGGCTGCGCTGCCGTGCCAGGCGGCGGCGCCGCGAGCGGCCCACCGCTCGGTGGCCTCGGCGTAGAGGGCGTCGAGCAGCCGCGCGACGTCGTTCTCGGTCTGGATGGAACGGTTCATGACGGCCCTCCGCCTCAGGCGCCCCCGAGAGCACGTTCATATGCTCTGACCTGCGAAGACACCGAGATCATCATCCCACCTGAGGGCCCGTCGAACCAGGGGTCCGGCGGGTGTTTTCCGGGGCTTTCAGGTGGTCCTGGCAGGGCCGAGAACGTCCGTGAGCGCCGGCGGCGACCCGGCGCTCAGGCCGTGATGACGTCGATGACCTCGGTGTCGTCGTGGCGGCGGGCCAGCGCCGTCACGACGGGCGGCTTGGGCACCGGCGGCTGCGCCTTGACGCCCGTGCTCCTGCTGCGGCGCGGGCGCGTCGGCACCGGGACGCCGAGGGACTTGAAGACCTTGCGCAGCTCGGCCTCGGTCCAGCCGGCGGCGAGCGCGTCGGAGAACGCCGTCGCGTACTCGCGCTCGGCCTCCTCGAGCGTCGCCTTGGCGGCCGCGACCTGCTCGGCCCGCTCGGCCAGGACGCGGCCCGACTCCATGCGGTGCTCGAGGAGGTCGCGCAGCCGAGCCTCGTACGTGGTGGCGGTGTCGTCGTCGCTCATGCCACCAACCTAGGGCCTGACCTGCACGGTCGCCAGGATCGTCAGGTGATCGGTGGTCGTCGGCGCGGCGACGCTCACGGGGCGACCTGCACGGTGACCGCGAGCGCCCGGTGGTCGGAGCCGGGAACGACGAGCGAGTCGACGTCGTCGACCCGCATGCCCGCCTCGACCACGACGTGGTCGAGGTCGAGAAACGTCGGGACCCGCTCCCCCACGGGCCACGACAGGTTCAGGCCGTGCCCTGCCGTGCGCGTCGCGTCGCGGAACCGGTCGCCCAGGACAGCGCGGAACGACGCGTGGTCGTACGTCGCGTTGAAGTCGCCCAGCAGCACCTGGGCCAGGGGCTCGTCGTGCGCGCGCCGGGCAAGGTCGGCCATCTCCTGGTGCCACACGCCCGTGATCTCGGGCAGCGGCGGGACGGGGTGGACCGCGGTCACACGCACGGGCGTGCCGTCCACGTCGACCGTGGCTGCGGGCATGGCGAACGTGCTCCACTCGCTGGTGTCGGGGTCGGAGAGCACTGTCCGGCTCCACAGGCCGCTCCCGGGCGAGCCCGTGCCCACCTTGGCGTCGACGTGGTGCGGCATGACCGCCTCGATCCCCGCGGCCTCGAGCCGGTCGTGGAAGTCGGCCGTGAGCTCGACGACCGCGAGCACGTCGGCGTCCTGGTCACGAACCATCTGCACCACTGCGGCGGCGTCCGCCTGCCCGAAGTACGCGTTGACCGTCAGGACCCGCAGCGTCCCCTGGGCACCCGCCTCGATGCCGTCGACGCCGGGACCCGGCACGACGAACGGGGCGACCCACACGACCTGCGCCGCGAGCGCGACCCCGCACAGGGTCGCGAGCAGCCGGCGCCGCAGGGCCAGGGCCGCCGCGGCGACCAGCAGCGTGAGGGGGACGACCCACGGCGTGGCGCCGACGACCTGCGCGAGGGGCGTGACGCCGTCGTACGGGACGGCGCGCACGAGCGTCATGGCCAGGACCACCCCGCCCAGGACCCACAGCACCAGCCCGACGGCGCGCCCACCCGGGCGACGTCGGCTCGCCGGGGCGGGGGCGAGGTCGGGCGGGGTGGCGGGTGCGGGTGCGGGGGCGACGTCGGGCTCGGGGCCGGGCGCGCGGCCACCGTCGTCGCTGGTCCCCGCGGCGCTGCTGTCCCCTGTCATGCAGCGACCCTATCGACCGATTCGGGCGGTTCCGGGCCGGTCGGTCCCGGGCGACGGGCAGACCCGGTGCAGCGCGCGGAGGGATTCTGTGAACGCGGCCGCGTTGCCCTGGGGCGGGCGTCGTCGACCTCCGAGATGCTGCCCGTTGTCGGCCAGGCAACCCCGGAACCGACGACGAGCCCGATCTCGGCGAGCCGCCGCACCGGGTGGGGCCTCACGACGACCGCGAGATGCGGCCAACTGGGGTCCGGGACGGTTCCAGACCCCGGCTGGCCGCATCTCGCGAACGCCGACGGGGCGGGGCGCCCGAGGAAGACCTCGCGCGCCCCGCCCCGTCGGCGGCCTGACGACTAGCCGAAGATCCCCGGCAGCGTCGCGCGGAACACCTGGTCGGCCTCGCTCAGCGGGATCGTGAAGATGCCCTCGATCTCGAGCGACTCCCCGGTCTCGCTGACCTCGGCGGGCTCGGTGCCGGTCTCGCCGATCTTGAGGACGGGCACGCCGCGCGCGACGCACGCGTCGACCAGCTTGGTCTCCTCGCCGCGCGGCACGGCGACGAGCGCACGGGCCGTCGACTCGGAGAACAGGGCCTCGAACGGGGTCACGCCGTCGCGCGCGGCGAGGGCGTCGATCGAGACCTTGGCGCCGGTCCCGAAGCGCAGCGACGCCTCGAGGAGGCCCTGGACCAGGCCGCCCTCGGAGAGGTCGTGCGCGGCGGAGACCAGGTCGTCGCGGCTCGCGTTGACGAGCACCCCGGCCAGTGCGCGCTCGGCCGCGAGGTCGACCTGCGGGGGCACGCCACCGAGGTGCTGGTGGACGACGTCGGCCCAGGCGGAGCCGTCGAGCTCGGGACGGGTCGTGCCGAGGAGGTAGATCGCTTCCCCGGCCTCGCGCCAGCCGGACCCGGTGGCGTGCGCGACGTCGTCGAGCACGCCGAGGACGCCGACGACGGGCGTCGGGTGGATCGAGGAGTCGATCTGCCCGGGCTCGCCCGTGCCGTTGTAGAGCGAGACGTTGCCGCCCGTGACGGGGACGCCGAGGGTCTGGCACGCGTCGGCCAGGCCTTCGATGGCCTCGACGAGCTGCCACATGGAGTCGGGGTCCTCGGGGGAGCCGAAGTTGAGGCAGTCGGTGATGGCGAGCGGGCGGGCGCCGGTCGTGGCGACGTTGCGGTACGCCTCGGCGAGCGCGAGCTGGGCGCCCGTGCGCGGGTCGAGCTTGGCGTAGCGGCCGTTGGCGTCGGTCGCGAGGGCGACCCCGAGGCCCGTGGTCTCGTCGACGCGGATCACGCCGCCGTCGTCGGGCTGGGCGAGGGCCGTGTTGCCCTGGACGAAGCGGTCGTACTGGTTGGTGACCCACTCCTTCGACGCGAGGTTGGGCGAGCCGAGCAGGCGCAGCGCGGTCGCGCGGAGCTCGTCGGCGGTCTCGGGACGTGCCAGCGCGGCAGCAACCACGGTGTCCGCGTTGAGGCCGTCCATCCACGTGGGGCGCGCGTAGGGGCGGTGGTAGGTGGGGCCCTCGTGCGCCACGGACTTGGGGTCCACGTCCACGATGCGCTCGCCCTGGTGGTCGATCGTGAGGCGACCGGTGCCGGTGACCTCGCCGATGACGGACGTCTCGACGTCCCACTTGCTCGTGATGGCGAGGAACTCGTCGAGCTTGTCGGGAGCGACGACCGCCATCATGCGCTCCTGCGACTCCGACATGAGGATCTCGCCCGCGTTGAGCGACGGGTCGCGCAGCAGGACCGAGTCGAGCTCGACGTGCATGCCGCCGTCACCGTTGGAGGCGAGCTCCGAGGTGGCGCACGAGATGCCGGCCGCACCGAGGTCCTGGATGCCCTCGACGACGCGTGCCGCGTAGAGCTCGAGGCAGCACTCGATGAGGACCTTCTCCATGAAGGGGTCGCCCACCTGGACCGAGGGGCGCTTGGCGGGGACGCCGTCCTCGAACGTCTCGGACGCGAGGATCGAGGCGCCACCGATGCCGTCGCCGCCCGTGCGCGCACCGAACAGGACGACCTTGTTGCCGACGCCCGAGGCGTTGGCGAGGTGGATGTCCTCGTGGCGCAGCACGCCGATGCACAGCGCGTTGACGAGCGGGTTGCCCTGGTACGACGAGTCGAACACGAGCTCGCCGCCGATGTTCGGCAGGCCGAGGGAGTTGCCGTAGCCGCCGACGCCCGACACGACGCCGTGCACGACGCGCGCGGTGTCCGGGTGGTCGACCGCGCCGAAGCGCAGCTGGTCCATGACAGCCACGGGGCGTGCACCCATCGAGATGATGTCGCGGACGATCCCGCCGACGCCCGTCGCGGCGCCCTGGTAGGGCTCGACGAAGCTCGGGTGGTTGTGGGACTCGACCTTGAACGTCACGGCCCAGCCGTCACCGATGTCGACGACGCCCGCGTTCTCGCCGATGCCGACGAGGAGGTGCTTCTTCATCTCGTCGGTCGTCTTCTTGCCGAACGTGCTCAGGTGCACCTTGGACGACTTGTACGAGCAGTGCTCCGACCACATGACGGAGTACATCGCGAGCTCGGCGGCCGTGGGGCGCCGCCCGAGGATGTCGCGGATGCGCTGGTACTCGTCCGGCTTGAGGCCGAGCTCCGCGAAGGGCTGCGCCTCGTCGGGGGTGGCGGCTGCGCGCTCGACCGTGTCGAGGTGCGGCCGGTGCTCGGAGGTCGCTGCGGCGGGCGTCGGGGCGTTGCTGGGGGCGGTCATCGAATCCCTCGGGGTGGCGTGCCAGCCGGCGCGTTTCGACGAGCGAGTCATCGAGGAGGCGACCGGCACGGGGCTGCACAGGTGCGGCCAGTTTACCGGCGGTCGGGAGCGGTGGGGTCGGGCGTCCAGGAACGCGTGCGGCGGACGGTTCCCGGGCACGTGGGCGGCGGGGTGCGGCCCCCTCGGCGAGCGGCGATAGCCTCGCACGGTGACTCCCGTCGTTCGCCGCCGCCCCCGCTCCACCCTCACCGTGGTGGGCGTCGTCGTGGCCGCCCTGCTGGCGGGATGTTCCCCGCCCGACGGCGCCGCTCCCGTCCCGCCCACGTCCGCGGCTTCCGAGGGGGCCGCGTCGGGGGAACCCTCGACGGCACCGTCACCTGAGCGGGCGACCGTGACGCAGGCCCTCTCGGCCGACGGGATCGAGCTCGTGCTGACGGTGCCGCTCGGGGCGGCCGACGACGCCAGCGCCGGAGGCGAGGTCGTCACGGTCACCCCGGACGAGGACGGGTCGAGCCGCGTCGCGTTCGTGCTGCCCGCCGCCGAGGCGGCGAACGTCGCCTCGGCGGGGAGCACCCCGACCGGCCCCACCGACGGCACCGACGGCACCGACGGCACCGACGGCACCGACGCAGTGCGCACCGCGGTGCCCGCGACGCTCGACCTCGTCTCCCCCGCCGACGGCTCACTGGTGCGCAACAGCGACGGCAGCATCACGGTCCACGACGCCGCGGGCACCCCGGTCGGCGGCCTGTCGGCGCCGGAGGTGACGGAGGCGCCCGGACCTGCGGGCCGTGCAGGAGTCGTGGTCGCGGCGCCGACCCGCGCGGAGGTGCACGTGAAGGCCCGGGGGGCGGCGCCGTCGGGCACCGGGAGCGCGACGGGCGACGCTGCCGGTCCGGGGAACGGCTGGACCGTGACCACGTGGCTCGGCGCGCAGGGCGTGCGCAGCGCGACCTGGGGGAACCGCGAGGGCGGACGCTCGCTCGCGGTCGACCCGACGCCGTGGGCGCGGCAGTCGGGCATCGTGGGCGAGGCGACCGCCTGGGCGCAGCTCGTCGCGAGCGAGCCCGAGGCCGCCTCGACGACCATGCGCGACCAGTTCGACTGCCACGCCCTGGGCGCGACCGACAAGAAGACGTGGAACCTGGAGCCGTGGCGCCCGGACGTCGGGTTCCTGGCGACGGCCGCTGCCCGCTGCAACCCCACGCCCTAGCCCCGGCGGACCCCGCCCCCTCTCGGTGCCGAACATGCGGTTGGCGTCGAGAATCGGCCGGATCCGGACGCCAACCGCATGCTCGACCGACAGCAACCGCATGGTCGCTCAGTCGAGGCCCAGCATCTCCCTGACCGGTCCGACGCCGTGGAGCGTGACCTCGGGCCGCAGCGCCTCCGGGCGCGCGTCCCAGTCCTCGCGGTCGAGGCGGTACCGGACGTCGGCAGCCGCCTTGCCCTCGCGGGCGAGCGTCGCGATGCCGTTGGGCCGGTAGCCGAGCTTGCGCGTGACGCCGTTCGAGGGGCCGTTGTCCTCCCAGGCGGACGTCGTGGCCGTCCGGGCGTCGAACCCCGCGAAGAGGAGCTCGAGGATCATGAGCCGCGCGAGCGTGCCGACGCCGGCCCCCTGGTGCCGACGCCCCAGCCACGAGCCCGACTCCGCGGTACGTGTCACGACGAAGTCCGACGCCGTGAGGGCCTGCACGCCCAGCACCTCGCCGTCGCGGACCACGGCCAGCTCGATCGCCCAGGACGCGGGCGCGATCCGCGACGCTGCGCCCCACTGGTAGGCCAGGATGCTGCGGCCGACCTCGACCGCCGAACCGCGCGACCACGGGAACATGAAGGGCATGAACCCCTCGTCGTGGATGCCCTCACCGCCGACCACGGCGAGCCGGTACAGGAGGTCCTCGTCGAGGTGACGCAGCTCGAGGTCCCCCGAGACGACGCGCAGGCCGGACGGAGGCCAGAGCTCGGTGCGCGTCGGGCGTGCGGGGGTCGAGCCTGCCGACGCGGGGGCGTCGGGGACGGGTGCGTCGGGGACGGGGTCGGGTGCCATCGGTGCAGCCTGGCGAAGTCCGCGAGGTGCGTCAACAGCAATGCCGGGGACTCGCCGTCGGGCCGACGACGGACGACGCGCCGGGACCGCGACGGTCCGAGCGACCGGCCCCACGGACCCACGGACCCACGGACCCACGGACCCACGGACGCACGACGGGACCCGCCGGCCCGACCTGACGGCTGGTGGTCGTCAGGTCGGGCGGGCGGGTCCCGGGTTCCCTCGGTGGCGGTACCGCTCCGCCGTCGGTCCGAGGTCGTTCGTACGCCCGCAGCCGGGCCGAACATGCGGTTGTCGTTGCTCGACCATGCGGTTGTCGTTGCTCGACCATGCGGTTGTCGTCCGGAATCACCGCGATTCCGACGCCAACCGCATGCTCGGCGCCGAGACGGCACCGCGGACGGCGCCGAGACGGCGTCAGCGCCTGGCGACCTTCGACCCGCCGCGGGCCGCCTTCGCCGCTGCCTTCTCGCGCGCCTTGATCGACTTCTCGCTCACGGGCTCGTCGCCGCTCGCGCGCAGCTGCCGGTAGTACTCGCGGGCCTCGTCCTGACGGACCTGCTCGGCCCCCGACGCGATCTTGGCGCGCAGGTGCTCGGGGCCGTAGCCCCAGGCGTCGACGAGGTCCTGGGCGTGCGGGCGCAGGCGGGCGACGAGGCGGTCGACGTACCCGCTGACGGTGCGCGCACGCTGCGCCGACAGGCGCCCGTTGATGAGGTACCACGCGAGGTTGCGCTCGATGGTCGTGAGCCCGAACAGGTCGCGCACCCACGTGAGGACCTGGCGCGTGCCCGCGTCCTCGATCGTGTCGAGGGCCTGCGTGAAGGCCTCCCAGTGCAGCAGGTCGGCGTGCGCTCTCGCCATCTCGATGAGCTCGTGCTGGTGCTCGTTGAAGAGCTCGGCGGCCTTCTCGGGCGTGGCCTTCTGGGCCGGGCGCAGGGCCGCGGCGACGTCGGCGACCATGGTCTCGACCCGGTCGGTCAGCAGGTCGCGCTGGTTGCCGACGTCCTTGAGGTGCCCGACGGCGCGGCGCGGGTCGCCCACGTCCGCGATGGTCTGCGCGGCGCGCTTGAGCGGCGTGCGGTGCAGTGCGGCGTCGGCCGCCTGCTCGACGACGAACCGGGCCATCTGCCCCGGGGAGATGTCCTTGAACTCCTTGCCGTAGTCGGCCAGGAGCCGCTTCGCGACGAGCTGGAGCAGGACCGTGTTGTCCCCCTCGAACGTGACGTAGACGTCCAGGTCGGCGCGCAGGCTCGTGAGCCGGTTCTCGGTGAGGAACCCGGCGCCGCCACAGGCCTCGCGCGCCTCCTGGAGCGTGTCGAGCGCGAACCACGTGCTCATCGGCTTGAGGGAGGCCGCCATGGTCTCGAGGTCCTCGCGCGACTCGGGGGTGTCGTTCTCCCCCGAGAACACGGTGTCGAACAGGTCGAGCAGGCGGTCGTGCGCGAAGTGCATCGCGTAGGTCTGCGCGATGCGCGGGAGGAGACGGCGCTGGTGGGTGCCGTAGTCGAGGAGGACGACCTCGTCGACGGCCGACGCACCGTTGAACTGGCGGCGCTGGTTGCCGTAGGTCACCGCGGTCGCGAGCCCCAGCTTCGACGCGGTGATCGCGGCCCCGTCGAGCGAGACGCGCCCCTGGACGAGCGAGCCGAGCATCGTGAAGAAGCGGCGCCCGGGGCTGTCGATGGGCGAGGTGTACGTGCCGTCCTCGGCGACCTGGCCGTAGCGGGCCAGGAGGTTCTCGCGCGGGACGCGGACGTGCGTGAAGTGCAGGCGCCCGTTGTCGATCCCGTTGAGCCCGCCCTTGAGCCCGTCGTCCTCCCCGCCGACGCCGGGCAGAAAAGCACCGGCCCCTCCGTCAGCAGCGGTCTCCCGGATGGGCGCGTAGAACGCGTGGACGCCGTGGTTGACGCCGTTCGTCACGAGCTGCGCGAAGATGACCGCCGCGGTCCCGTTGACGGCCGCGTTGCCGAGGTAGTCCTTCCACGCCCCGCGGAACGGGGTGTGGACGACGAACTCCTGCGTCGCGACGTCGTACGTCGCGGTCGTCGCGATGGAGGCGACGTCCGAGCCGTGACCCGTCTCGGTCATGGCGAACGCGCCGGGGACGGAGGCGTCCATCGCCCCCGGCAGCAGGCGGTCCTGCTGCTCGGGCGTGCCGAGGTGCAGGATCGCCGACGCGAACAGACCCCACTGGACGCCCGCCTTGATCTGGAGCGAGGGGTCGGCGGCGACGAGCTCCTCGAACCCGGCCAGGTTGCCGCCCGCGTCGTCCTGCCCGCCGAGCCGCGTGGGGAACCCGCGGTGCACCTGCCCGATCTCGACGAGCTGCTTGACCTGGTCCATGACGCGCTCGCGGTGCTCGGTGAGCGAGAGCCCCTCGATGCGGTGGAAGCGCTCCTCGCCGGCGGTCGCGCGAGCCTTGGCCCGCAGGTCCGCCCAACGGCCCAGGAGCTGGTGGGAGAGGTCGGCCACGTCGATGCGGACCTCGCCCGCAGGCATCGAGGGTGTGACGCCCGCGGCGGGGATCGACGTGGAGGCGGCTGCGCCGTCGCCGCGGGTGTCGCGGGCGGTGGTGCGGTCTGAGGTGGTGGTCATCGGGACTCCTGTGTGCCGGTGGTAGCCATGAGAGAGGTTCAGAGGTCGTCGGTCGAGGGGGTGGCGGTGTCGTCCGCAGCCGGTGCCGCGCCCCGACCGCGGGCCATGACCCCGACGGGCCCGCCCCACAGCCAGGCGGCGACGCGCTCGGTGAGCTCGTCGCGGTCGGGGGCGTCGGGCCCGTCGTGGTTCCCGAGCCACCACTCGCCGGCCCCGCGCACGAACCCGACGGCGCCCGCGGCCCACGCGGCGGCGTCGGCGGGGCTCACGTCTGTCGCCCGCGTGAAGGGCTGGGCGACGAGCTGGGTCACGGAGTCGAGGAACGCCGCGAGGGGCGCGGAGGCGGTGCGGGCCGTGCCGTCGGTCCCTGCGATCGCGCCCGTGCGGGTCACGAAGTAGTAGACGTTGGGCGAGCTCGCGATCATCTCGAGGTAGACGCCGACCATGGCGCGCAGCGCGCGGCGCGGGGTCTCGGCGGACTCCGCAGCCTGGGTCAGGGCGTCGTGCATCTGCCCCACGACCGAGGCGCCGATCGCGATCTGCAGCCCCGTCTTGTCCTCGAAGTAGCGGTAGATGATCGACTTGGACGTGCCCGAGGCCGCCGCGATCTCGTCCATGGAGACCCCGGGACCGCCCTTGTGGACGGCCTTGCGGGCCGCGTGCACGAGCTCGGCGCGACGGATCGCTCGGTGGTCGTCCCAGCGGGTCGAGCGGCCGTCGGTCACGGGGGCGGGGGGCGGGGTGCGTCCGGGGTCGCGAGAGAGCACGGCAGTGCGGGGTCTCCCGGCTCGTCCGTTCGTGTCGCCGTTGATCACGCAGTCCTCCAGTGGTGCCCGACGTCGGTGTCGTCCCTGGTCGTCCGTCCGGCGGTCCGCGAGTGGCCGGCCGGGCGGCGCCCCTCGAGGCGGGTGCCGCCGGGGCGCAGGGAGCGAGGGGTGTGACCCACCTCACGGTACCGAGAGTATCAGGTACTGTGGGTCTTGGACACCGCGTGGATCGCGCCCGCGGTCCCCACCCTCAGCAACGACGCGAGAGAGAGCAGGCGAAGTGGCCACCCCGAAGACACCCCAGACCACCACCCCCGGAACCGACGAGCGGCCGGACGCGCAGCACGTCGAGCAGCCCGGGCGCACTCCCGCCCTCCGCGACGCCTACGTCCTGGGCGGCAACCGCATCCCGTTCGCCCGCGCGGGCGGCAAGTACACGGGAGCCGGCAACCAGGACATGTTCACGGCCGCCCTCGAAGGCCTCGTCGCGCGCTACGGGCTCCAGGGCGAGCGGCTGGGCGAGGTCGTCGGCGGTGCCGTGCTCAAGCACTCGCGCGACTTCAACCTGGTCCGGGAGTCCGTCCTCGGCTCCTCGCTCTCGCCGCAGACCCCCGCGTTCGACCTCCAGCAGGCGTGCGCGACGGGCCTCGAGGCCGTCGTGACCGTGTCCAACAAGATCCGCCTCGGCCAGATCGAGTCGGGGGTCGCGGGCGGCTCGGACACCGTGTCCGACGCGCCCATCGCCGTGAGCGAGGGGCTGCGCAAGGCGCTCCTCAAGGCCAGCCACGCCAAGACCCTGGGCGCTCGCCTCAAGGCCTTCGCCGCCGTGCGCCCGGGCGACCTGGCGCCGTCGACGCCCAGCACGGGCGAGCCCCGGACGGGCCTGTCGATGGGCGAGCACCAGGCGATCACGACCGCAGCCTGGGGCATCAGCCGCGAGGCGCAGGACGAGGTCGCCCTGAACAGCCACCTGAACCTCGCCGCCGCCTGGAAGGCAGGGTTCTTCGACGACCTCGTGACCCCGTTCCGCGGCCTGACGCAGGACCAGAACATGCGCGCCGACTCGTCCGCCGAGAAGCTCGCGTCGCTCAAGCCGGTCTTCGGCAAGCACCTCACGCCGAGCGCACCCACGCACGGGGCGGCGGCCGGAGGGTCCGCTGGCGCGGCGGCGGCAGGCCCCGCCCTGCCTACCATGACCGCCGGCAACTCGACCCCTCTGACCGACGGCGCCTCGGTCGTCCTGCTCGGGTCGCGCGAGTGGGCGGCCGACCACGACCTGCCCGTCCTCGCCCGCGTGGTCGACGCCGAGTCCGCTGCGGTCGACTTCGTGCACGGCCACGAGGGGCTGCTCATGGCCCCCGCGCACGCGGTCCCCCGCCTGCTCGCCCGCAACGGCCTGGCGCTTCAGGACTTCGACTTCTACGAGATCCACGAGGCCTTCGCCTCGACCGTCCTGACCACGCTGGCCGCATGGGAGGACGACGACTACTGCCGCACCGAGCTCGGGCTCGACGGTGCGTTCGGCTCGATCGACAGGTCTCGTCTCAACGTCCACGGGTCGTCGCTCGCCGCAGGTCACCCGTTCGCCGCGACCGGCGGGCGCATCGTCGCGACGGCCGCGAAGCTCGTGGCCGACAAGGCGCGCGAGACGGGCCGCCCGGCCCGCGCGCTCATCTCGATCTGCGCGGCCGGTGGCCTGGGCCTCGCCGCGATCCTCGAGAGCGCCGCGAGCCCGGCCGCCACGCCCGCACAGAGCACCGAGAGCTGAGGGAGCCCACCATGACCGACAAGTACCTGTCCGCCGTCAACTCGGGCTTCACCAAGACCCTCGCCAAGAAGCTCGGCCTGCCCCGGCCCGCGGTCCTGCGCCGCTACCGCCCGGGCGACCCGCTCGTGCCCGGCCCGGTGCTCGTGATCGGCGAGCCCGGCTCGGCCAAGGACACGAACGCCGTCGCGCAGGCCCTGCTCGGGTGGGACCTCGACGTCCGGCAGAACGCCGGCGACGGGGAGACCCGCTGGGGGGCGGTCGTCGTCGTCCTGACGGGCGCCACCAGCCCCGCTGACTTCTCGGCTCCCGTGCTCGAGCTCGGCGCGAACCTGCGCCGCCTCGCGCCGAGCGGGCGCGTCGTGACCGTCTCGCGCGCACCGGCCGACGACGACACTCCCCTGCTCGCGGCGACCCGCCAGGGCGTCGACGGGTTCCTGCGCTCGCTCGCCAAGGAGCTGCGCGCGGGCGCAACGGCCAACGGCATCCAGCTCACGGACGGCGCCGCACCGGACTCGGGGTCGGCCCTGGCCACGCTGCGGTTCTTCCTGTCGGGCAGCTCGGCGTTCGTCGACGGGCAGCTCCTGCACGTGGGCCCGGCCGCGACCGAGAGCACCCCCGACTGGGACCGCCCCCTCGCGGGCCGCGTCGCGGTCGTGACGGGCGCCGCCCGCGGGATCGGCGCAGCCATCGCCCGCACGCTCGCACGCGACGGCGCGACGGTCGTCGTGGTCGACGTCCCCGCCGCGGGCGAGTCCCTCGCGAAGGTCGCCAACGAGATCAAGGGCACTGCCCTGCAGCTCGACGTGACGGCCGAGGACGCGGGAGCCCGCATCCTCGAGCACGCCCGGACCCGCCACGGCGGACTGCACATCCTGGTCCACAACGCCGGGATCCTGCGCGACAAGCTGCTCGCCAACATGTCCCCCGACAAGTGGGACGCCGTCATCGCGGTCAACCTGCTCTCGCAGCTGCGGATCAACGAGTACCTGCTGGGCGCGAACGGCTTCTCGGAGGCGCCGCACATCGTCTCGCTCGCCTCGACGAGCGGCATCGCGGGCAACCGGGGCCAGACGAACTACGGCGCCTCCAAGGCCGGGGTCATCGGGCACACGCGCGCGACCGCGCGCCTCCTGGCCCCGCTCGGCGGCTCGGCCAACGCCGTCGCGCCCGGGTTCATCGAGACCGACATGACCGCCTCGATCCCGCTCGTCCAGCGCGAGATGGCCCGCCGCGTGTCCTCGCTCCAGCAGGGCGGCCTGCCGATCGACGTCGCCGAGGCCGTCGCGTTCCTCGCGTCCCCGGCCGCGGCGGGCGTCAACGGCCAGGTGCTGCGCGTGTGCGGCCAGAGCCTGGTGGGCGCGTGACGGCCGCCGCGCAGGAGGCCCCCGAGCGCCGCAACCCGCGTCTCGTCACGCTGCCCACGCTGCCGGGGCTCGGCGGCCTGTATGCGAGGGGCGTGGCGTCGTCGGGCCGGATCGCCGTGACCCGCTCCCCCGTGGGGCGCGTCCTTCCCGGGCCGCGCGACGTCGTCCTGCCGGACGTCGTCTACCGCGTCGCCGACGTCCCGACCGCGGACGTGACCGAGCACCTGACCGCGTACCAGCGGCTGGTCGGCGAGCGTGTCGACGACACCCTGCCCGCGGGCTACCTGCACGTGCTCGCGTTCCCGCTCGCGACCGCCCTCATGGTCCGCGGCGACTTCCCGCTGCCGCTGCTGGGCCTGGTGCACGTGTCGAACGCGGTGTCGCTGCATCAGCCCGTGCGGGTCGGCGACGTGCTCGAGGTGCGCGCGACCGCCGAGAACCTGCGCGCGCACCGGCGCGGGGTCCAGGTGGACCTCGTGACCGAGGTGAGCACGGGCGGCGAGCTCGCGTACCGCGGCGTCTCGACGTACCTGGCCAAGGGGTTCGGTCTGCCGTCGGAGGAGGAGGCGCCCTCTCAGCGGACCGAGGAGGCGCCCCGCGAGGACTTCGTGCCACCGCTCCCGACCGCACGCTGGGAGCTCGGCAGCGGGACCGGGCGCGCGTACGGCGCGATCTCCGGCGACCGCAACCCCATCCACACCTCGGCCCTGGGCGCCAAGGCGTTCGGCTTCCCGCGGACCATCGCGCACGGCATGTACACGGCGGCCCGCGCGCTGGCCGAGGTCGGCGCCGCTCGCGGCGACGCCTACGACTGGACGGTCGAGTTCGAGAAGCCGGTCCTGCTTCCGGGCACGGTCCAGGTCGCCATCACCCGAACACCCGACGACGCCGCTCACCCGGGCATCTTCACGTACGCAGGCTGGAACGGCCGGAGCGGCAAGCGCCACTTCAGCGGGACGGTCACGCCCCGCTGAACGCTGTTCCTGCCGCTCGCCGAGAAGTGAGCAGACGCCCCTGATCGGGTCAGATCAGGGGCGTCTGCTCACTTCTCGGCGGAGCTCACCCCGCAGTGCGGCGGATGCTGCGCCGCCACCTGCGCTCGAACACCACGTCCTCGCCGTCGCGCGCCACGACCTCGTCGTCGGTGTGGAAGAACTCGGCGTCGCACGAGATCTCCGAGCGCGTCACGACGCTCGCGTCCCACGCGAGGTCGGACGGTGTGGCCCCTGGCCTGCGCAGCCGCACGCTCCAGTCGGAACGCGTGCGTGCGCTCAGCGGGTCGCGCCCGATCCAGTAGCGCTCGAGCGCGTCCTCGGTGAACTCGAGGCCGTCCGGGTAGACGCGCGTCCCGCCGTACCGCGGGTCGACCTCCAGGAGCCATTCGTCCGCCGCGACGTCGCGCACGACGCGTCGCTCGGGTCGTTGGTCCGCGTCCTGCGGGTAGACGACACCGAGCGGGGGCGCCTGCTCGGGCTCCTCGAAGGTGACGACGGGGTGCCCGCCGGGGGCTGCGCCGTCGTGCACCGGGAGCTCGAGAGAGCTGCCCGCGGGCGCGACCGCGAGCGCCGCACCGCCCGGCTGCGGCCACACCCACGGCCAGTACGCCGACGAGACCGCGAGCCGGAGCCGGTGCCCGGGGGCGAGGGCGTACCCCACGCCGCTGAGCTCGAACGTCACGTCGTGCGTCGTGCCGGGTTCCCAGGGGACCACGCGGTCGCGCCCCTCGCGGGCCGACAGGTTGAGCACGCCACGGGTCACGAGCGTCGACGAGCCGTCGGGGCCCACGTCGCACAGCCGCGCCACGACCTGCCCCTTGTCGCCCGCGGACGACAGGCGCAGGCGGACCCGTGCACGGCCCAGGATCTCGAGCCGCTGGGTGAGCGGGGCCGAGTCGAAGCACACCGACCGCCCGTCCTCCTCGCGTTGGTCGGGCGGCAGGTCCGCGTCGTTGCCGAACGGGAAGAAGCGCCCCGCGTCGATCCCGGTGTGCTGCGGAGAGGCCACGAGGCACGACGGCGGCACGTCCGCCGGGGCCGTCGGCCCGCCGCTCGCAGGTCCCCGGTGGGCGGGAAGCTGCGTGACGAGCGGGGCGGTCGTGCGGAGCACGGGGGCACCCGCGTCGTCGTCGGTGTCGGTGTCGTCCGTTCCACCGGGCGCTCCCGCGAGCGGGAGCACCGTGGGCCGGACGTGCGGGGACGGCCACTGCGCCTCCCCGACCCAGCGGCCGGGCAGCTCGTCGTAGACCGTGGCGGGCGGCACGGACTCGGTGACCCACGCGCGCAGCGCCGGTTCGTCGAGCGCGCCCGTGTCCTCGTCCTTGAGGAACTGGTCCCACCAGCGCAGGGTCTCCTGGAGGAACCCGATCGAGGGGCCGGGCGGCAGCCCGCGGTCGGGGTACTGGTGCGACCAGGGGCCGACGATCCCCCGGACCGGGCCGCCCAGGGCGCGGTCGCCCTCGGCCGCCTGGTCCCCCGCGGCGACGAGCCGCAGGACCGTGTCGCGGTAGGGGTCGTTCCACCCGCCGACCGCGAGCACCGCGGCTGTGATCGCCGAGTAGTCCTCGACGACGCTGCCGTGGCGCCAGTAGTCGTCGCGCGTCTGGTGGTCGAGCCAGGTGTGGACGAACGGCTCGGTGTGCTCGAGGCGGTCGAGCCACTGCTCCTTCCATCGTTCGCCCACGACGGCCGGGTCCGGGGGCCGGGAGCAGAACGCGAGCATGGTCGCGGCCCACGCGTGCATGTCGACCGCGAGGACGGACCCGCCCGTGTAGTGCACGTCGTTGTCGTACCGGTCGTCGGTCGAGCACACCGTGACGATCGCCGCGAGCGCCTCGGGCGCGAGGGCCGCGACCTGCAGGGCGTTGAACCCTCCCCACGAGATGCCGAACATCCCGACCTTGCCGCTGCACCACTCCTGCGCGGCGAGCCACTCGACGACCGCGACGCCGTCGGCGAGCTCGGTCGGGGAGTACTCGTCGTCCTGGTGGCCGTCCGAGTTCCCGCTGCCGCGGATGTCGACGCGCACCGACGCGTACCCGTGGCCCGCGTAGTACGGGTGGCGCTGCGCGTCGCGCGGGGCGGTCCAGTCGGACAGCCGGTACGGCAGGTACTCCAGGATCGCGGGGACGGGCGTGGGGTCGACCGGTCGCCAGACACGCGCGGCGAGGCGTGTCCCGTCGGCGAGGGGTATCCAGTGGTCCTCGACCGTGGTCTCGAACGGGAGCTCGGTCACGTACCGCATGGTCATTCCTCCGGTGCTGGGTCGTTCGGGTGGTGCAGTCGTTCGGGTGGTGCAGTCGTTCGGGTGGTGCCGGTGGCGCGCACCGGTCAGTGGACGGGGTGCATGGTCCGCTTCATCCAGGGCGAGAGGACCAGGACGACGACCGCGACGAGCACCGCGACCGCGCCGTTGAGCGTGAAGTACAGGCCGTCGGGGATCTCGCCGTAGAACCGGACGGTCTGCGCCTGGATACCGTTCGCGAGCGCGATCGACAGGAACCACACGGCCATCGACTGGCTCGAGAACGCCGCGGGGGCGAGCTTGGTCGTCGCGGACAGGCCCGTCGTCTGGAGCAGCACGTCCCCGAGGCCGAGCAGCAGGAGCGAGGCCAGGAGCCACCACACGGCGATCTTCCAGTCGCCGCTCTGCCCCGTCACGGCGGGCACGAGGACCAGGTAGGACAGCCCGCCGAGCAGCGCGCCGATCGCGATCTTCTTGGACGCGTGCGGCTGTCGGGGCCCGAGCCAGGTCCACAGCGCCGCGACCACGGGCGCGACGAGCACCTCGACGCCGCCCAGGAACGAGCTGAACCAGGCCGCGGGAGCCTCCCACCCGAAGATCGTGCGCTCGACGTGCTGGTCGGCCAGCAGGATCAGGACGCTGTACGCCTGGAAGAGCACGAAGTTGAACGCGACCGACGCGAACCACAGCACGAGGAACGGCCGCAGGCGGCCGCGCTCCTCCCCCGTCACGCGGGGGCTGCGGAACATGACGGTGAAGTAGACGATCGGGGCGGCCATGGCGACCACGGTCAGCGCGTCGACGACGCCCGCGATGCTGAGCCGCCCCACGAGCGCGAGCCCGACGGCGAGGATCACCACCCCTGCCGCGGCGCCTCCCAGGATCCACAGGGTCCGGCGCATCACGGCCGGTGGCAGTGGCGCCTCGGGGCCGCGCCCGTGCCCGGGGACGTGCTTGCGACCGACGACGTACTGCACCACTCCTGCGGTCATACCGATCGCGGCGGCCGAGAACCCCCAGTGCCAGCCGACGTCGGCACCGAGCCACCCCGTCACGAGGGGCCCGAAGAACGCCCCGACGTTGATGCCCATGTAGTAGAGCGCGAACCCGGCGTCCCGGCGTTCGTCGGTGGTCGAGTAGAGCTTGCCCACGAGGGTCGACACGTTGGGCTTGAGCAGGCCCGTGCCCAGGCTGATGAGGACCAGCCCGAGCCACGTCGAGAGCTCGGCGGGGATCGCCATGGTGTAGTGCCCGCACGCGATGAGGATGCCGCCCCACAGGACCGCGCGGTACGAGCCCAGGACCCGGTCCGCGATCCACCCGCCCCCGACCGAGACCAGGTAGACCATCGTCCCGTAGCCCGCCGCGATCGATGCGGCCGGCCCCGCCGCCATCCCGAGCCCGTCGTCCGCGACGGTCGCCGTGAAGAACAGGACGAGGATCGCCTGCATCCCGAGGAAGGAGAACCGCTCCCAGACCTCGAGACCGAACAGGGTCGACAGGCCCCGCGGGTGCCCGAAGAAGGCCCGGTCGTCCGGGTCGACCGCTGGTCCTGCCGGTCGTGCGCCCTCGATCGTCAACAGCCCTCCAGCGATCGGTCGGCCCGTCGCAGGTCCGCGCAGGCATCCTTCCAACCTAAGGAGGATCGGGGAAAGAGGCCACAGGGGCGGCTCGCGTCAGCCCGTCACCTCGACCGCTGCCCCGGCGGCAGGCGATGCACGCGGTCCAGCAACCCGTCCCGCACGGCCGGCCACTCGTCCGCGAGGATCGAGAAGTAGGCTGTGTCGCCGCGCGACCCGTCGGGCGCGACACGGTGGCTGCGCAGCACCCCCTCGGGGATCGCGCCGAGCCGCTGGATCGCCGCGATCGACCGCGCGTTGCGAGCGTCGGCCCGCAGCGCGACGCGCTCGACGTCGAGCACCTCGAACGCGTGCTGCAGCAGCAGGTACTTGCACGCCGGGTTGGTCACCCCGCCCCACCAGGGCCGGTCGTAGAAGGTCGAGCCGAGCTCGACGCGGCCCTGCGAGGGCGACCACTCGTAGAGCGAGGTGCTGCCGCGGACGGACGTGACGCCGTCGGGCCCGGAACCCGGAGCCACCGGCCCGACGACGGCCCACGCCAGGCGCCCCGGCGCCGCCACCGCCTCGCGCACGTAGGCGGACATGGCGGGCGTACCGCGCGGCGTGGGCGACGACATCCCGGCCCACAGGGCGTCGTCGACGAACGCGCCGAGCGCGGGCGCGTGCTGCTCGGCGAGCGGTTCGAGGCGCAGCCCGAACCCTTCCAGGACGACGTCGTTCTCCATGCGGGCATCCTGCCCGACCACTTGTGAAGGTCTCGTGGACCGCCCGTCCTCCGAGATGCGAGTCCCCGGCAGCCCTGCCTACGGTCGTCAGGAAGCACCCACCAACACCGAGGGAGGACCCCATGGGACTGGGAGACAAGATCAAGCACGGTGCCGAAGAGGCCAAGGGCAAGGTCAAGGAAGGCACCGGCAAGGCGACCGGCAACGAGCGCCTCGAGGCCGAGGGCCACGCCGACCAGGCGAAGGCCAACGTCAAGCAGGCCGGCGACGACGTCAAGGACGCCTTCAAGAAGGACTGACGCCCCGACGAAGACCGCCCCGGGACCCATCTGGGTCCCGGGGCGGTGCTGTGGACAGGGGGGACGAACCGGTCAGAGCGCGATGACCGGGGGCAGGTCGGCGGCCGCGGCGCGGTCGGGGGACGACCCTGCGACGGCGTCGAAGCCGCCGGCCCCCGCGAGCGACAGCTCGCCGACGGCCGGTACCACCGTGAGGACCGGCGGTCCCACGGGCACCCCGGCCCCAGGACCCACGGCGTCGGGCTCCCCGGTGGCGGTGAGCCCGACCGGGCCGAGCACGGGCACGATGCGCGGGCTCATGATCCGGGCGAGCAGGCCGAGCTCGACGCCGGGCCACTCGTGCGCCAGGATCGAGAAGCACACCGAGTCGGCCCGGGTCCCGTCGGGAGCCGTGCGGTGACCACGCATGACGCCCTCCTCGTACGCGCCGAGGCGACGCATCGCGGCGAGGGAGCGCGTGTTGCGCGCGTCGACCCGGAAGCCGACACGGTGCACGTCCCACGACTCGAACGCATGTCGGAGCAGCAACCATTTCGAGACCGGGTTGACGAGGCTCCCCCACGTGGAACGGGCGTAGAAGGTCCGCCCGATCTCCACGCGCCTGTCGTCGAGCGACAGGTCACGGAAAGCGGTGCTCCCCACCACGAGACCCGAGCCCGCGTCGACGACGGCGAACGCCGTCAGCGCGCGCGTGGCGCGGGTGTCCTCGATGAAGTTCACCATCCCGACCTCCCCCTCGGGGAGGGTCGCACTCATGCCTGCCCACATCGACGGATCGACGATCTGGGCCAGCGCACCGGCGTGCGCGACAGCCAGGGGTTCGAGGCGGAACCCGTGGCCTTCAAGGTGGACATCGTGCTGCACAGCGCATATCAGAACACACGCAGGCGTCGCCGCCAAGACCACGGAACGGTCGTTCGTGAACGGTGAGGTGACGCCCCGGTGAACGTTGCGCTCCAGGCAGCGTCTCCGCAGGTCAGAGGGTGCTCAGGCGGGGGCGGGTCCGCAGCCCACGGCGGCCGTGATGTTGCCCGCGGCGGCCGTCGCGAACAGGCCCGAGAGCCCCGCGACCTGCAGGAGCGGTCGCGGGTCGTCGCTCACGACCCAGCAGCCGTCCACGACCTCGTACCGGGCCTTCGCCCCCTCGCTCACCCAGGTGCGCAGCGCGGAGACGAGCCGGTCGATCTCCTCACCCGTGGTGCCGACCCCGATCGACGCCCGGATCGCCCCCGCCGGGAAGCCCAGCCGCGCCAGGAGCGGGTGCGCGCAGAAGCGGCCGTCGCGCACGCCGATGCCGTGCTCGGCCGACAAGTAGGCCGCGACCAGCCCCGCGTCGGAACCGTCGACCGAGAACGTCACGACCCCCACGGGGTCGACCGCGTCGGCCCAGGCGCGCACGACGCGTACGCCGTCGATCGCCTCCAGGCCCTCGACGAGGCGGGCCCGCAGCTCGGTCTCGTGCGCGACGAGCACGCCGGGCTCGAGGGCCGCGAGCGCGTCGCACGCGGAGGCGAGCGCGACCGCGCCGATCACGTTGGGCGACCCGGCCTCGTGCCGCGCCGGGGCGCTCTGCCACGTGGTGCCGTCGAGCGTCACGTTGCGCACCGCGCCGCCGCCGGCGAGGTAGGGCGTGCCGGTGTCGAGCCAGTCGCGGCGGCCCACGAGCGCGCCCGCACCGAACGGCGCGTACGTCTTGTGCCCAGAGAACGCGACGTAGTCCACGTCGCTCGCGGCGAGCGAGACGCCGCGGTGCGGGACGAGCTGTGCGCCGTCGAGCAGGACGCGCGCGCCGGCGTCGTGCGCCGCGGCCACGACCTCGGCGAGGGGCAGCGACTCGCCCGTGACGTTCGAGGCCCCCGTGATCGCGACGAGCGCGTACGGGAAGCGCGAGAGCTCGGCGCGCAGGCCCGACAGGGTCTCGGCGACGGTCGCACCGCCGACCAGGACCGTGGCGCCCCCCGTGCGCTGCCAGGGCAGGAGGTTCGCGTGGTGCTCGACGTCGAGGACGAGCACACGCCCCGGCGAGCCGTCGGCCTGGGCCGGGACGCAGCCCGCGAGGAGGTTGAGGGAGTCCGTGGTGTTGCGCGTGACGATCGTGACGTCGTCCTCGCGCGCCCCCACGAACGCGCCGATGGTCTGACGCGCAGCCTCGTAGAGGGCCGTCGACACCTGGGAGAGGTAGCCCGCGCCGCGGTGCACGCTCGCGTACAGCGGCAGGACCTCGGTGACCCGGTCGGCCACGACCTGGAGCGCCGGTGCCGAGGCCGCGACGTCGAGGTTCGCGTACGGGACGCTGCGCCCGTCGACGAGGGGGACCAGGGTGTCGCTGCCCACGACGGGCAGCACGGCACACGAGGTAGGGGCTTCGATGACTGCATGTGCGCTCATGGCACGTCCTCCGGTGGTCGTCGGAGTTCGCCGTGCCGGCCCCTCCGCGCTTGCCCCCCTCCTGATAGAGAGGGACCTGGTCGTCACCCGGGGCACCCCACCGCGGAGGAGGGTTGCCGGCCAGCAAACCGGGGTTTTGCGCTGGCACTCATGACCTGGTGTCCAGGATGGTCGAGGCGCGCGGAGCGTGTCAACCGGTGGGCACAGCGTCTCGGATGATGAGCAGAGGCAACCTGTCAGGTGGGCAGATCCGGCGAATCGGACGCTGTCGCGAGACTCTCGACCCGCTGCGCGTCGGAGCGGTACATGGCCGCGTGCTCCCGGAAGTCGTCGCGTCCGGTCGCGGCCGCACGCTCGTCCGTGAACGCCGCGAGCTCGTCGAGCCGCGCGACCACGACGGTCAGGACCTCCCGGCGCGAGTACGGCATCCCGTACGCGCGGACCAGGGCGTCGAGGCGCGCCAACGGGTCCAGCCGCCCGACGACGTCGCTCCCCTCCGACTCCCCCGCGTCCGCCACGAGGGGCGCGAGCCGGTAGCCGAGGTAGGCCAGGTCCCAGATCCGGGGGCCGGGGCTCGCGGTGTCGAAGTCGATGAGCCCGACCACGGCCCCGTCACGGAAGACCAGGTTGTACGGGGCGACGTCGTTGTGGCACACGACCTCGGCAGGCTCGTGCGGTGCGGTCTGCCAGGTGGGGGCCGCCGGCAGAGCGTCGGGGACGAGGGCGGCGGCGCCTGTGTCGAGGAACCCGACGCTCGCGTCGTGCACGCGCCGCAGCAGCGCGCCCGCGTCCCGGAGCACCGACTCGTCCCAGACCCACGGTGGCAGCGGGTAGTTCCCGACGTCACCGGGGAGGAACGACAGCACCTCGCGCCCCTGCTCGTCCGTCCCGAGCGGCTCCGGCACCTCGGCGACGCCCTGTGCGCGCAGGTGCCGCAGGAGCGCCTGGACCGTGGGCGTCCAGGGCCCTGCGGTGCGGCGGACGGTGTCGCCTCGCCGCACCACGGTCGTCGAGTTCCCACCGGCCAGGGGCTCCTCGGCCTGGTCGGGCGCGCGGTCGGGTTCGGGGAGGTGGCTCATGCGCAGGAACCTAGCCCGACCACCCTGCGAGACACCTGTTCTTTTCCGTGGTCACGGTGGCGTACGATCCGACGCAACCATCCAGAGCGGCTGAGTGACTTGGCACGATGACGCCGCAGCAACCCCCCGGTGACGGGCGAGGGTGCTACCGCCACGACCGATGGAGGATCACCATGAGTGCCCCCGACCGCGCGACCGCTGCCCCGGTCCCCGACGCCCGTCCCGCCGACGGGTACGCCGGCGACATCACGCCCCAGCAGGCGTGGACCCTTCTCCAGAACGACCCGAGCGCCGTCCTCGTGGACGTCCGCACCGACGCCGAGTGGCGCTTCGTCGGGGTCCCCGACCTGTCCTCGACGGGCCGCGCGCCCGTCCTGACCCAGTGGGTCGACGTCGCGGGCCGCCCGAACCCGGCGTTCGTCGCGGAGCTCACCGCGGCCGGGCTGAGCCCTGAGCGTCCGGTCGTCTTCCTGTGCCGCTCGGGAGCCCGCTCGATCGGCGCGGCCAAGGCCGCGACCGCCGCGGGGCTGGGTCCCGCGTACAACGTCCTCGAGGGTTTCGAGGGAGCGCTCGACGGCGCCGGTCACCGTGGTTCCGACGGCTGGCGCGCCGCGGGCCTGCCCTGGACGCAGTCGTGAGCGCCGCGACCGGGGACGGCGTGCTCCGCATCCCCGCCGGCGTCCCGGGCGGCTCGGGTCGTGGCCCCCTCCCCCGTTCGGTCCGTCCCGACACGCTCGCGGTGCGCGGCGGCCACGCCCGCACCAACTTCGAGGAGACGAGCGAGGCGCTCTTCCTCACGCAGGGCTACGTGTACGGGAGCGCCGCGGAGGCCGAGGCCGCGTTCACGGGCGAGGTCGACCGCTTCATCTACTCGCGCTACGGCAACCCGACGGTGCACACGTTCGAGGAGCGGCTGCGCCTCATCGAGGGCGCCGAGGCCTGCTACGCGACCGCGTCGGGCATGTCCGCGGTCTTCACCTCGCTCGCGGCGCTGGTCGGTGCCGGGTCGCGCATCGTCGCGGCCCGCGCGCTGTTCGGCTCGTCGCTCGTGATCTTCGACGAGATCTTCGCCAAGTGGGGCGTGCGCACCGACTACGTCGACGGTCACGTGCTCTCGCAGTGGGAGGAGGCGCTGTCGACCCCCGCGGACGTCGTCTTCTTCGAGACCCCGTCCAACCCCATGCAGGACGTGATCGACGTGCGCCGCGTGAGCGAGCTCGCGCACGCCGCGGGTGCCGTCGTCGTGCTCGACAACGTGTTCGCCACCCCCGTCCTGCAGAAGCCGCTCGAGCTCGGCGCCGACGTCGTCGTGTACTCGGCGACCAAGCACATCGACGGGCAGGGCCGCGTGCTGGGCGGCGCGATCCTGGGTTCCGAGGAGTACGTCAAGGGACCCGTCCAGACCTTCATCCGCAACACGGGCCCCTCTCTCAGCGCGTTCAACGCCTGGGTCCTGGTCAAGGGGCTCGAGACGCTGTCGGTGCGCGTCAAGGCGCAGAACGCCTCGGCCCTCCAGGTCGCGACCGCGCTCGAGGAGCTGCCCGGCGTCACGGCCGTGCGCTACCCGTTCCTCGCCTCGCACCCGCAGGTCGAGCTCGCCAAGGCCCAGCAGAGCGGGGGCGGGACGGTCGTGACGTTCAACCTCGACGTGCCGGGCGCCGACGCCCCGGGCACCGACCCCGAGCTCCTCAAGAAGCGCACGTTCCAGTTCCTCGACGCGCTGCGGGTCGTGGACATCTCCAACAACCTGGGTGACGCCAAGTCGCTCATCACGCACCCCGCGACCACGACGCACCGCAAGCTGGGGCCGGACGGGCGTGCCGCCGTCGGGATCGCGGAGACGACCGTGCGCCTGTCGATCGGCCTCGAGGACCCGCTCGACCTGATCGAGGACGTCGAGCAGGCGCTGCGCCGCTGACCGTCCGGCCGGGTGCGGAGTACGTGTCGCGAAACCTGCCCGACGACGACACGTACTCCGCACCCAGCGGCCGCGCAGGAATACCCCGGCCGTATCCCGGGGTTGCACCAGGCGATGACTACCTCGCCGCGCCTCTCCGTCCTCGACCTCGTCCCCGTCCGCTCGGGACAGTCCTCCGCCCAGGCCATCGCCGCCTCCCTGGACCTCGTGCGCCTCGCCGACCGCCTCGGCTTCACGCGCTACTGGTTCGCCGAGCACCACAACATGCCCGCGGTCGCCGCGTCCGCACCGCCCGTCATGATCTCGGCGGCCGCCGCGGTGACCGAGCGGATCCGCGTCGGGTCGGGCGGCGTCATGCTCCCCAACCACGCGCCGCTCGTCGTCGCGGAGCAGTTCGCGGTCCTGGAGGCCATGGCCCCGGGGCGCGTCGACCTGGGCATCGGGCGCGCGCCCGGCAGCGACCCGGTCGTCACCGCCCTGCTGCGCAGCAGCGGCCCGACGTCCGACGTCGACCGCTTCCCCCAGCACGTCCAGGACATCCGCTCGCTCATGAGTGCCGAGGGCGCCTCGGTCCGCCTCACGACCGGTCAGGTCTACGACGTCCACGCGACTCCGGCCGCCGAGTCGGTGCCGACCGTGTGGTTGCTCGGGTCGAGCGACTACTCCGCGCGCCTGGCCGCCGAGCTCGGCCTGCCGTACGTGTTCGCCAACCACTTCTCGGGCGCCGGCATCGACGAGATCCTCGCCCTCTACCGCGACGGCTACCGCCCGTCGGCCGAGCACCCCGCGCCGGAGACGTTCCTGACGGTCAACGTGTCGGTCGCCCCGACGCTCGACGAGGCACGCGCCCGCGCGCTGCCGCAGGCGCGCATGATGGCCCGCCTGCGCTCGGGGAAGCCGCTGGGCGCCCAGGAGACGGTCGAGGACGCCGCGTCCACGCCGCTCGACGGGCTCACGTCCCAGATGGCCGAGGAGATGCTCGACCGCTGGATCGTCGACGAGCCCCAGGCCGCGGCCCGCCGCGTGCGCGAGCTCGCCTCCCGGCACGGCGTCGACGAGGTCATGGTCGTGCCCGTCGCGGGCTCGCGCGCCGACGAGTCGCTCGACGCGACGCCCGGCCGCACGCAGACGATCGAGCTGCTCGCGGCCGCGCTCGGAGACTGACGCCGAGCCGTGACCCCACCGAGCGACGACCGCACCCGACGGCCCGCCCACGCGGCGCCGTCGGGCGTGCCCGTCCTCGTCACGAGCCAGGCCTCGGTGCTGCTCGCCCCCAACCCTGGACCCATGACGCTCGACGGGACCAGGTCCTACGTCCTGGCCGCGCCCGGGGCGGGCACCCGCGTGGTCGTCGACCCCGGGCCCGACGACGTCGCTCACCTCACGACCCTGGCCGCCGGGCCGCCCGTCGAGCTCGTCCTGATCACGCACCGCCACGCGGACCACACCGCAGGGGCGGCACGCTTCGCCGAGCTCACGGGCGCACCGGTCCGCGCGGC
Organism: Oerskovia paurometabola; assembly: GCF_016907365.1. Taxonomy (NCBI): domain Bacteria; kingdom Bacillati; phylum Actinomycetota; class Actinomycetes; order Micrococcales; family Cellulomonadaceae; genus Oerskovia; species Oerskovia paurometabola. The sequence continues at coordinate 670,765 of NZ_JAFBBV010000001.1, read as the reverse complement.
CGACCCCGCGCACTGCCACCCGGCTCGTTCCCGCGACGCAGCGCCGTTGCTCGGCGGCGAGACGATCCACGCGGCCGGCCTGCGGATCGAGGTGCTCGCGACACCCGGGCACACGGGCGACTCGACGAGCTTCCGCCTCCCCGACGACGGCCCGCACGGCAGCGTGCTGACAGGCGACACCGTCCTGGGCCGCGGTACGACCGTCATCGCCGAGCCCGACGGCTCGTTGCGCGACTACCTCGCGAGCCTCGACCTGCTCGAGTCGCTCGGCGCTGCGACCGTGCTGCCCGCGCACGGCCCGCACCTGGACGACCTGTCCGTCGCCGTGCGGTCGTACCGCGAGCACCGGGCCGACCGGCTCGCGCAGGTGCGCACCGCGCTCGGGGACCGGGCGGGCGAGGCGGTGACCGAGGCGCTCGTCGACGACGTGACCGCCTCGGTGTACGGCGACGTCGCCCTCGGCGTGCTCCCCGCGGCGCGCCAGAGCGTCCGGGCGCAGCTCCGGTACCTCGCCGAGGGCGCATAGCGGCGGACGCCGCGGGACGAGCCCGGCCGACGCGCCGGGCCGCGGCGCCGGTGGTTGACTGACCGCGTGATCCCCTCCCGCCCGGACCTGCCCTCGACCCCCGTCCCGCGCGACCGCCTCGGGGCCGGCCCTGCGGTGCGTCTCGCGGTCGGGCTGCTCGTCGGGGCGGGCGTCGGGTTCTGGTTCGGCTCGCAGGGATACCCGCGCTTCGCATTCCTCGCGGGGTGGAGCGTCGCGGCCCTGCTGTTCATCGCGTGGACGTGGCTCGTCATCGCCCCCATGGACGCCCGGGTCACGGCGAGCCATGCCACACGCGAGGAGCCCTCGCGCCGGGTGACGCACCTGTTCATCCTGGCGGCGTCGGTCGTGAGCCTCGTGGGGGTCGCGCTCCTGCTGCTCGCGTCGCCCGACGACAAGCGGGCCCAGGCGCTCACCGCGGTGTTCGCCGTGGGGAGCATCGCGATCTCGTGGGCCGCCGTCCACACCCTGTTCGGCCTGGCCTACGCACGCCAGTACTACACGGGCACCGACGGCGGCATCGACTTCAACCAGGCCGAGCCGCCCCGGTACCTCGACTTCATGTACGTCGCGTTCACGGTCGGGATGAGCTTCGCGATCTCCGACACCAACGTGACGTCGGGCGAGATCCGGCGCACCACGCTGGGCCACGCCCTGCTGTCCTACCTGTTCGGGACCGTGATCATCGGCGCCGTCGTCAACCTGGTCGCGGGGCTCTGACCCCGCCGTCTCACCGGCTCCGGCGCGTCACGACGCTCGACACGAGCGCGGCGACCGCCGCCACGGACATGACCAGGAAGAGCGCGAGAGCTACCCGCAGCGGCGTGTACGCGATGCGCTCGGTCATCTCGCCCGCCGGGCCGAACCAACCCCAGTCCGCGACCACGGCCTCGATGCGCGAGCCGATCGCCCCTACCCGACCCGGCGCCGCGCCGAGCATACCGGTCACCCACGCGACGCAGTCGATCATCAGGGCGCCGAACACGGAGGAACCGGACAAGAGGGTGAGCACCGGACCAGGGTAACGGGTCGGGCGGCGGGGAGGCGGGTGATATCCGTCCCCGAGGACGCCACTGCCCGACGGCGCCGCTCACCTCGGGAGGTGAGCGCCACCGTCGGGCAGTGCGCGTGTCGCGCGGGGCGACGGGCTCTCAGGCCTGGACGAGCGTGCTCAGCACCGAGGTGAAGAAGCCCAGCCCGTCCGTGCCCGCGCGCGGGCCGGACTCGTTCGCGGGGCCGAACCCGGCCTCGACCGCGTGCTCGGGGTGCGGCATGAGGCCCACGACGTTGCCCGCCGCGTTCGAGATGCCCGCGATGTTGCGGCGCGACCCGTTGGGGTTCCAGCCGTCGTAGCGGAAGACGACGCGGCCCTCGGCCTCGAGCTCGTCGAGCGTGCGCTCGTCGGCGACGAACTGGCCGTCCTGGTTCTTGAGCGGCACCGTGATGCGCTGGCCCGCGGTGTAGTCACGCGTCCAGGCGGTGTCGGCGTTCTCCACGACCATGGTCTGCTCGCGGCAGATGAACGCGAGGTGGTCGTTCTTGATCATCGAGCCGGGCAGCAGGTGCGCCTCGGTGAGGATCTGGAAGCCGTTGCAGATGCCCAGGACGGGCAGCCCGCCCCTGGCTGCGTCGACGAGCGAGTCCATGACGGGCGCGAAGCGGCTGATCGCCCCGGCGCGCAGGTAGTCGCCGTACGAGAAGCCGCCCGGCAGCACGACCGCGTCGACCCCGTGCAGGTCCGCGTCCGCGTGCCACAGGGACACGGGCTCGCCGCCGGCCAGGCGCACCGCACGCGCGGCGTCGCGGTCGTCGAGCGTGCCGGGGAACGTGATGACACCGATCCGGGCCGTGGCCAGGCCGGTCGCTGCGGGGGCGCTCATCAGGCGCTCTCCCCGCCCAGCTCGGCCGTGAGCTCGGCGACGAGGACGACGTCCTCGATGACCGGGTTCGACAGGACCTTCTCGCCGGCCTCGCGGGCCGCGGCAAGCACCTCGGGGGTGACGTCACCCTCGACCTCGAGCTCGAACCGCTTGCCCTGGCGCACGCCGGTGAACTGGGTGAAGCCCAGGCGCGGGAGCGCCCCGACGACGGCCTTGCCCTGCGGGTCCAGGATCTCGGGCTTGGGCATGACCTCGACGACTACGCGTCCCACAGGAGCTCCTCGGGAAGTTGGTCCGGCCGGCTCGGCTCGGACAGGTCCGCACGAGGCTCGGGGCGCGCCGCGAGGGCGGCGACGAGGTCGCACGGATCTCGGTGGGTGGGGATTCCGGGGCCAGTTTACCCGGGCCGCGCATGGGGCCTGGCCGCGTCTCAGGCGTCGGTCGGGGTGGTGCTTCCTGGGCGCCGAGAACGAGGTCGCGGCCGTTCTGCGTGCCACGGCGACCTCGACCTCGTTCTCGACCGCGGGGGTCTCCCGTCAGGAGGTCGGCCCGGCGTCCCGGGGGGTCGATGAGGCGGGCGTGGGTGCCGGACGTTCGACGCCGGGCGGCAGCGGGGCCGGTGCACGCGGCGGCACCGGCATGTTGCCCTCCATGACGTGCCGACGCCAGGCCCGACGGACTCGGTCCTTGCGGAAGGCCGTGCCCCCGACGACGATCGTCAGCGCCATGAACGCCCACCAGTACCAGGACGACAGGTAGATCGGGACGTAGACCCCCTGCCCGGTCAGGAACGCGACGGGCGTAGGCCACGTCGTGGCCAGGACGAGCATGGCGACCACCCCGGCCTGTGCCCGGAACGCGTAGGCGGCTCCGTGGATGTCGTCCGCGACCCACCACCAGTACTTCTCGGGCAGCCGCCTGTCGAACATCCGGTACAGCGCCCACCGCCACAGCGGCGGGTGCTCGCGCCACCGCAGCCCCCAGCCGGCGCGCAGCAGGCTGCGGACCTCGTCGGTGCTCAACCGGTCGGGCGCGGGCGCCCCCGCGGCCTCGGCCGCCCCGTGCGCGACGTCCTGCTGGACCGCGAGCAGCTCGTCGCCGTGGACCTCGCGCCAGCGGCGCGGGTAGGCGCGGGCCCACCAGCGCGCCGACCGTTCGAAGCGCTCGTCGGGTGTCAGGTCGCGGCGGCGCATCAGGCCAGCCCTCCGGCGAGCCTGCCCGACGTCGGGCGCACTGCCGTGCCGCGCGTGTCGAGGGCCTTCTGCGCCCTGGCGGCGAGCTCGCGGAGCCTGGCCGTCTCCTGCTCGGCTGCGCGGCGGCCGTCGTCGGTGATCCGGTAGTAGCGCCGGAGGCGACCGTCGACGACCTCCTCACCTGCGGGCTCGACGAGGCCGGCCCCCGAGAGCCGGTCGAGGTTGCCGTACAGGGTTCCGGCGCCGAGGGCGGTGGCGCCGTCGGACAGCTCGGCGACGGCCTGGATGACGGCGTAGCCGTGCAGCGGCTCGGGGGTGAGGGAGAGCAGGATCAGGTACGCCTGCTCGGTCATGCGGAAGGACTTCCCGCCGGCCGGGCCGCTCGTCGCTGTGGTCATGGTCGATATATATCGTGCGACGACCCATACGGGCAAGAGGCAGCCCCGACCTGCGGTGTCAGAGGCTCGGCCTAGGATCGAACACATGTTCGATCCGTCGCTCGCAGCCCGCCCCGGGCCAGGGGTCCAGGTGATCGCCGCCGTGCTCTCGCGGGACCGCACGTGCACGTTCCCGGGGTGCTCGGTGCCCGCCTTCCGGTGCGACCTCGACCACGTGGCCCGCCCTGCGCCGCGAGAGCCGGACGCCCCCGAGCCCGACGTCCGGCCCGAGGACCTCATCTCGCTGTGCCGGCACCACCACGTGGTCCGGGCACGGTCCGGCTGGCGCCCCGAGCTCACGGCCGACGGCACGGTGCGCTGGACGTCACCGACCGGCCACCGCTACGTCCGCGAGCGCCTCGGCTCCCCGACGGGCTCAGGGCTCAGAACAGGGACTCGCCCGTGATCCGCTCGTAGGCCTCGAGGTAGCGGTCGCGCGTGCGCTCGACGACGTGGGCGGGCAGCGAGGGCGGCGGCGCGTCGGACGCACGGTCCCAGCCCGAGGCCTCGGAGGCGAGCCAGTCACGGACGTACTGCTTGTCGAAGCTGGGCTGCGAGCGCCCCGGCTGCCACTGGTCCGCGGGCCAGAAGCGCGAGGAGTCGGGAGTCAGCACCTCGTCCCCCAGGACGGTCGCGCCCGAGACGGGGTCGATCCCGAACTCGAACTTGGTGTCGGCGAGGATCACGCCGCGCGCGCGCGCGATCTCCTCGGCGCGCGAGTAGACGGCGAGCGTCAGGTCGCGCAGGCGGGTCGCGGCGTCGATCCCGATCGTCTCCGCGACGACATCGAACGACACGTTCTCGTCGTGCTCCCCCACCTCGGCCTTGGCCGCGGGCGTGAAGATCGCCTCAGGCAGGCGCGACCCGTCGACGAGACCCTCGGGCAGCGGAACTCCGCACACCGTACGGTCCACGCGGTACTCGACGAGGCCGGAGCCCGTGAGGTACCCGCGGGCGACGCACTCGACCGGGAACATCTCGAGCCGGCGGCAGACCATGGCACGCCCCGCGACGGCGTCGGGCACCAGGCCGTCGCCCGGCATGGCGCTGGCCTCGGTGCTGACGACGTGGTTCGGGACCAGGTCCGCGAGCTTGTCGAACCACCACAGGCTGAGCTGGGTCAGGACGACGCCCTTGTCCGGGATGCCCGGGGACAGCACGTGGTCGAACGCGCTGACACGGTCGCTCGCGACCACGAGGACCACGTCACCGAGCGGGTGCGCGCCACCGAGCTGCGCGAGGTCCGGCTCGTAGAGGTCGCGCACCTTGCCCGAGTAGACGTGCCGCCACCCCGGGAGATCGAGGTGGGCCGTGTCGAGGGCGTCGCGCGAGTCAGTCACGGCGCCTAGTCTCTCATCCACCCGCCCTCGCCTCGGGAGGTGATCTCCTGTCGTTCGTCCGAGCAGTCCGTCAGGACTCCGACCATCCGTGTCGGACATCCTGCGCCGTCGCTCACCGTCACGGCGCGGCAGTGCACCCGCAGGTAGCGGCCGTCGGCCGCCAGCAGCCGGTGCTCCAGGTCGAGCATCCCGCCGACGCCGCCGAGCTGGACCGCGAGCGCGACCTGGACTGCGGGAAGGTCCTCGGGATGGACCCGGTCGAGCCACTCCTCGGGGTCGGCGGTCTTCAGGTCGTCGGCGGGGAGGCCGAGCATCGCCCTCCAGGACGGCGAGAAGTAGACCGTGCCGGTCGCGACGTCCCAGTCCCAGGTCGCGTCGTACGCGGCGACCGAGGCCAGGGCGTAACGTTCCTCGCTCACGCTGATCTCCTCCGCCAGCCGTCGCTCGCGCAGCGCCGCCTCCTCGAGCTCCGTCCGCTGGGCACGCAGCGCGGCGAGGTGGTCCTCCTGGTCGAGCGCGACCGCGAGCATCGCTGCCCAGTGGTTGTACCTCTCGCGCGCGCTGGTCGCACGGGTGTCGACCGGGCCGCCGATCACGAGGTACCCCCAGTCGCTCGCGTCGGACGCCACGGGGATGACGAACGAGAGAGCGTCGGCACTCAGGAGCGCGCGCGGAGGGAACTGCGCCGCGGGAAACCTGTGCCCGACGAGCCGTCGGCCGGCCAGGCTGCCACGGACGCCGGCGACCTCCAGCGCGCCCCCTCCCGGTCCTGCACCGGGAGGGTTCCAGAGGGCGATCGCAGCCGGCCCCACCTGGCCCCTCGGCAGCCACTCGAGGTGACGCAGCGACGCGCTGTCGGCGTGCATGAGCTCGAGGTCGAGCTCGTACTGGTCGACCATCGCCCGCTCGAGGTTCCCCGAGCGGACGAGCAGCGCGTGGGTGCATCCTTTGGCGAGCGCGACGAGGACCTCGGTCGTCACGTCGCTCAGCGCCAGAGAGCGTCCCTGCGGGCGTCCCCGCGCCCCGCCGACCCCGACCACGGCGCTGATCGACCCCGCCGGGCCACGGCGCTTGGTCCCGGCCCCGAGCTCGGCCTCGAGCGCACGCACGGCCGGCACGAGCAGCTCGAGCGCCTCGGGCACGGGGCGCAGCACGGCGGTGCGGTCGGCGAGCGCCCGGTAGAAGTGCGGCGTGGGCACCGTGCCGTCGCCGGCCGCGTCGGTCATCGTGCCGACGACCGCCCGCACCCATCCACCGACGGCGCTCTCGCCGGAACCGGTCGGGCCGGTGCTCCCCGGGCCTCGGCGGGCTCGCAGCACGACGGAGTCGTCGAGCACGGCGCGCGCGACGGCGTCGAGGCGGGCCGTGGCGGTGCCGGCCTCGGCCGCCTCGGCCGACGTCGGTATGCCGTCGACGAGCAGGTCCGTCCGTGTGCTGTCGACGCAGCCGCAGGACTCGCGGCAGACCAGCGTCGCCTCGGCGAGGTGCTGCCCGGGCCCCACCTGCTCACCGTGGATGCGCGCGAGCAACAGCTCGGCGGCCAGCTCACCGACCCGGTCGTGGTGGGGGTCGACCGACGAGAGCCGCGGTCGGGACCGGGCACCGCCGTCGGAGTGGTCGAAGCCGATCAGCGCCTGGTCGCGGGGGAGCACGAGGCCGGCATCGGCGAGCGACCGCAGGAAGCCCACCGCGTTGCGGTCGGTGCCCGCGACCGTCGCGGTGGTGTCGAGCCCTTCCTGGAGAGCGGCCCGTGCCGCTGCCGCCCCCGCCGCCTCCTGGTTGTCGCGGGTCTGGTAGATCCACTCGGGTCGCGGTTCGATCCCGCGGGCGCGCAGCGCGGCCTCGTACGCGGCGTGCCGCTCGACGAGGTCGTGCTGGCGCGGGTTCCCGAGAAACCCGATGCGCTCGTGGCCGTGCTGGAGGAGGTGCTCGACGGCGGCGCGCACACCACCCGCGTTGTCGGGTGTGACCACGGGCGCCCCGAGGTCGTCGACGGTCTCGCTGATCACCACGAGAGGCTTGCCCGATCGATCGACCCCCCGCAGGACGTCGTGCTCGACCGCGGACGTCACCACGATGACGCCGTCCATCACGTCGAGCCCCACGATCTGCCGGTGGGGCGGCCGGTCGGGGAACTCCTCCCGGTCCAGGTCGGCCGGATAGGTCTGGAACGCGACCACCCGGTGGCCGCCCGTCCGTAGTCCTCGTGAGATCCCCGCGAGGATCTTCCCGAAGTAGAAGCCGCCCACGACGGGCGAGAGCACACCGATCGTGAGGTGTCGTCGGTGGGTCATGACATCGACCATGGTGTCCACTCCGTCGTGTACCGCGTTCTCCGTGCGACCGGTCCGCCGTCGGGCCGGTCGGGTCGTGCTGTGTGCGCTGCCTGCGGCATGCTGTGTGACCGTGGCCACATTCTCACGTCCGGAAAGCCCGATTGCTACCGGTAGGCGTCCCACCATCACGGATGTCGCCCGCACGGCCGGGGTGTCGATCGCGGTCGTCTCCTACGCACTCAACGGGCGACCGGGCGTCTCCGAACGCACCAGACGCCGCGTGCTCCAGGTCGCCGAGGACCTCGGCTGGCGACCGAGCGTGGCGGCCAGGGCCTTGCGCGGAATGTCCGGGACGGTCGCTCTGCTCCTCGTCCGGGACGAGATCGGGACTGCGTCGACCGACGCTGATCTCGAGCTCGCCGACGGGCTCCGCGACGTCCTCGACACCGACCTCCCGTTGACCGTGCACCTCGTCGACTCCCTCTCCGAGGCGGCAGCCGGGGTCGCCACCTGGTGGGCCGAGCACCGCTACGACGCCGTCGTCATGACCGGGATCCGCACCGACGACCCTCGCCTCGCCGTCGTCGAACGGCTCGGCGTCCTGACCGTGCTGGTCGACCAGGTCTCCTGGTCCTCGGCAGCCCCGACGGCCCCGACGGCCCCTGCCCCGCGGACGGTGGCCCTCGACCCGGCGGCAGACGTCAAGGTCGGCCGGCACCTCAGCGACCTGGGACACCGGCACGTCGCGGTGCTCGCGTCCGCGACGTCGCTCCGGTCAGGGCATGGCGCTGCGGTTGCCGTGCGTGACGAGGTCGCCCGGCGAGGTGGCACCACGCTCGTCGAGCCCTGCACGACGCTCGAGGAGGTCGCGACGACCGCCCGTCGGCTGCTCGCCACCCCGGACCGCCCGACGGCGATCGTCACCTCGGACGACCTGGGCGCCCTGGTCGTCCTCGACGTCGCACGCCGTGCCGGGCTGGCCGTGCCGTGGGACGTGTCGGTCGTCGCCGGTCGCGACGCCCCCGTGCTGCGCCTGTCGACCCCGCCCGTCACCGCGGTCGCGCGCCCCCTCCGCGCTCTCGGGCAGGAGGCGGGTCGCCAGGTCCTGCGCGCCGTCGGACGCCACGAGGGCGACCGCCCGGACGACGAGACCTCCCGGGAGGTCCCCGGTGGAAGGCTCGTGCTCCGTGGCACCACTGCTCCACCGCGCTGACCTCGCACGTCGCGGCGTCCACCGTCGCCTCCGTCCGCCGCCGCCGGGTGAACGACTGTGTCGTCCTAAACGTTTCATGTCGTTCCCTCCACACCCGGTCCGTGGCACGTTGCGCTCGACGCCGCACTCCCGCGGCACGGACCGGCCGGTGTCGTCCGGTCCGAGGACGAACCTCAGGAGGACCTCGTGTCACCAACCCCCCATCGGCTGCGCAAGGGCGCGACAGCCATGGCCGCTGCGGCGCTCGTCGCCGCTCCGCTCGCGCTCGCACAGGTTCCGGCCGCCGCGGCCGAGGCCCGCGTCGCGAACCCGTACGCCGGGGCCACCCAGTACGTGAACCCGTACTGGTCGGGTGCCGTGGAAGCGGCCGCCGCACGCGCCGACGACGACCTGGCTGCGAAGATGCAGGCGATCTCGGGCGAGCCCACGGCCGTCTGGATGGACCGCATCAGCGCGATCGAGGGCAATGCCGACGGCCCGGGCCTGCGCTTCCACCTCGACGAGGCGCTCGCCCAGAAGGACGCGGGCGTGCCGATCGTGTTCAACCTGGTCATCTACGACCTGCCCGGCCGTGACTGCTACGCGCTCGCGTCGAACGGCGAGCTGCCCGCCACGGACGCCGGGCTCGTGCGCTACAAGAACGAGTACATCGACCCGATCGTCGACATCCTCGACGACCCCAAGTACGACTCGCTGCGGATCGCGGCGACGATCGAGCCCGACTCGCTGCCCAACCTCATCACCAACATCAGCACGCCCGACTGCCAGCAGTCCGCCCCGTACTACCGCGCGGGCGTGAAGTACGCGCTCGACGAGCTCTACACGGTCGGCAACGTCTACTCCTACATCGACGCCGCGCACGCGGGCTGGCTGGGCTGGCCGAGCAACTCGGGCCCCGCTGCCAAGCTCTTCGCCGACGTCGTGAGGTCGACGAACGCGGGCTTCGCATCGGTCACGGGCTTCGTGACCAACACCGCGAACTCGACGCCGCTGGTCGAGCCGTTCCTCGAGGACGTACAGATCGGCGGCACGCCCATCCGGTCGTCGAGCTTCTACGAGTGGAACGCCGACTTCGACGAGGCCGACTGGACCGCGCACCTCTACGACCTCCTGGTCGCCGAGGGCTTCCCGGCCTCGATCGGCATGCTCATCGACACGTCCCGCAACGGGTGGGGCGGCGACGCCCGACCGACCGCGGTCAGCACGTCGACGAACCACAACACCTACGTCGACGAGTCGCGCGTGGACAAGCGCATCCACCGCGGCGCGTGGTGCAACCCCGCAGGCGCGGGCATCGGTGAGCGCCCGCAGGCCACACCGTCGGGCTACCCCGAGTCGCACCTGCACGCGTTCGTGTGGGTCAAGCCTCCGGGCGAGTCCGACGGCGCCTCGACGGACATCCCGAACGACCAGGGCAAGCGGTTCGACCGCATGTGCGACCCGACGTTCGTCTCGCCCAAGCTCTCCAACCAGCTGACGGGCGCGCTGGGCGGGGCCCCGCTCGCGGGCCAGTGGTTCGACGCGCAGTTCGAGATGCTCGTCGAGAACGCCTACCCGGTCATCGAGGGCGGCGGCACGACGCCCGGCGACGTGACGGCTCCCACGGCACCGACGGGCCTCACCGCGGGCACGGCCACGGCCACCTCGGTCCCCCTCTCGTGGACGGCCTCGACCGACGCGGTCGGCGTGACGGGCTACACGATCTACCGCAACGGCGTGCAGGTCGGCACCTCGACCACGACGAGCTTCACGGCGACGGGCCTGAGCCCCGCGACCACGTACTCGTTCACGGTCACGGCGCGCGACGCGGCCGGCAACGTCTCGACGCCGTCTGCCGCCCGGTCGGTCACGACCGCGGCGGGCCAGACGGACCTGCCGCCCTCGACGCCCACGGGTCTGACCGCGGGGACGACCACGGCGAGCACCGTCCCGCTCTCCTGGAACGCGTCGACCGACGACGTCGGCGTGGCCGGCTACGTGGTCCTGCGCAACGGAGCCCAGGTCGGCACCCCGACCGGGACGTCCTTCACCGACACGGGCCTGACGGCGGGCACCACGTACTCGTACACGGTCCGGGCCAAGGACACCGCGGGCAACCTCTCGGCGGCCTCGGCCGCGGTGAGCGCGACGACCACGACGGTCGTCGTCCCGCCCCCCGGCTCGTGCACCGTCGCCTACTCGGCGAACGGCTGGGGCTCGGGCTTCACCGGCACCGTGAAGATCACGAACACCTCGACCAGCACGGTCAACGGCTGGAGCCTGGCCTTCACGTTCCCGTCGGGCCAGACGATCACCAACTCGTGGTCGGGCCAGTTCACGCAGACCGGCGCGAACGTCACGGTGACCGGGCTGTCCTGGAACGCGAACCTCGCCCCGGGCGGGTCCGCCGAGGTCGGCTTCAACGCGAGCCACAGCGGCACGAACGGCGTGCCGGCCGTCTTCACCCTCAACGGTCAGGCCTGCACGACCTCCTGACAGGCGCGCGTGCGGCCCTCGGCCGTCTGCGCACCGACGGGTCCCCTGTGTCGGACGGACCCGGACGGCGAAGGCCCGCGAGCATCGGCTCGCGGGCCTTCGTCCGTCGCCAGGTCCGCCCGCTCCTGGCCGTCTCCCGCTCAGGGGCGCCGACCGAGCGGGACGACCGGGCCGTACCGTCGGAAGGACGCGGTCAGTCCCGCGCCGCCTTCTCCGCGATGTCGGTGCGGTGGTGCGAGCCGGGCAGGACCACCTGGTCGACGCCCGCGTACACCCGGCGCCGTGCCTCGGCGAGGTCCGTGCCGCGCGCGACGACCGACAGCACGCGGCCGCCGGCGCTGCGCAGCGTGCCCTCGTCGAGCGTGGTGCCGGCGTGCAGGACGTGCACGCCCTCGACCGCCTCGGCTCCCTCGATGCCCGTGATCGGGTCGCCCGTGCGGACGCTCGACGGGTACCCGTTGGCCGCGACGACCACGGTGACCGCGGCGTCGTCGGACCAGCGCAGGCGCGGGAAGTCCGCGAGCTCACCACGCGCCGCTGCGCGCAGCACCGCGGAGAGCGGGGTCGTGAGGCGGGCCAGGACGACCTGCGTCTCCGGGTCGCCGAAGCGCGCGTTGAACTCGACCACGCGGGTGCCGCGGCTCGTGAGCGCCAGACCCACGTAGAGCACGCCGGCGAACGGCGTGCCGCGGCGCGCCATCTCGTCGATCGTGGGCTGCGCGACCCGGGTCACGACCTCCTGGGTCAGGCCCTCCGGCGCCCAGGGCAGCGGGCTGTAGGCCCCCATGCCTCCCGTGTTGGGGCCGGCGTCGCCGTCGAACGCGCGCTTGAAGTCCTGCGCGGGGGCCAGGGGGACGACGCTCGTGCCGTCCGACAGGCAGAAGAGCGAGACCTCGGGGCCGTCGAGGTACTCCTCGATGACCACGACGGGGTCTCCCGCACCGGGGCGGGGCGTCGCGAAGCAGGCCTGCGCGTGCTCGAGAGCCTCCTGGCGGTCGTCGGTCACGACGACGCCCTTGCCCGCGGCCAGCCCGTCGTCCTTGACGACGTAGGGGGCACCGAACGCGTCGAGCGCCTCGGCGACCTGGTCGACGTCGGTGCAGACGTGCGCGAGCGCGGTCGGGACCGACGCGGCGGCCATGACGTCCTTGGCGAAGGCCTTGGAGCCCTCGAGCGCGGCAGCCTGTGCGCTCGGTCCGAAGCAGTCGATGCCGGCCGCGCGCACCGCGTCGGCGACCCCCGCGACGAGCGGCGCCTCGGGGCCGATCACCACCAGGTCCGCGCCGAGGCGGGTCGCGAGCGCCGCGACGGCCTCCCCGTCGACCGCGCTGACCGCGTGCAGGGTCGCGAGCTCGCCGATGCCCGGGTTGCCGGGGGCGGCGTGCAGCTCGTGCGCCTCCGCACCCGTGGCCGCTGCCTCCTGGGCGAACGAGTGGACGATGGCGTGCTCGCGGGCACCCGAACCGATGACGAGGATCTTCACGGGACGGCAGTCTACCGATCGCCACCCGGGGCGACCGGGGCGTCCACGTGACCTGCGCCCGTGACGGCGCTGCCACCGGCCCCCGACGGCCCGTCGTCGGGGTCCCCGCTCGTCGCGGGGTCCTCGGCGTCCTCGTCCCGCACGGTGCGCTTCTTCGAGGAGGGCATGAGCGCGAACCCGACGAGCGCGCAGGCCGCGACGACGACGGGAATCCCGACGGTCGGGCGCCGCAGGACCTCGATCGCGTCCCGGGCTCCCGGGATCCGGACCATGGGCACCAGGGCGTCCTCGACCACGTAGGGCTCGGGGTCGTCGACCGGGTTGTTGTCGCCGCGCAACGTCAGGGTGCGGGCCGCCCCCGGTCCGTCCTCGACCTGGACGACGCGGTGCGTGACGAGGACACCTTCGCGCGTGAACACGCTCACGACGTCGCCCACCTCGAGCGTCGAGGCCGGGACACGGCGCGAGACGATGCCGTCGCCCACCTCGTAGGTGGGGATCATCGAGCCTGAGACGACCACGAGGGACTGCAGGTTGCCCGTCTGGATACCGACGAACAGCACCAGTCCGAGCACCCCGGCGATCGCGGCGACCGTGAGGAACGCGTCGCCGATGCGCTTGAGCCACTTCATGCAGCACCTCCGGGAGAGGCCGTCGGGTCGAGAGAGGTCGAGGGAGTCACGGCGTCACCCCCAGGCGGACCAGGTCTGCAGCACCGGCCACGGCCGGTACTTCTTGGGTGCCGCTGTGGGACCGCCCTCGATGCCGAGCTGCCCCTGGGCGTTGCTCCCCCAGCAGTAGACGCTGCCTGCGGTGGACATCCCGCACGCATGGTTGCTGTCGACGTCGATCGTGGCGAACTGACCGATGTCCATCTGGCCGGTCGTGATCTCGGACGGGCGGTCGACGACGGTCTGGACCCACGACTCGTCGTACCCGACACCCGCCTGCCCGGACGCGTTGTCGCCCCAGCAGTAGCCGTCCGCTCCGGTGGTGATGGCGCAGGCGGTCATGCCGCCGAGGTCGACCGAGCGGACGCCGATCTCGGTGAGAGCACCACGGACCTGGAGCGGCACGTTCGAGAGCTCGACCTGGGCCCCGTCGCTCGACTGCCCGAGCTGCTTCTTCGAGTTGTCGCCCCAGCAGAAGGTCCGCAAGGCGTTGTTCGGCCCCGAGCCGACGGCGCACGCGAAGTTCTGACCGACCGACACGTCTCCGACCGCGAAGCCGGACATGGGGCCCGTCGTCACGACCTGGACCGGGACGAGGCTCGTCGTCGTGGTCCCGTCGCCCAGCTGTCCACGGCCGTTCTCACCCCAGCAGTAGGGGACGCCGTCGGCCGTGAGGCAGCCCGACGCCTCGCCCACCCCGATGTCCGTCACGGTCGCGGACGCCGGGAGGGCACCTCCCGAGATCAGGACGGGAGTGGCGCTGCTCCCGGCCGAGGTGTGCGTCTCCCCCCAGCAGTACCCCTTGCCTCCGCTGACGACGCAGGACGAGCTCGCCCGGAGCTCGAGCTCGGTCACGGCCCCGGTCTGCGACGCTACCCGGACCGGCACGGCGGAGCTGGCGACGCCGGACAGGCCGAGCTGTCCCTGGTCGTTGCCTCCCCAGCAGTACACGCCGTCGTCGGTCGCGGCACAGGCGTGCGACGTGCCGACGTCCAGCCGGGTCACGGTCTTGCCCTGCAGCTCTCCGCGCACCGGGCCGACGAAGACGTCCGAGGACGTGGTGTCCCCGGTCCCGAGCTGACCCACCGAGTTGTCGCCCGAGCACCAGACCTGGCCGCTGACGAGCGCGCACGAGAAGTTGCCCCCGGCGACGACGTCGGTCGCGGTCGCGGCGACCGCGACGTCGATCTGCCCCTGGGAGTAGACCGCGTCGGTCCAGGCAGCCGTGGTCGGCTCCGGGCGGCCCGCCCACAGGACCGCCGCGACGGCGAGCAGGAGCACGAGCAGCGCGGCCGCACGCGTGCGGAACCGGTCGGAGCCCGGAGCGTGGAGGTGCGCTCGGGTCATGGATCGGCTGGCCATGCTCTCTCCTCTCGTCCTGGTCGTCTCGTGTCCTCGGTCAGGCGTCCTGGTCGACGCGGTCGTTCAGCCGGGCGCACGGCCGTGCCGTCGGTCGCTCTCAGCATCCCGCCGACGCCGTACGAGCGCAGCCCCGATGCCGAGCAGCCCTCCGGCGAGGGCGGCCAGGGACATGACGTCCGTACCGGTGGTGGCGAGCGGTCCGCTCCCCGGCCGGCCCGCGCCCCCTAGACGGTCCGCAGCGTCGGTCCCAGTGGTTCCCGGGGGATCGTCCGGCCAGGTGGTCCCACCGCCCTGCGAGGCCTCGCCCTGCGTCTCCTGGACGGAGAGGTCGTAGCGGACGCTGCCCGTCGCACCGGCGGCGACGTCGTCGTCGAGCGTGACGGAGACCTTGAGCGACGTCGTCCCGCCGGCGGGCAGGACGACCTCCTCGCTGGAGGTCCCGGCCCGCTCCCCTCTCCACCCCTCGACGAGGACAGCGGCCCCCGTCGGGCAGGAGCCGTTCTCCCAGGTGGTGCTGCACGCCTCGATCGACGTGCTGAGCGACGAGCCCAGCTCACCGCTGGTCGTCATCGCGACGCCCACGACGACTCCGTCGCTCTCGTGGGTCGAGGCAAGGTCGACGAGGGTGGACCGGGTCTGCCCCGGTGACATGCCGTCGAAGGAGAACGACTGCGGCTGGGGGATCACCTCCCCGGCCGACACCCTGGCGGGTGCGTCCACGGCGACGGCAGCGCCGGCTCCCAGGAGGGCTCCGGCGCTGCCGAGCGTGCAGGCAGTCGCTATCCCCGCGACGGCGAGAGCCGTTCGCGGGATCCGGGCCATGTCAGGAAGCGATCTCCGTGCCGGTGACCTGGACGGTGATCTGCGCGGACTTCCCCTGCGCCCCGGCGTTGGGGCCCGTCGCGCTCGTGTCGGGGTTCGTGAACGCGTACGTCACGTCGACCGGGATGACGTCGTTGGTCGCGAGGTTGTCCGGGTCCTTGCCGCCCGACGTGTCGTACGCGGCGGTGACCGTGAGGAACGAGGCTGCGTCACCCGTGACCGAGACGACCGGGGTGTCGACGAGGTCCGCCGCGTTGGTCGAGTCGGCGTTCTTGACCCAGACCGTCCGCGTCACGGACTCGCCGGGGGCCAGGTCCTCGACGACGGGGATCGTGAGGGCGAGCGCTTCGCTCGACGCCTCCTCGAACCCGGTGTCGGCACTGGTCACCGAGCCCTGCAGGTTGAAGGCGGACGTGCTGACGTCCCCCTTGAACCAGACGTTGTCGCTCCAGAGCGCGCTGGTCGCGGCGACGCCGACCCCGAGGACGACCAGGCCCGCGAGTCCTGCCTTGATCTTGCGGCTACGTGATTCCTGCATGAAACACCCATCTCTCTCGGTCAGGGCTGCGAGCGGTACGTAGCCGACGCCACCCTGAAGTTCCCTTGCGGTCACCCCAAGAAAGCGCCGTTGCATGAAGCTTCTTGGTACGCCTATACCATACTGAGAACGAGACGTGACGTGAAGACACGCACAGTCTTTACCCGGGCGACTTGTGCAGTCCTGTCCGGTTTCTGACACGCTGTTATGACGAAGATCACCCGCTACGGCGCGGGACGCCGAAGGGCCCCGCGTCGACGTGTCCGATCGGACGGTCGAGCGCGGGGCCCTTCGTGGTCGACGTGTCCGTCATGACGGACCTCCCCTCGTCGAGGAGGACGGCGACCGGTACCAGCGTCCCAGCGAGGCAGTTCTCAGTGCAGCAGGTCGTGGAGCGGGATGATCGCGTCGCGCGACGGCCCCACGCCGATCGCCGAGACCCGGGCTCCCGAGAGCTCCTCGAGCGACCGCACGTACGCCTGGGCGTTGGCCGGCAGGTCCTCGAACGACCGGCAGCCCGAGATGTCCTCGGTCCAGCCGTCGAACTCGGCGTAGATCGGCGTGGCGTGGTGGAACGCCGTCTGGTCCGTGGGCATCTCGTCGTAGCGGACGCCGTCCACGTCGTAGGCAACGCAGACCGGGATCTTGGGGATGCCCGTGAGGATGTCGAGCTTGGTCACCACCAGGTCCGTGATGCCGTTGATGCGGCTCGAGTACCGGGCGATCACCGAGTCGTACCAGCCGCAGCGGCGCGCGCGACCCGTGGTGACGCCGTACTCGCCACCTGCCTTGAGCAGGTACTCGCCCATCTCGTCGAAGAGCTCCGTGGGGAAGGGGCCCTCGCCGACACGGGTCGTGTACGCCTTGATGACGCCGATGACCGACGAGATCTTCGTGGGGCCCACGCCCGAGCCGGTCAGCGCGCCGCCGGCCGTCGCGTTGGACGACGTCACGAACGGGTAGGTGCCGTGGTCGACGTCGAGCATCGTGGCCTGGCCGCCCTCGAACAGGACGTTCTTGCCCGCGTCGAGCGCCTGGTTGAGGATCAGCGACGTGTCCGCGACCATCGGCTTGACGCGGTCCGCGTACGCCAGCAGCTCCTCGACGGTCTCGTCGACCGTGATCGCGCGCCGGTTGTAGACCTTGACCAGCAGGTGGTTCTTCTGGTCGAGCGAGCCCTCGATCTTCTCCGCGAGGATCTTCTCGTCGAACAGGTCCCACATGCGGATGCCCACGCGGTTGATCTTGTCGGCGTACGCCGGCCCGATCCCGCGCCCGGTCGTCCCGATGCGGCGCTTGCCCAGGAAGCGCTCGCTGACCTTGTCCATGGTGCGGTGGTACCCGGTGATGACGTGCGCGCTCCCGGAGACCAGGAGGCGCGAGACGTCCACCCCGCGCGAGATCAGGTCGTCGAGCTCCTGGAAGAGGACCTCGATGTCGACGACGACACCGTTCGCGATGACCGGGGTGACCCCGGGCGACAGGATGCCGGAGGGCAGCAGGTGCAGGGCGTACTTCTCGTCGCCGATGACGACCGTGTGCCCGGCGTTGTTGCCGCCGTTGAACTTGACCACGTAGTCGACCCGCGACCCGAGGAGGTCGGTCGCCTTGCCCTTGCCTTCGTCGCCCCACTGGGCACCGATGAGCACCACGCCTGGCATGGATTCCCCACTTTCAGACTGCCTGTTCCTCGGACCAGGTCACGGACCGGCACCGACCGGCACGTACGTCAGGACTGTCCGGTCGGCGAACGACCGCGTCGCGCACCATCGACCGGAGATCGACGTACGGCGCGTGCCGCCGACGGGTCCTGCGCGGGCCCGAGGCGCGTCCGGGCGGCAGTCACCCGGAAGCCTGGACGAGTTTACCCGCCATTGACCTCGGAAAGCCCCTCGGCCCACCGTGGGGGCTCACCGCCGCCCGACGACGCAGCGCGCGCGGCGTCGTCGGGCGGCGGGAGGGCGCACCGGCGCCGGCGCGCGGTGACCCTGCGCGGACGTCAGCCCGCGAGCGCCGCGACCTCCTCGGCCGACGTGCCCGAGTCGACGAGGAACTGGGCGCAGCGCTCGGCCTCGCCGTCCTCACCAATGAGCGACGCCGCGCGCGAGAGCGCCAGGAGCGCCCGCAGGAAGCCCTGGTTCGGCACGTGGTCGGCCGGGATCGGCCCCTGACCGCGCCACCCGGCGCGACGCAGCGCGTCGAGCCCCCGGTGGTAGCCCGTGCGGGCGAACGCGTAGGCCGTGACGGCCGCGTGCTCGTCGCCGTCGCGCAGCGTGGCCTCCGCGAGGAGGGCCCACGGGAGCGACGAGGCCGGGAACGCGCTCGCCAGGGCGAACGCGTCGTCCCCCCGGGCGATCGCCGCGTCGACGTCCGGCTCGGCCGGGAGGCGGACGGGCGCAGGCCCGTCGAGGAGGTTGCGGTGCGTGGGTGCGTGAGACATCCAGCGATTCTCGCAGGCTCCTGACGAGCGCATGTGCAACGAGACGCCCCGCACCCTAGAGTCATGAGCATGATCGAGATCTCCACGTCCCCCGCGACGACCACGCTCGTCATCGCCGGGGACCTCGATCTCGCGGAACGCGACCAGTTCCCGGAGATCGCGGCCCGCGTCGTCGGGTTGCGCCGCCAGCTCCTCGTGATCGACATGTGCCGTGTGACCTTCATGGACTCGACCGGCGCAGCCTTCCTCATCTCGCTCGCAGACTCCGGCCGCAAGCGTGGCGGGGCGACCGTGCTTCGTGGCTGCGACGACCGGGACCTGTTCGTCCTCGAGGTGTGCGGTGCGCTCGACCTGTTCCGCATCGACGCGGACCACCGGTGCGACCCGCCCGTGAGCGCCAGCGCCTGACGCGCCGGACACGGCCCCCTCGGGCCGTCTGGCCCTCCCCGGGCCGCTCAGCCCTCCTCGGACCTCGCTGCCCGCTCGGCACGCTCGGCGCGCTCGCTGGCTGGTCGGATCCGGGCCCACACGAGCTTGCCCGAGCCGGCCGGCCGCCAGCCCCAGTCCGCGAGGCGCTCGACGATCTGCATCCCGAACCCGCCCATGCGGTGCACGTGCCCGTCGGTCGACACGGGCGGCGCAGGGTTCGAGTCCTCGACCTCCACGCGCAGACCGTCCCCGGTGTCGAAGAGCCGCAGCGCGAGGTGCCCCCACCCGTGCAGGACACCGTTCGCGACGAGCTCGGACACCACCAGCTCGGCGTTGGCGCTGTCGCCGAGGTCCCACGCCTGACAGGTGCGCAGGACCGCGTGCCGCGCCCGTCCGATCGACGCGGGCTCGCTCGGCAGGAGCCAGCGCCGGCTCCGCGGGCTCAGGGCCGAGGTCACGGGGTCGGTCACGGGGTCCGGGACCCGGACGACGACGAGCGCGACGTCGTCCTCGGGGGCGTCCGCGAGGCGCGACAGGAGCTCCTCGCCGATCCCCGCGGAGTCGATCGCGGTGATCGCACGGGTCGCCTCGACCAGGGCGTCGAGGCCGACGCGCAGCGCGCGGTCCCGGCGCTCGATCAGACCGTCGGTGTAGAAGAGCAGGACGTCGCCCGGGACCAGCTCGGCCCGTCCTGTCGCGCGCGTCCCCACCCCGAAACCGACGAGCGAGCCCCCGGCCTCGTTGAGCTGCGTGACCTCGCCGTCCCGGAGCAGCAGGGGCGGCAGGTGCCCCGCCCGCGAGTACTCGATCGTCCAGCGCTGCAGGTCCCCCGCGCCCCCGTCATCGGCCCCGGAGGCGTCCTCGCCGGGCTCGTCGGACCTGTCCTCGTCCGACGGCTGCTCGCCGTGCCGTACGAGCGACGCGTACACGAGGCTCGCAGACCGCGGGATACGCATGCCGACCACGAGCTGGTCCACGCGCTCCAGGACGGGCCCGGGGGTCGTGAGCTCGTACGCGTAGGACCGCACGACCGACCGGAGCTGCCCCATGGCGGCAGCGGCCTCGACGTCGTGCCCCACCACGTCCCCGATCACGAGCCCGACGACGTCGGGCGTGATCTGCAGGACGTCGTACCAGTCGCCGCCCACCTGGGCGTGCTCGGAGTTGGGCGCGTAGTACGTCCAGACGTCGAGCCCCGTGACGTCGGCCTGCTCGGGCAGCATCGCGCGCTGCAGGGTCTCCGCGAGCCGGTGCTCACGGGCGTAGAGACGCACGTTGTCGATCGCCAGGCCGGCGCGCCGTGCGAGCGTGCGCAGGACCGCGTCGGCACTCTCCGGGTCCGTCGCCGTCGCAGGGGAGGCCGGTAGACCGCTCGTCGCCAGCAGCCCCAGGACGCGCCGTCGGCCCGCGATCGCGTGGAGCAGGACCTCGCGTGGCGCGCCCGCGAGCGTGGAGGTGCGCTGGCGGACGTCGCGGCTCAACCAGCCCGACGCCGACCACTGCGGGTACTCGGCCGACAGGTCGAGCCGCACCGGGCCGTCGATCCGCCCGTCGAGCAGGTCCTGCACGGTGTCCTGCAGGTCGATCACGGTCCCCGGGACCAGGAGCGCCGGGCCCGTGGCGTCGCCGAGCGCGTCGGTCTGCCCCATGGCGCCCTCGACGATGCCGGCGCCGTCCGCGATGTACCGACCGTGGCGCTGCCCGCGCCCGCTCGGCGGCGTCGTGGTGTCGATGCCCTCGGCGAACCGCAGGCCGTCGTCGTTCATGTAGAAGCCGGCCCACTCCACGAGCGCGCCCTCGAGGACGTCGCAGATCTCCCGCAGAGCGAGTGGGTAGTCCAGGTCGTTGAGCAGGTCCGAGGTCTCGGTGATGATCGCCAGACCGGCACGCTTGCGGCGTTCGAGCTCGAGCGACGCGAGCTGGGCCGCCGACCGGTCGACGTACTCGGTGACGTCGACCATCGAGCCTGCCCAGTGGCCGACCTCGCCCCCGGACTCGTCGACGGGCGCGAGCGTGAGCTGCACCCAGATCATCGACCCGTCGTGCCGCTCGTGCTGCACCGTCCGCCTGACCTCGCGGCCCTCGAGCACCCCCGCCCGGAAGGGCTCGGCCTCCGACTGGTCCGCGAGCAGGTCCGACAGGAACTGCGGGCGACGCCCGACGACCTCGTCGGTCGCGTAGCCCGTGAGCCGGCTGAACGCGTCGTTGACCCACAGCACGGGCATGCCCCCCGAGGCCGGCCCCAGCAGGAAGGCGGCGATCCCCGCACGCTGCACGGCGCGCGCGAGAAGCTCCTCCGCGCCCTGCGGCAGCGACGCTCCTCCGGCACGCGGAACGTGGCCCCATGAGCCCAGACCCAGGCTCGACGAGCCGACCATTTCCACCTCCGAACGACACTGCCGTGAGCGCGTTACTGTCCCGAGTGGACATTCAACCGTAGATTGGTGATCTCCGAGACCTGTGCGGGTCCGGTCCACGCTGGGAGGAGCAACGTGCGCGACGGTAACACCACGGCTGGTAGCGAGCCCGAGGACCCCGAACTCGGGGCGAGCGGCGTCGTCACGGACCAGGCCGATCCTGCGAGCGTCCACGTCATCGTCGGGGCGACCCGAGCACGCATCGTGCTGTCGGGAGAGATCGACGCCGATCTCGGCGCCGACCTCCTGGACGCCACGGCCGACGCGGAGGCCACGGGTCTGCCCGTCGAGATCGACGCCCATCACGTGACCTTCATGGACTCCTCGGGCGTGGCCTTCCTCGCCCGGCTCGCGACCCGCGGGCCGCACCGGGTCCGGGTGCTGCGCGCCCCGCCGACGGTGCGGTTCCTGCTGGAGGTCACGCGCATCGGCGACATGCTCGACATCGTCGACGAGGACCCGGGCTTCGACCTGCCCGACGGCGTCACGCACCTCAACGGCAGTCGTCGCCTGCCGCGCACCGACCGCTGACGCCGGGCCGGGCGCACCGCCGTCGGTGCGCTCCGCCGTCGGGCGTCGGCTGACGTGGGCCGCCCCGCCGTCGGGCGTCCACCACCCCAGGCTCCCGAGAGCACGCAGCAGGCCCCGGTCCGTGACGGACCGGGGCCTGCTGGCACTCCAGGTGGCGGGACGTCCCCGCCGGGGTCACCGCCCTGGTGGGCGGGTCACCAGGTTCAGCGGATCTTCTGGCCCGCCGAACGCAGCTGCTGCGACGCCTCGACGATGCGCTGAGCCATGCCGGCCTCGGCCAGCTTGCCCCAGGCGCGCGGGTCGTAGGCCTTCTTGTTGCCCACCTCGCCGTCGATCTTCAGGACGCCGTCGTAGTTGCGGAACATGTGGTCGACGACCGGACGCGTGAACGCGTACTGCGTGTCGGTGTCGATGTTCATCTTGATGACGCCGTTGTCCACGGCCTCCGTGATCTCCTCGAGCGTCGAGCCCGAGCCACCGTGGAAGACGAGGTCGAACGGGTTCTCCTTGCCGATCGCTTCGCCGACGGCCTTCTGGATGTCCGCGAGGATCGACGGACGCAGCTTGACCGCACCCGGCTTGTAGACGCCGTGCACGTTGCCGAACGTGAGGGCCGTCAGGTAGCGGCCCTTCTCGCCCGCACCGAGAGCCTTGACGGTCGCGAGACCGTCCTCGACCGTCGTGTAGAGCTTGTCGTTGATCTCGGCCGTGTGGCCGTCCTCCTCGCCACCGACGACGCCGACCTCGATCTCGAGGATGGTGCGCGCGGCGACCGAGAGCTCGAGGAGCTCCTCGGCGATGACCAGGTTCTCGTCGAGCGGCACGGACGAGCCGTCCCACATGTGCGACTGGAAGGTGGGCAGGCCACCGTTCTTGACCTGCTCGGCCTCGATCGCGAGCAGCGGGCGGACCCAGGAGTCCAGGTTCTGCTTGGCGCAGTGGTCCGTGTGCAGGGCGATGGTGACGTCGTACTTCTTCGCGACCTCGGTCGCGTAGGCCGCGAGGGCGAGCGAACCGGTCACGCGGTCCTTGATCGTCGAGCCGGACGCGTACTCGGCGCCACCGACGGAGACCTGGATGATGCCGTCGGACTCGGCCTCGGCGAAGCCCTGAATGGCAGCGGTCACGGTCTGCGAGGACGTGATGTTGACGGCGGGGTAGGCGAACTTGCCTGCCTTCGCACGGTCGATCATCTCGGCGTAGACCTCGGGGGTTGCGATAGCCATCTGCAGAACTCCAATGACGGAAGGAGGTGGGTGCCGACGACACTGCCGCGCGCCCTGTTATCCCCATGATTTTGTCATGGATCCCTACCGGGGGTGTCGCCCGTCCCTCAGGTGGACGCTCGTCACCACGGGTTGGGACGTCTCACGGAGCGGGCTGCGGGGCCTACCCGTCAGGGGGTCGTGAGGTGCTGCGTGACCCATGCGTGCATCGCGATCGCCGCCGCGGCGCCCGCGTTGATCGACCGCGTCGAGCCGTGCTGCGTGATGTGCAGGACGTCGCGGCTCGCCGCCCGCGCCTGGGCCGTCAGCCCCGTGCTCTCCTGGCCGAACAGCAGCACGCACTCGGGCGGGAACACGTACCCCTCGAGGGGGACCGAGCCGGGGACGTTGTCGATCCCGATGACGGGGATGCCCGCCCCGTCGTGCTGCTCCGCGGCCCAGGCCAGCAGGTCCTCGACCTGCGGGTGGTGGCTCACGTGCTGGTAGCGGTCGGTGACCATCGCACCGCGACGGTTCCAGCGGCGCCGCCCCACGATGTGCACCCCGGCCGCGTTGAACGCGTTCGCGGTGCGCACGACCGAGCCGATGTTGAGGTCGTGGCCCCAGTTCTCGATCGCGACGTGCAGACGCCGGTCGCGCGGCCTTCGCGCGTCCATGTCCGCGACGACCGCCTCGACCGTCCAGTAGCGGTACGCGTCCACGACGTTGCGGCGGTCGCCGTGCTCCAGGAGCTCGGCGTCGTAGCGCGGGTCGGTCGGCCACGCCGCCCTGCCCCCGGGCCAGGGACCGACACCCACCTCGACCTCGTCCTCGCCGCGGGGGGTCGGATCGTCGGGCTGCGGCTGTTCAGGGCGGGCGGTCACCGTCCCATTGTCGCTGCTCCCGCTCGGGTCACGGTCCCGCTCGTGACGCGCCGGGCGGGCGGCCACGGCACCGAAGACGTGCGATCCACCCACGACGTTCACCTTCGCGCCACGCCGCCCAGGGAAGGCCCGACGGCGCGCCCACTACGCTGGGTGCGTGCTCACCGACCTGCTCACGTCCGCGCTGCCCGATGCCACGGCCGCACTCTCCGCCGTCGACGGCAGCCACGTGGTCGCGCTCGGACCCGACTGGCTCGACGCGCGGAACATGATCAGCGGGTTCATCGAGCGCTTCGGCGTCTACGCGGTGTTCGGCATCGTCGCCGTGGTCTTCATCGAGACCGGCCTGCTGTTCCCGTTCCTGCCCGGCGACTCGCTGCTCTTCACCGCGGGCCTCCTGGTCGCGCAGGACGAGCTGAACCTGTCGATCTGGCTCGTGTGCGGCATGATCTTCGCCGCCGCGTTCCTCGGGGACCAGCTCGCGTACCTGATCGGTAACAAGATCGGTCCGCGGCTGTTTAAGCCCGACGCCCGCGTCCTGAAGACCAAGTACATCGACCAGGCGCACGACTACTTCGAGCGCTTCGGCGGTCGCACCGTCATCCTCGCGCGCTTCGTCCCCTTCCTGCGGACCTTCGCGCCCGTCGCCGCCGGCATGAGCGGCATGCGCTACCGCACGTTCGTGGTCTACAACCTCATCGGCGCGTTCGTCTGGGGCGTCGGCGTGACGCTGCTCGGGTACTGGCTCGGCAACGTGCAGTTCGTCAACGACCACATCGAGACCATCCTCGTGCTGATCGTCGCGGTCTCCGTGATCCCCGTCGTGATCGAGGTCCTGCGCGCCCGCCGGGAGTCCCAGCGGGTCAAGGCCCAGGGCACGAGTGCCCTCGCGGACGCCGCGACC
This sequence comes from Oerskovia paurometabola, assembly GCF_016907365.1. Lineage (NCBI taxonomy): Bacteria > Bacillati > Actinomycetota > Actinomycetes > Micrococcales > Cellulomonadaceae > Oerskovia > Oerskovia paurometabola. Next base: position 645,721 of record NZ_JAFBBV010000001.1, on the reverse strand, counting down.
GTCTCCGAGCTCGCCGCCGCCTCCGCGACGCCTGCCGCGTCGACCACCGGCGAGGCCGCTGCGGCCCCCGCCGCGCCCCCCACCGAGGCGACGACCGCACCGGTGACACGACCCGAGAAGTCGACGGACGCCGTCGAGCACTCCCCCGGAAAGGACGACTGATGCCTCGCGTGATCGAGAGCTGGCTCACCGACATGGACGGCGTGCTCGTCCACGAGGGCCACGCCATCCCCGGCGCCCCCGAGTTCATCCGGGCGCTGCGGGACAAGGAGCGCCCGTTCCTCATCCTGACGAACAACTCGATCTTCACGGCCCGCGACCTGCGCGCGCGCCTCGCGACCTCGGGCATCGAGGTGCCCGAGGAGTCCATCTGGACGTCCGCGCTGGCCACCGCCCAGTTCCTGAGCGACCAGGTCCCGGGCGGCAGCGCCTACGCGATCGGCGAGGCCGGGCTGACGACCGCTCTCTACGAGGCCGGCTACACGCTCACCGAGTCCGACCCCGACTACGTGGTGCTCGGCGAGACGCGCACCTACTCGTTCGAGGCCATCACCAAGGCCGTGCGGCTCATCCTGGGCGGCTCGCGCTTCATCTGCACCAACCCGGACACGACCGGCCCCTCGCAGCAGGGGCCGCTGCCCGCCACGGGTGCCGTCGCGGCCATGATCACCGCCGCGACCGGGCGGGAGCCCTACTTCGTGGGCAAGCCGAACCCCATGATGTTCCGGTCCGCGCTCAACCGCATCGACGCGCACTCCGAGACGACCGCGATGATCGGCGACCGCATGGACACCGACGTCGTCGCGGGCATCGAGGCCGGGCTCTACACGTACCTCGTCATGACCGGCTCGACGAAGCTCCACGAGGTCGACACGTTCCCGTTCCGGCCCAGCAAGGTCGTCGACTCGATCGCGGACCTCGTCGACCGCGTCTGAGTCCTGTCGGCGGGCGGCCCCGGCCCCGCGGCCCTCTCGGCGCGGCCCTGCCCTCCAGACGGGCCCCGCCTCCAGGCGGGCCCCGCCGCCCTCCCCCGGACAGCGCACCGCCCCGGCCCCCCGACCAGCTCGGGGTACCGGGGCGGCGGTCCGTGGACGCCTCAGGCCTTGACCGCCAGGACCGGGCAGCTCGCCCGGAGGAGGATCTGCTGAGGCGTCGAGCCGAGCACGAGCTTGCCCACCGGGGTCCGGCGGCGCAGGCCGACGACGATGAGCTCGGCGTCGACCTCCTCCGCGACCTCGAGGACCACGTCGGCCGGCAGGGCGCCGGACTTCAGGTGGCGCACCTCGTGGCCGACCTGCGCCTCGTCGAGGATCTCGATGACGTGGGCCAGCTCGGCCTCGTCGGCCCACCGGGGATCGACGAGCCGGTCCGCCCGGGTCGCGTTGACGATCACGACCTTCGACCCGAGCAGCGCGGCCGACCGGCCCGCCGAGCGGGCGGTGGCGGTTCCGAGGTCGCCGGGCGCGTAGGCGAGGACGACGGTCATCAGTTCACCTCCTGCGACTGGGATTCTTCGCGAATCTCCTCGCCGAGCCGGGACAGCTCGGCGTTGGCACGCTTCTCGCGGCTCTTGAGCCACAGGCCGAGGCCCACGATCACCAGGATCGAGACGTACGCGGTGGCCGCGAACGGGCTCGTCACGAGGTACGAGAGGTCTCCCTGGCTGATGGTCAGGGAGCGCCTCAGACGGTCCTCGGCCATGGGGCCGAGGATCATGCCGACCACCATGGGGGCCACGGGGTAGCCGTAGCGCCGCATGAAGAAGCCGACCACACCGATGACGAGCAGGATGAGCACGTCGATCGGGGAGAAGTTGAGCGCATACGACCCGAGCGCCCCGAACAGCAGGATGCCCGCGTACAGGTAGTGCCGGGGGATCTGCAGGACCTTGACCCACATGCCCACGAGCGGCAGGTTCAGGACGATCAGCATGAGGTTGCCGATGTAGAGGCTCGCGATGAGCGCCCACACGAGCGACGACTGCGTCTGGAAGAGCATCGGACCCGGCTGGATCCCGTACGACTGGAACGCGACGATGATGATGGCCGCGGTCGCGGTCGTGGGGAGCCCCAGGGTCAGGAGCGGGACGAGGACGCCCGAGGCCGCCGCGTTGTTCGCCGACTCCGGGCCTGCGACGCCCTCGATGGCGCCCTTGCCGAACTGGTCCTTGTGCTTGCCGGCGAGCTTGCGCTCGGTCGCGTACGACAGGAACGTCGCCACGTCGGCGCCACCGGCCGGGATGGTCCCGACGGGGAAGCCGATCGCGGTGCCGCGGAGCCAGGGCTTCCACGAGCGTCGCCAGTCCTCGGGCTTCATCCAGGAGCGCCACCCCTTCTCGACCGGGATGACGTGCACCGGTCCGTGCCGCAGGCGAGAGGCCACGTAGAGCGCCTCGCCCACCGCGAACAGGCCCACGGCGACGATGACGACGCTGAGGCCGTCGGCGAGGTTCGGGACGCCGAACGTGAAGCGCTGCTGCCCGGTCAGGGTGTCCGTGCCCATGAGGCCCAGGAACAGTCCGAGGGCCAGGGCGACCATGCCGCGCGAGACTGACTTGCCGAGGAGCGCTCCCACCGTGATGAACGCGACGATCATGAGCGCGAAGTAGTCGGGTTCGCCGAGCTGGACCGCCCACCTCGCCATGACGGGGGCCACGAGCGTCAGCAGGACGGTCGCGATGGTGCCCGCGACGAACGAGCCGATCGCGGCCGTGGCGAGTGCCGCGGCACCGCGCCCGAGCCGCGCCATCTTGTGGCCCTCGAGCGCGGTCACGATCGAGGCGGACTCGCCCGGCGTGTTGAGCAGGATCGAGGTCGTCGACCCGCCGTACATGCCGCCGTAGTAGATGCCCGCGAACACGATGATCGCGGCCGTCGCGTCGAGCGAGTACGTCAGGGGCAGGAGCAGGGCGATGGTCATGGCAGGACCGATGCCCGGCAGGACGCCGACCGCCGTCCCGATGAACACGCCGAAGAGCGCGTAGAGCAGGTACACGGGCTGCGCGACGGTCGCGAAGCCCTCCATCAGTGCGGAGAGGTTATCCACGGAACGAGCTCACCCCTTCGAGGAACGGGCCGGGGGGCAGCGACAGGCCGAGCAGTCCGCCGAAGACGAACTGGATGACGAGCGCGAGGACGACGGCGAGCGCGATCGCGCGCCACCACGGGCGGGCCCCGAGCACGATCGCCGACCCGCCGAAGAGCAGCGTCGCCGCCACCGGCCAGCCGGCGAGGTTGATCGTGTAGACGTGCGCCACGAAGATGACGCCGAGGAGCGCGACCGTCTTCCAGTCGGTCCTGACGTCCGGGTCGACGTCCTCGCCGTCGTCCTCCTCGCCGAACTTCCCGCGCAGGAGCCCGATCAGCACGAGGACGCCCGAGATCAGCAGCAGGCCGCCGACGAGGTACGGGAAGGCGCGAGGGCCCATGGTGGTCGTCGAGCCCGGGACCTGGATGGTCCCGGCGTCGGCGACCACGAACACGCCCAGGGCGATCGTGACCCCGGCGACCACGTACTCGCCGATCCGCCGCCTGGGGGCCGCGGCGGTGTGCGGCGCCGCGGCCCCCGACGGCCCGGTCCCGCCGGTGAGCGGGACCTCTTCGGTCACCGGGTCCTGTCCGCGCGAGTCGGCGCGACGGCCCGTGGCGACCTGGGGGGAGGCCCCGCCCGGTGCGGGGGATTCACCGGGCGGGACGACAGAGGACGAGGACATGTCAGGCGACCAGACCGATGTCCTGCAGGACCGCCTGGATGTCGGCGATGTTCTGCTGGAGGTAGTCGTCGAAGTCCGCGCCGGTGACGAACGCGTCCGCCCAGCCCTTCTCGTCGAGCGTGGCCTGCCACTCCTCGGACGCGTGGAGCTCGGTGAGGACGTCCTCGAGCGCGGCGCGCTCGTCGTCCGTGATGCCGGCGGGGGCGAGGACGCCACGCCAGTTGGTGAGGTCGAAGCCGTAGCCCGCGTCGTGGAGCGTGGGGACGTCGGGGAGGACCTCGACCTTCTCGGGGCTCGTGACCGCGAGCGCACGCAAGGTGCCCGCCTTGACCTGCTCGGAGTACTCGCCGACGCCCGAGATGCCGGCGCTGACCTTGTTGCCGAGCAGGGCGGAGAGGGACTCGCCACCACCCGAGTACGCGACGTAGTTGAGCGTGTCGACGAGCTTCTCGGACGGGACGCCGGCCTGCTTGAGGAGCATCCCCGCGAGGATGTGGTCCGCGCCGCCGGCCGATCCCCCGGTGACGGTGACGCTCTTGCCGTTGGCGACGATGTCGTCCACGAGCTCCTGGAGCGTCGTGTACTTGGACTCGGCCGGCACGACGATGACGAGCGGTTCCTCGGTGAGGCGCGCGATCGGCGTCGTGTCCTCGATGCGGGCCTGGGACTTGTTGGTCTCGACCGCACCGACCATGACGAGTCCGGTGACCATGAGGGTGTTGGGCTCGGTCACGTTCGCGAGGGAGGCCAGGCCGACGGTCCCGCCCGCACCGCCCACGTTGGTCACGTTGATGGTCTTCGCCAGCCCCGTCGCCTGCAGCTCCTTCTGGAGCGCGCGGCCCGTCTGGTCCCAGCCACCGCCGGGGTCTGCGGGGACGATGATGTCGAGCGAGGCCAGGCCGACCGCGGCGGGCTTGTCGCTGCCCTCGCCTGCCGGGGCCTCGTCTCCCGAAGCGAGACCTGCGCAGGCGCTGAGGGCGAGGGCGAGGCTCGTGAGTGCTGCTGCGCCGACCAGGCGGCGACGCCCCGGCCGGCTGGTGCTGTGCCCGCTGCGCGGGCTGACGACGGATGCCATTTCTCCTCCTTGAGCAGGCCTCGCGACGTCGTAGTCCGGGGCCGTTGGTGTGCAGCGGAGCCTAGGAGCGCGGAGGCACCGTGTGGTCCCTGAGGTCGTAATGGACGTTGTGGTCGTTGTGGTCAGGCGAGTTTCCGGCGTCAGGTCACGGGTACGTCTCGGTTCTGCGTCCGAGTGGCTGGCCACCCCTGTGGCCTGGGGCACACTGGTCCGGTGGGATGGGCAATGCCGCTCAGGGTTCAGCTGCTCCTGCTGCAGGTCGTCATCGTCCTCGCCGTGGTCTCGGCCGCAGGCGTGGTCGCGGGGACCCTGCAGGAGCGGCAGCTTCGTGACGCGTACCTCGACCGGATGACGGGGGTCGCGCAGTCCGTCGCGGGGCTGCCTGCCATCAGGGACGCGCTGGGCTCGACCGACCCCTCGGCCACCATCCAGCCCATCGCCGAGGTCATCCGCGAGGCCTCCGACGTGACCTACGTCGTCGTGACCGACGACGAGGGCATCCGCATGTCCCACCCCACGGCGGAACGCATAGGGGAACGCGTGTCCACCGACCCCTCCGTGCCCCTTTCCGGGGGTACCTACATCGGCACCCAGACCGGCACCCTGGGCGAGTCGTGGCGCGTCAAGGTCCCCATCTACGACGAGACGGGGCGGGCCGTCATCGGGGCCGCGTCGGTCGGCATCCTCGAGTCGCAGCTCCACGCGGACTTCCGCGAGGACCTGGACGGCCTGCTCCTCGCGCTGGGCACCGCCGCGGCAGGCGGGGTCGTGTGCGCCTGGTGGGTCACGCAGCTCGTCCGCCGCAGGATCTACCGGCTCGAGCCGGAGGAGATCGCGTCCCTGCTCGAGACGCGTGACGCGATGCTCCACGGCATCAGCGAGGGCGTCGTCGCGCTGGACCGCACCGGGCGGGTCGCGCTCGTCAACGACGAGGCGCGCCGCCTCCTGGGCCTGGGGCCCGGCGAGGCCCCGGTCGGGTCGCTCGCGACCGACGTCCTCGACGGCCAGCTCCTGGAGCTCGCCGACCGGCCCGGCGACCATTCGAGCGGCGAGCTGCTCCTCGCGGGCGAACGCGTGCTCCTGGCTCGCGCCAACCCGGCCACGGTCGACGGGCGGGCCGTGGGCGCGGTGCTCGTCCTGCGGGACCACACCGAGCTGCACGCCCTCCTGCAGGACCTCGACGGCGCCCGCGACCTGACCGACGCCCTGCGCGCCCAGTCGCACGAGTTCGCCAACAAGCTGCACGTCGTGTCCGGGCTCCTCGAGCTGGGTCAGCACGTCGAGGCCGTCGCCTTCATCGAGCGAGCCGGGCACGGCGGCCTGCTCACCGCGAGCGCGATCGCACCGGGGGTCCACAGCCCGCAGGTCGCGGCCCTGCTCCTTGCCAAGGCGACCACGGCGCGCGAGCGCGGGATCGACCTCGAGGTCGACCCGTGCTCGGTGCTCGACGCCCCGGGCTCCCCCGACTCGGCCGCGCTCCAGCAGGACGTCCTGACGATCCTCGGCAACGCGATCGACAACGCGATCGACGCGGCGGGCCCCGGCGGGACCGTCCAGGTCCTGGTCCAGGAGGACGCCGAGGAGGTGGCCGTCCTCGTCGACGACGACGGCCCGGGCGTCCCGACGGCGTTGCGCGCCGCGGTCTTCCGGCCCGGCTTCAGCACCAAGCACGCGGGAGCCCAGCCTCCCCGGTCCGTCCGCCGGGTGCCACGCGCCGGCACCGACACGTCCTCCTCACCCCGGTGGGACGCCCTCCGGCACGACGACGCCCCCTCCTCTCGGCTCCCACCGACGCCAGCCTCCGACGCGGGAACCGCGCGCGGCATCGGGCTCGCCCTCGTGCGACGGATCGTCGCCCGACGCGGCGGCACCGTCGGGTTCACGACCTCACCGCTCGGCGGCGCGCGCCTCACGCTGACGCTGCCCGTGCGCTCCTCCGCGGCCCCCGCAGGGGCCGCACTCGACCGACTCACCGGGACGGTGCACCGATGACTTCCACAGACGACCGACTGCGCACCCTGATCGTCGAGGACGATCCCCTCGTCTCCCGCCTGCACCGCGGGTTCGTGGAGAGCCACCCCCGCTTCGTCGTCGTCGGCGAGGCCCGCACGGGCGCGGAGGCGGTGCGAGCGATCTCGGTGCTCGAGCCGGACCTCGTCCTGCTCGACATCTACCTGCCCGACACGAGCGGGTTCGCGGTGCTGAACCAGCTCCGTCGGCGGCCCGGTCCCCCGGTCGACGTGATCGCGACGACGGCGGCACGCGAGCTCGACAGCGTGCGGCGCGCCATGGCGGGCGGGGTGCAGCACTACCTCGTCAAGCCGTTCACCGCGGCCGTGCTGCGCGGCCGCCTCGACGAGGTCGTCCGGTTCCGCGCGCAGGTGCGGGCGACCGACGGCGCTCTCGACCAGGCCACGGTCGACCGGCTCGTCCGGCAGGCCCGCAACGAGGGCCCCCAGCTGCCCAAGGGCCTGTCCGACCGCAGCCTGGAGCTCGTCGTCGGGGCTCTCGTCGACGTGTGCAGGACCGGGTCGGTGGACGCCTCGGCGGTCGACGTGGCCGAGGCGACCGGCATGTCCCGGGTCAGCGCCCGGCGCTACCTCGAGCACCTCGTCACGGTCGGCCAGGCCGAGGTCAACCCGCGGTACGGCTCGGCCGGTCGACCCGAGAACCGCTACAAGCCGCTCCTCGCTGTCAGCGCGGAGTCGCCGTCCTAGCCGGCCACGGAGCAGAACGACGAAGGGCGGGCCGGGACCTCGAAAGGTCCCGGCCCGCCCTGGTCGTGCAGGTGGGTCGTCAGGCGTCGACGCGTGCCCGACGGCGCTTGCTCGCGGCGAGCAGGCCAGCGCCGCCCAGGAGCAGCATCACCCCGAAGGCCGCGACCGTCGCCGAGTCGGCGCCGGTGTCAGCGAGGCCCGAGTGCACGTCGCACTCGACGTCGCCGCCGACCGGGAAGCTGAACGTGACGGGGGCGAGCGCCGTCCCCGGCTCGTAGAAGCCCGCGAACGCCTTGGCGCCCGCGGCGGTCAGCGTGGCGGAGGCGCCCGTCCACGTGATCGTGCTGCCCGAGGTCGACTTCTTGCCCGAGAGGTTCAGGCTCGCGAACGCGACGCCCTTGCTCGTGGACTTGTTGCCCTGCATGTCGCTGCTCACCACGTCGACGATCAGGGTGCCCGAGCCACCGTCGACCTGAACGCGCGGGTTCGAGATCTGCAGGTCCAGGATGCCGTCGTGCCCCGTGAACTTCACCGAGCCGGCAAAGCTCGTGCGTCCCTTGCCGAGATCGGTGTTGAAGGATCCCTTGCCACCGCTCCACGTGTACGAGGAGCCGTTGTCCTTAACTCCGCTCGTCGAGACCGAGCCCTTGGCGATCGGGCCGGCGATGTATGCGCGGAACGCGTCGCTCACGCCCCAGCTCAGCGTCGCACCGTTGACGCCCTGCGCGTAGCACTGCTGGGCGGCGGAACCGCCCGAGGTGCTGGTCGTGCCCGTGACGGTGATGATCGCGGAGACCTTGTGGTTCGCACCCTCGAGGGACAGCGTGTGCTCCCCCGGCTCGAGGTTCTTCGGGATCGTCACCGTGGCCGACGCGGCGCCGCCGGCGTTGGCCGTGACCCCGGTCGCGAGGGTGCGCGGCGTCGACCGGATGACCGACTTGAGGCCGGCCTCGTTCGCGCCGAAGCCCACACCGCTGATCGTGACCTTGCCGCCGGGCACGACCTGGTAGGTCGAGAGGGTGGCCTTGGCGGGGTCGACCGTCGTGGTGCCGGAACCGTCGTTCGGGGTGCCGATGCTGCCACCTGTACCACCGCCCGAGGTGCTGTTGGCACCCATCACGAAGAACAGCGGGTCGAGCTCCGTACCCGCGGGGTAGAAGCCCGAGAACGCCTTCGAACCCGCGTCGGTCAGGGTCGTGGCGACGTTGACGTAGGTGACCGAGCCGCTCTCGTGCTCGATCGCACCGTTCAGCGCGAGCGAGGCGAACCGGACGCGCTTGGCGTCGAACGTGGTCCCGTCGAGGTTCGCGGACCGCACGTCGACGACGAGGGTGCCCTTGCCGGGCGACGTCACGTCGACCGTCGGGTTCGAGAGGGTGAGGTTGAGCAACCCGTCGTGACCCGAGAAGGTGACCGTCCCGCCGTACTCGGCGGTCCCGAGGAGGGTTCCGGGCTTCCACGAACCGCCGGTCTGACGGAAGTCGAACGTCCCGTCCTTGACGGTGGCACCGGCGGACGCCACGGCGCCGCCCTTGGCGATGCCCCCCGTGATGTAGGTACGGAAGCTCTCCTTGACGCCCCACTGGAGGTCGCCCACCGGAAGGGTGGCGTCGACGGGCGGCCCTTCGACGGCAGTCACCGTGACGGTCTGCGACGCCGACGGCTCGAACGTCGCCGCGTCCGCCGGCACGAACCGCGCCGAGAACTGGACCGGGCCGAGCACGGAGGTCGGCACGCCGATCGCCGCCTTGCCCTGGACGACCGGGATCCGAGCCACGACCGAGTCTCCGCGCAGGAACTCGACGGTCCCTGTCGCGGTGGTGGGCGTGACGGTCGCCGCGAGCTCTGCCGCGGCGCCGAGCGCCACCTCGGCGGACGCCGCGGTCAACGTCGTGGCCGTCTTGACGGCCACCGGGGCGGCCGACGTGAGCCTGATCGGGGAGAAGGTGTCGAGCGTGCGGTCGGTGATGGAGAGCCCGTGCGCCGCGGAGGTGGCGACGACGTAGTCCTTGGACGGGTCGAACGACCCGGCAGGGACCGTGATCGTCTTGGTGAACTTCCCGTCGACGATCGAGGCCACGTGCGCGAGCTGCAGCCAGCCGGCGGCGACCAGCGGTCCCTCGCCCTTCCAGATCGCCGCGTCGCCCAGCAGGACGTAGGTGCCGTTCGAGGCGCCGGCACCCACGAAGCCGCTGCCCGTGATGGTGAAGGTGTTCGCGACCGACGGGTCGACGTCGCCGCTCGGTGTGACCGTCACGGTGGGCTTCACGATCGTGAAGGTCGCCTCGCCGTGCGCACCGAGCGCACTCACGACCGTGACCGTCGTCGTCCCTGCGGGGGCCGACCTGGGGACCGAGACGGTGAGCGCGGCACCCGTGGACGAGAACGTCGCGGGAGCGCCGTCGATCAGGACCGACTGGACCTTGTCGCCCTCACCGAGGCCGTCGACCGTCAGGGTCTGCTTGCCTCCAGGGACCACCTCGGGCAGGCCCGGGGCGATGGTCAGCGGCCCGGGGGCCGGCTTCTCCGTGAAGTTCACGGGGACGGAGAGCTCCTGAGCAGCGTTCGTCACGCCGCCGGCACCGTAGGTGTAGACACCGAAGCGGCCACCTTCGAGCGCGGCGGGAGCCTTGAGCGTGAGCCTGGCCGTGAACGAGCCCTCGGCCGTGATGTCGACCCACTGAGCCCGGATGATCGCCTGATTCGTCGGGGTCAGCTGCTCGAGCACCGTCTCGGACAAGGCCCATACCTGCGACCCGACCTTGCGAGCAGCGCCCGTCGCCCCGGCAGACGGCTTCCAGCTCTCCGCGAACGCACCGAACACCACGTAGTTGCCCTGCGGCAGCGTCTTCGGGATCGGGTTACCGTACCCACCGACGTTCGACGCCGGGTCGAACCCGGTGCCCTTCACGACGATCTCGTCACCAGGACGAACCACCGTGTTCCCCAGCGGCGTCTTCCCGTCAGCGGCGAAGACCTCGACCTTCGGCTCGAACACCGGGGCCGGCGCGTTGGTGAAGTTGACCACGACCGCCTTCTCCTGCGCGGCGTTCTTCATGCCGCCTGCGGCGTACGTGTAGACGCCGAACGTACCGCCCTCGATCGCGTCGAGCGTGGTGAGCTTCAGCTTCGCCGTGAACGAGCCGTCGGCGGAGATGTTGACCCAGTCCTTGCGGATCGCGCCCTGGTACTGCGGCGGGACCTGGTCCAGCACCGACTCGGCCAGGGCCCAGGCCTGCGGCCCCGCCTTGCGGGCCGAAGACGGCGCCCCCGTCGAGGGCTGCCAGTCCTTGGCGAACGACCCGAAGACCACGTAGCTGCCCTGCGGCAGGTTCGCCGGGATCGGGGCCCCGCGGCCGCCGACGTTCGACGCCGGGTCGAACCCGGTGCCCTTCACGACGATCTCGTCACCGGGACGAACCACCGTGTTCCCCAGCGGCGTCTTCCCGTCAGCGGCGAAGACCTCGACCTTCGGCTCGAACACCGGGGCCTGCGGCTCCTCGCCCTGGAGGGTGATCGGGGTGAGGGTGTCGAGCGAGCGGTCGGTGACCGACAGCCCGTGCGCGGCCGAGGTGGCCACCTGATAGGACTTCGACGCGTCGAGCGTGCCTGCCGGGACCGTGATCGTGGTCGTGAACGCGCCGTCCTTGACGAGCGCGGCGGGCACGAAGGCCTGCTGGAGCCAGCCCGTGCCGGGAAGCGCCGAGCCGCCGCTCCAGAGCGAGGTCTCGCCGAGCAGCACGTACGCGCCGTACTTCGCGCCCGCTCCGACGAAACCGGTGCCCGAGATCGTGAACGTGTTCGCGACGGCCGGGTCGACGTCCTTGTTCGGCGTGACCGTGACCTGGGGGTCGGCGACCGGGGCCGGCGGATCGACCTGCTTGGCCGTCACGGTGTGCGCGACGCCGGCGGACGTCGACGCCGTGAAGGCCGCGGCGTCGGCCGGGGTGAAGCGCGCGGTGAAGGAGCGCTCCCCCACCGTCGTGGGCGTGACGTCGCGGCGGGCGACGCCGTCGGACACCGTGGCGGTGCCGAGCGACGTGGCGCCGTCGAAGAACTCGACCGCGCCCGCGGCAGCGGGTGCGACCGTCGCGCTCAGCGCGAGGGCCGTGCCCTCGACCGAGGTGCCGCCCGGGGAGACCGCGAGCGTGGTCGAGGTCGTCGCCGCGGGGGCCACCGGGAGCGGCGCATCGAGCGTCGCCGTCAGGGTGGACATGGGCTTGCCGACGTACGCGCTGAAGTAGTCCGAGACCGCAGCGAGGTCGTTCGAGACGGTACCGCTCGCGACGAGGGTCAGGGTGTCACCGGTCCGCGTCGGGGCGACCGTGACGTCGGCGACCTTCGCGTCGTTCCCGGTGCCCGCGTTGATCGTGCCCCCGAAGTCGGCCGTGAGCACGCCCGCCGTCGGGGAGGTCAGCCGGAGCGTCAGGTCCGAGATGGTGAGGCCCAGGGCGCCGTCGTGGCCCGAGTACGTGGTCGACCCGGCGAACCTCACGGTCCCCGTGCCCGCCGCGTCGAGCGATCCGGACGCCGGCTTGTAGACCGACTTCCCGTCGACCATGGCAGGCGTGACGGTCCCCTTGGCGATCGGGCCCGTGACGTAGCCCGTCCAGCCGTCCGTGAAGTTCCAGGTGGCGCTGCCACCCGACACCGTGTCGGCGGCGGCCCCTGCCGGAGCGACTCCGACGAACGTGAGACCGGCGACGAGCGCTCCGGTCAGGAGTGACGCGAGGGCGCGTCGGCGCCCTCCCCGTTGCGTGATGAGCACTCGATCTCCTGTGAAGGTCCAGGGTCGCCCGCGATGGCGACGCATGGCGACAGGTCTCTCGACCATCGCCCCGTGGACCATATAAGGGCTGCCTCACCAAAGCAAGGCAAACCTTATCTGCTGTGCGCGGAGTCACACCCCCGCACCTCCCAGGACGCGAGGAGGGGCGGGGCGCCCTCCGGCCCCCCGCCCCTCCTCGCGTTCCGCCCTCGGTCCCCGGCGTCGTTCCGGGGCCCGCGGGCTCGCTGCTCAACGGTCGACGATCGGCCCGTTCCCGTGGAAGTCGACCCGCGGCGCGTTCCGCACCGCCGGGTTCTCGACCTCGAAGTACTCGGCGCGCTGGAAGCCGAACATCTTCGCGACGACGTTCGCCGGGAACGTCTCGACCTTGGTGTTCAGCGTGCGCACGTTGGCGTTGTAGAACCGGCGGCCGGCCGCGATGCGGTCCTCGGTGTTCGTCAGCTCGTCCTGGAGCCGACCGAAGTTCTCGCTCGCGCGCAGCTGCGGGTAGGCCTCGGCCACCGCGAAGAGCCGCCCCAGGGCCTGGGTGAGCTGGTTCTCCTTGGCCGCCTGGTCCGCCGGACCCGTCGCGGTGCCCGCCGCGGCCGATCGAGCGGCAGCCACCTCCTCGAACACGCCACGCTCGTGCGCGGCATAGCCCTTCACGGTCTCCATGAGGTTCGGGATGAGGTCGTGGCGTCGGTGCAGCTCGACGTCGATCTGGCGCCAGGACTCCTGCACCAGGTTCCGCAGCCGGACGAAGCCGTTGTACTGCGCGACCGCCCAGAACAGGACGATCAGGACGACGATGCCGATGACGATCAAGGCGATGGTGCCGCTGTCATGCTGCCCCCTTGGGCTGAGCTGGTCGGACCGCTCGCCCGAGCACCGCACGACCGGACCTGACGGACCGGGCGCGAGACGCCGTCGGGCGGCGCGGAAGGTAGGTGCATCGTAGCGGCGCAGCCGCTCGCCGGACCGCACGGCTCACGGCGACGGCGTGCCCCACGGCGGCGCCCCGGCCTCCGGCTCCGGACGCACCTCGCGCGGGCCGCGCGACGCCTGCTGTCCCCGGCACGGCGGGACCGCACCCCGGTCCAGCCACACGAAGTCCGGGACGGCGTCGACCACCACGGCCAGACGCGAGAGCGTCGGGAGGACGTTGTCGGGGACCGTCCGCCCGCCCGTCCACGCGAGGATCGCGTCCCCCTCGATCCGCAGGAACCGCCGCTCGAAGTCCGCCTCCAGCAACCGGTGCATGGTGCGCGGGTGCAGCACGTCGTGCGCGAACCGCAGGTCGCTCGCCTGGACCCGCCACGCACGGTTGAAGGCGTCCGACTCGAGCTGGACGTCCTGCCCGCCGAACACCTTGGCCAGCCTCGCGCCGAGCCCCTCCGGGGTGAGCTGTAGCGTGGGGAACGAGGCATGCAGCAGCAGCGCGACCACGTGCGCCGAGTGCGTCGTCGACTCCTTGCCCGAACCCGTGGTCCAGCTGAACGTGAACGACAACGCCGAGCGTCCCTCGTACGGGCCCGTCAGGACCTCGGTCGCCCGTCGCGACCGCCCCTCGTCGAACGGCGTGCCCCGCCACCGGCGAGCCAGCGCAGGGTCGGCACCATGGTGCTCCCACCCGTTCTCCGCAGCCCACCGTTCGAGCAGCGCGACGCGCGCCCGGTGCCCCCACCAGCCGACGAGCACCCCCGCGACCGCGAGCAGCGCCATCCCGACCACGAACCACGAGCCGTCCATCGTTCCCCCTGGGCCGCGTCCGCCGTCAGACGGACCGGTCAGGCCAGATCGAAGTCGGTCAGGCCGAAGATCGAGTGGTAGGGCACGCCCAGCGCCTCGATCTTCTCGCGCGCGCCCGTGTCGCGGTCCATGATCGTCGCGACGCCCACGACCTCGGCGCCCGCGGCCCGCGCGGCCTCGATCGCCGTGATGGGCGAGCCGCCCGTCGTGGTCGTGTCCTCGACGACGACGACGCGGCGCCCTGCGATCTCCGGGCCCTCGATCTGGCGCTGCATGCCGTGCGCCTTGGCCGCCTTGCGCACCACGAACGCGTCGAGGTCCTGTCCGCGCGAGGCCGCGGCGTGCAGGAGGGCGGTCGCGATCGGGTCCGCCCCCAGCGTCAGGCCACCCACGGCGTCGACCTCGGCCGTGCCCAGCCCGACCTCCTCGAGCTGGTCCAGCAGGACGTGCCCGATGAGCGGGGCCGCACGGTGGTGCAGCGTGACGCGGCGCAGGTCCACGTAGTAGTCGGCCTCCTTGCCGGAGGACAACGTCACCTTCCCGTGCACGATCGCGAGCTCGGCGATCAGGTCGCGAAGCTGCTCGCGAGGCGTCGGGGACAGGTGCGTGGAGGTCTCGGTCATGGGGTCAAGGCTAGCGGTCCGACGCGTCCGCGGGCCGCGGGCTCTCGCCCTCCGGGTGCTCGGGAACACCGGGGACCGGGGGGCGTTCCGGCGCACCGACCCGAGCGAGGACCCCGGCGAGCAGGAGAGCGAGGTCACGCACGTCCTCGACGGGCGCCGTACCGTCCGTCCAGGACAGGATCGCGCGGCTCTCGAAGCGCAGACGGGACCCCACGTACGCGGGGTCCAGGAGCCGTTGCCGCACGGCCTCCGTCAGGAGGTCGTGCGCAGCGAGCTCGTCGGGGGCGCGCACCGTCCAGGTCGAGGCGAACGCCGGGTCGTCGAACACGACCTCACGGCCCACCACGCGCTGGACCGACGGCTGCCGGTACCCCACGGGCACGACCTCGACCGTCGGGACGTCCCACGGGACGTCGAGGGCCACGACCTGGCACTCGACCATCGTGGGGCGCCCGCGTCCTGCCATGGTCGCGGCGGAGCGCCACGCGTACCGGAACGTGACGAGCGGCCGGCCGTCCACGGCCCCGCGGCGAAGGTCCTCGACCCTGCCGCGGTCCTGGACGTCGAACGGGGCCCCCTTCCAGCGGTCGAGCAGGGACTCGTCGGGCGGCGCAGGCTCCCAGCCCAGCTCCCGCACGAGCGCGTCCTGCGCGTCCCGGCGCGCACGCCGGGCGACCACGGCCAGCACGGCCACCGCGACCACGAGCACCAGCAGGACGCTCAGCACGACCAGCCCGACGACGGACTCGCGGCTCATGCGCGCCTCCTGCGTCGCACTCCCCTAGCGCCCCTCGAACGCCCGCACGGCCGCGCGCGGCGCGACCTTCAGCAGCCCCGACGCGAGCCGGTACCGCAGCGACGGCGTCGAGATCACGACGCCGCGGCGCACGTCCGCGAGAGCCGCGGCCACGACGCGGTCGGCGTTCAACCACGCGACCTCGGGGAGCTGTGTGTAGTCGATCCCGGCGCGCTCGTGGAACTCGGTGTGCGTGAGCCCGGGGCACAGCGCGGTGGCCGTGACGCCCGTCCCGCGCAGCTCGACCGCGAGCCCCTCGGTGAAGGTCCGCACCCACGCCTTGGCCGCCGAGTAGGTCCCGCTCGCGGTGAGCGCCGCGACCGACGCGACGTTGAGGATCGCGCCGCGCCCACGCTCGGTCATCTGGCCGGCGGCGGCGTGCGAGAGCACGAGGACCGCGCGCACCATGACGTCGAGCGCCTTGACCTCGGCGTCGACGTCGCCGCCCACGAACCGCTGGTGCACCGCGTAGCCCGCGTTGTTGACGAGCAGGCCCACGGGGCGCTGCCCTGCCTCGTCCTCCTGCGCCACGGCGAGGCGCGCTGCGACGCGCGCGACGTCGTCGGGCACCGAGAGGTCCGCCGGGAGCACCTGGACCCGCACGCCGGCCGCAGCACGGATCTGCTGCGCGACACGCTCGAGGCGTTCCTCGTCGCGCGCGACGAGGACCAGGTCGTGACGGGCCGTGGCCAGCTGCCACGCGAACTCGAGCCCCAGGCCGGCGCTGGCGCCGGTGATCAGTGCAGTCGCCATGGGCCCCAGCCTAGGGGGCGCGGGGCGGTCGCGAGACCCGCACGCCCGACGACGTCGCGCACCGTCCCGCACCCGGGGCGCGGGACGCGTGGGACGCCCCGGATAGCCTGTCGCCATGCGTCTCGCCACCTGGAACATCAACTCGATCCGAGCCCGCGCCGAGCGGGCCGTCGCCTTCCTCGAACGATCGGGCACCGACGTGCTCGCGCTGCAGGAGACCAAGTGCAAGGACGCCCAGTTCCCGCACGAGATCTTCGAGGCCGCGGGCTACGAGGTCGCGCACTTCGGCCTGAGCCAGTGGAACGGCGTCGCGATCGCCTCCCGCGTGGGCATCGAGGACGTCGAGACGGGCTTCGCGACGCAGCCCCACTTCGGGGCCGAGCCGCACCTGGAGGCCCGGGCCGTCGGGGCGACGTGCGGCGGCGTGCGCGTGTGGAGCCTGTACGTGCCCCACGGTCGCGCGCTCGACGACCCGCACTACCCGTACAAGCTCGAGTGGCTGCACAACCTGCGCACCCAGGCCGCGGGCTGGCTCGAGGCGGACCCCGCCGCGCAGGTCGCGCTCGTCGGGGACTGGAACGTCGCACCGCTCGACACCGACGTCTGGGACCCGGCCGTGTTCGCCGGGCACACGCACACGTCTCCGGCCGAGAGGGCGGCGTTCTCGGCGTTCGCGGCGGCCGGGTACAGCGAGGTCACGCGCGACTTCTTCCCCGAGGAGCACAAGTACACGTACTGGGACTACCAACAGCTGCGCTTCCCCAAGAACCAGGGCATGCGGATCGACTACGCCTACCTGTCCCCCGCGCTGCGCGCCCGCGCGACGGGCGTCGAGATCGACCGCGACGAGCGCAAGGGCAAGGGCGCCTCGGACCACGTCCCGGTGATCGTGGACCTCACGGACTGACGTCCCCGGCCTGAGGTACCGAGAACGAGGTCGGGGTCGTTCTGAACCTCAGAACGACCCCGACCTCGTGCTCGGCACCCGCGGTGCACTAGCCCAGCGTCACGACGACCTTGACCTCGGAGCCCTCCGGCTGCACCGGGATCGGCTGCGTCGGGTCGAGCTCGACACCGTCGAGCGTCACCGACCGCACACCCTTCGAGACGTGGTCCGGGTTGCGGACCTCGATCTCGTAGACCGCGCCACGCCACTCACGGCGCACCTCGAAGCCGTCCCAGTCCTTGGGGATCGACGGGTCGACGACCAGGCCGTCGAGGGCCAGGCGCACACCGAGGATGTACTTCGTCGCGGCCGTGTACATCCAGCCCGCCGTACCCGTGAGCCACGGGTTCTGCGCCTTGCCGAACCACTCGTGGTCGCGGCCGTACAGGAACTGCACGTACGCGTACGGCTCGGCCCCGCGGACCTCGATGTTGTCGTTCTGGTTGTACGGCAGGATCGCGTCGTAGAACTGCACCGCCTCGTCGCCGCGGCCCAGCATGGCCTCGGCGATGATCGGCCACGCGTTCGGGTGCGAGAAGATCGCCGCGTTCTCCTTGATGCCCGGGTACACGCGCGTCACGAACCCGACCGTGTCGTCGACCTTGGTGAACGCCGGCCAGTTCAGGTGGTTGCCGTACTCCGAGCCCAGGAGCTCGCGCACCGAGTCCATCGACGCCTCGCCGCGCTCCTGCGTCGTGATGCCCGCGATGACGGGCCACGCCTGGTGCTCGAGGAAGATCTTGCCCTCGTCGTTGTCGTTCGAGCCGATCTTCACGCCGTCACGCGTGTACCCACGGATCCACCAGGCGCCGTCCCAGAGCTGGGTGTCGGCGACCTTCGCGATGCGCTCGAGCTCGGCCTCGTACTTGGCGACGTCGGCGGCCGCGCTCTCGTCCCCGGCGACCGCACGGTGCCGTGCGACCTCGAGGAACGCCTGGATGGCCCACGCGTGCAGGAACGTGACCAGCGAGGTCTCGCCGCCGCCCAGGTTGAGGCAGTCGTTCCAGTCCGCACGCAGCCCCAGGGCCACGCCGTTCTGGCCGATCTGCTCGCTCGAGAAGTCGAGCGCGCGCGTCAGGTGCTCGTACACCGTGGCGGGCGTGCCCTCGGCGAACGGGATCTCCTCGTCGAGGAATTCCAGGCGACCGGTCTCCTTGACGTACTCGACGACCGACGGCACGAGCCACAGGTGATCGTCCGAGCACGTGTCCTCGAGCCCGTGGATGAGGTCCTTGGGGTCGGGCGTCGGGACGATCGTGGGCGACGGGACGTCGGGGAGCTTGGGCGCGTCCGGGTCGAACGCCTTGGGCTCGAACAGGTGCAGGCCGTAGCCCGCCTCCGTCTGGGCACGCAGGAGCTCGACGATGCGCTGGTGCGTCTTGGTCGGGTTGGTGTGGATGACGCTCATGACGTCCTGTGCCGTGTCGCGGAAGCCCAGGCCGCTGCGGCCGCCGACCTCGACGAACGACGCGAAGCGCGACCACACGACGCAGGTCTCCGCCTGGAGCAGCGTCCACGAGTTGATCATGGTGTTCATGCCCTCGTGGGGCGTGCGGATGCGCAGCTTGTCCTGCTTGGCCTTCCAGTACGCGGCCAGGCGCGCACGCTCGGCGTCGACGGTCGCGACGTCCGCGTACTTGGCCTGCATCGCGCGGCCGGCCTCGGCGCGCGAGCCGTAGCCGAGCATGTAGACGAGGCGCTTGGTCTCACCCGGCTGCAGCGTGATCTTGTGCTGGAGCGAGCCGCAGTGGTTCTGCGTCGTCGCGCTCTCGTTCGAGCCGTGCCCGCGCTCGATCGCGATCGGGTTGGCCTCGGAGCGGTAGGGGCCGATGAAGTTGTCGCGCAGCGAGTCGTACGACGACGGCGCCTCGCTCGACGCGAAGTAGTGGAACGTCCACGGCTCGTAGTAGGCGTCGTACTCGATGATGCCGTCCTCGTACGACGACCCCGTCGAGTAGAGCGACATCTGCAGGTTCTGGTTGTCGATCGTGATCGTGTGGAAGGAGAACTCCACGTACGACCCGACCGTCAGCTCACGGACCTCGTCGGTCGTGTTCGTCAGGCGCACGTCCCAGATCTCGACGTCGTCGTCCAGGGGGATGAAGATCGTCTGCTGGGCGTCGATGCCCTTGTACTGGGCCTCGAACGTCGAGTAGCTCAGGCCGTGGCGCGTCGTCCAGCGACCGGCACCGCCCGCGGGGTCGATCGGGTCGCCGTCGGCCGCGAGCGGCTTGCCCACCGGCTGCCACGACACCGACCAGAAGTCGCCGTCGGCCTCGTCGCGCAGGTACACGTAGTGCCCCGGGCGGTCGAGCGGGACGCCGTTCTGGCGGAACCGCGAGATGCGGCCCGTCTGCGCCGACTTGTAGTACGAGTAGCCGCCGCCGTTGTGCGAGAGCACGGTGCAGAAGTCCTTGGTGCCCAGGTAGTTCGTCCACGAGACGGGGACGTCTGGGCGCTCGATGACGTACTCGTCACGAGCGGTGTCGAAGTGGCCGTAGCGCATCGTCGGGTCGGTTCCTGTCGGTGAGAGGTGCGGGTGGGGTGGGGGTGGGCCGACCCTCCGGGGTCCGAGGACCCCGGAGACTCAGACGCCTGCGGTGACGAAGCCCTTGAGCCAGTCGAGCAGCTCGGCGGCCTTCTCAGGCGAGTCCGCCTCGACGAACATGCGCAGCACGGGCTCGGTCCCGGAGAACCGCAGGAGCGCCCAGTTGTCGTTCTCGAGGACGATCTTGGTGCCGTCGAGGTGCGAGATGCTCACGACCGGGTAGGGGCCGATGTGCGTGAGCGGGTCCGCCTCGAGGCGGCGCGGCACGGCCACCCGCATCTCCGGCGTGGAGTCCACGCCTGCCTCGAGCGTGTAGAGGCGCCCCGTGATCTCGTAGATCATCTCGCGCAGCTCCGAGATCTTCTTGCCCGTGCGGGCCAGCATCTCGACGACCAGGGCGCACGCGAAGATGCCGTCCTTGCCGAGGATCCAGCCACGGACCGTGAGGCCGCCCGAGGACTCGCCGCCGAGCACGGCGCCGATCTCCTCCATGCCGGCCGTGACGTGCTTGAAGCCCACCTTGACCTCGCGGGACTCCTCACCGAAGTGCGCGGCGAGCCGGTCGAGCAGGTGGGTCGTGGCGAGGTTGCGCACGACGCCGCCCTTCTCGCCGCGGAACTCGTGCAGGTACCAGTACAGGAGGAGCAGGAGGTCGTTGGTCGAGATGTACTCGCCCGTCTCGTCGACGATCCCGATGCGGTCCGAGTCACCGTCGGTCGCCATGCCGAGGTCGTAGCGGCCGCCACCCTGCTGGATCATCGAGATCAGGGTCGACAGACGCTGCAGGTCCGGTGCGGGGGCGATGCCACCGAACAGCGGGTTGTGCGACGCGTGGATGAACTCCGAGCGCACGCGCATGTCGTTGAGGATCGTGCCGAGCGTGAGCTGGCTCGTGCCGTACATGGGGTCCACGATCACGCGCAGGTCCGAGCCGCGCACCGCGTCGACGTCGACGATCTTCTCGATCGCGTCGACGTAGGGCTCGGTGAGGACCTTGTCCACGACGAGCCCGGCCTTGCGGGCGACCGCGAGGTCGAGCGTGATGACGTCGTCGACGCTGAGCGCGTTGGCCTCGTCCTGGTAGCGGTCCGTCTCGTCGTCGAGGGGGAGCGAGCCGTCCTGGCGGAACACCTTCATGCCGTTCCACTCGGGCGGGTTGTGGCTCGAGGTGACGATGATGCCGTAGGCCGCGCCGAGGTACGGGGCGGCGAACGTCACGAGGGGCGTGGGGACGTCGTCGGGCAGGAGCGTGACCGGGATGTTGTTGCCCGCGAAGACCTCGGCCGCCGCGATGGCCGACTCGCGCGAGAGGAAGCGGCGGTCGCCGCCGATGACGACGCCCAGGCCGTCGATCCCCTTGCGGACCGTCTCGTTCGCGATGGCCTGGCACAGGCGACGCACGTTGGCGAGCGTGTAGCCCTCGCCGATGATGGCGCGCCACCCGCCGGTGCCGAACACGATCTTGGTGTCGGTGTTCTTCTTGGGCATGAACAGGCGCTTGAGGAGGATGTCCGCGGCCTCCTGGAGCTCCTCGGGGGTGTTGATGCCCCGGACCTCGTCGGTGTCGTAGATCCGGTACGACGAGATGCTCTTGTGCTTGGCGATGACGCGGCGGGCGAGCTCGGTGAGCCGGTGCTCGCCTCCGGCGACCATGGCCTCGAGCTCGGAGAACAGCAGGTCGGGGGCTGCGACGTAGGCGCCCACGTTGACCTCGATGGGCTCCCCGTCGGGGTGCGCGTCGGCGGGCCGGTCCTCCTCCTCGAGGATGGCCGTGATCTCGCCGTCGTGGCGGACGATGCGCCCGTAGGTCGGGAGGTCCTCGGTCACGACGGCCGCGAGCAGCGACAGGTCGGCGGCCTTGAGCGTGTGGCGCGTCAGGAGCCCGAGGAGGGACTCGGACCGCAGGAGCGGGGTGTCGGCGTAAGCCACGAGGACCTCGCTCGCGGGACGCCCGAGCGCCTCGACCGCGGCACGGGCCGCGAGCACGGCACCGCCCGTCCCGGGCAGGTCTTGCTGCTCGACGTACCGCAGCCCCTCGCCGAGCAGTCCCCGCACCGTCGTGTCGCCGGGGGCCACGACGACCACGATGCGGTCGTCGGCGACGACCTTGCGGACGTTCGCGACGGCGAGCTCGACCACCGTCGCGTCTCCGAGCGGGCGCGTGATGAGCTCGCGCGAGGCGTCGTCGTGGCCTGCGGCGAGGACCACCGCCGCTCGATCGTTCGTGGTGGCGGGAGCCTGTGCGGCCTGTGGCAGGGTCATGACGTCCTCACTGCTCGGTGATGCGTCGTGCGCGGCCCGTGCAGACCACGCTCGGTAGGGCACCAGAGAGGCGAGCGAAAAAAGCACGACTCCTTCCAAATCCCTCGTGCGAGGGTCCGCGGAAGCCCGGTACCACCACCGATCATAGACGCGCCAACGGCCCTCCCGAAGGCCTCCGGGGGCTTTGGGGTGGAATCCTCACAAAATATTCGTCCGGAACCCGCGCGCACCGACGAGGCCGTGCCCAGTGGGGGGTCTCGGCAGCGGTCGCGGGTCATGGCTACGGTTCTCCCATGACGTCACCTCCACCGCAGGGCTCGGACACCCCGGACCAGGATCCGTTCGCGCCACCGGTCCCCCCGTACTCGCCCGGCGGAGCGTCACGCCAACCCCCGCTCGTGCCGTACCGCCTCCCGACCGGGTCGGACGACGCCCCCGCCCCGGCGGACCCGTACGCGCCCCCGGCCCCGGGGTTCCCGACGACGCCTCCGCCCGCGGGCAACCCGGCCTACGGTCCGTACGGGGCCCCCGGGACCCCTGTCTACGGGAGCCCGCCGGGGGCGTACGGGACCGATCCGTCCGCCCTCTCGTACCCGCCGGGCTACCCCGGCGCGTACGGCCCCGGCCACCCGACCGGCTACGGCCCGCAGCCGGGCTGGCCGACCCCGTCGTGGGACGCCTCGTTCGCTCCCCCGCCACGGCAGAACGGCCTGGCGCTCGCGTCGATGATCACGTCGCTCGTGGGCCTGGCCTTCTGCATGGTCCCCGGGGTCGTCGGGCTGATCCTGGGCATCGTGGCGCTGCAGCAGATCTCGCGCGACGGGACGACCGGCCGCGGGTTCGCGA
Source organism: Oerskovia paurometabola (assembly GCF_016907365.1). Lineage (NCBI taxonomy): Bacteria > Bacillati > Actinomycetota > Actinomycetes > Micrococcales > Cellulomonadaceae > Oerskovia > Oerskovia paurometabola. The sequence continues at coordinate 622,926 of NZ_JAFBBV010000001.1, read as the reverse complement.
TCACGGGCATCGCGGTGGGCGCCGTCGCGACCGCCCTCGTGGTGCTGTGGCTCTTCGCGATGATGGGGTCCTGGTGAGCAGCCCGCCCTCCCCGCACGAGTACGACCCGGACGTCTACTACGCACCCGGCTGGCAGCCCCCTGCCCCGCGGACCGAACCGCTGGCCGTCGCCGCCGTGGCGACGGGGCTGCTGCTCGGCCCGGTCGGTGTCGGGGTCGGGGCGGCCGCGCTCGCGCGCATCCGGCGGGACGGGACCCGTGGCGTGGGCCTCGCCTGGGCGGGCATCGCCCTGGGGGTCGCGGTGACGCTGACGGCGGTCGCGGTGCTCGTCGCGCTGTTCGTCGGCAAGGCCGCGACGGCACCGCTGCCCACCGACGTGAGCGAGCCCCGGTCCGCGCACGCGCGCCAGCTCGTCCTGGGGAACTGCCTGGCCGAGCTGCCCGACGACGGCGAGGTCGCCACGGTGCGGGTCGTACCCTGCGCGGACCCGCACGAGGCACAGGTCGTCGCGCGGACCGACTTCGCCGCGGACGCGGGGTGGCCGGGGCAGGACGTGGCTGACGCCCGGGTGTCCCGGGTGTGCTCGCCCGCGGTGCTGTCGGCGGACGCGCCCACGGACGGCGTCGAGCTGGTCGTGTGGTCGCCGTCCGAGGCGTCCTGGGCGCAGGGCGACCGGACCGGGCTGTGCGTGGCGAGCACCGCGGCACTCACCGAGGGCTCCCTGATCGGCTGACGCCCCGGGGAGGAGACCCACCCGTGTGCCCGGCGAGGTCAGTCCTCGGGCACCGGGTCCTCGTCCACGTGGATCAGCGCGAGGTAGGAGCGCAGGCCGGCCACCATGTCGACGGGCGGACGCGGCGTCCCGCGCTCGATCAGGAACTGCACCTGCAGCCCGTCCATGACGGCGACGAGGGCCCTGGACACTGCGGTGACGTCGATCCCGGGCCGCAGTCGTCCCTCCGCGGCGCGACGGGAGACCTCGTCCCGGATGCGCGCCAGGACACCGTCGTAGCGTCGCTGGAAGTACGCGTGGGCCGGGTGGTCGGGCGACGTCGCCTCGGCCGAGAGGATGCAGAAGAGCTCGACGATGCCCGGCCGGGCCGCGTTGCGCTCGACGACCCGCACGAGCGACTCGAAGTAGTCGAGCCCTTCCTCGCGGTCCTGGGCGAACAGGGCGAAGTCCGCCTCGTCACGACGTTCGAGCACCGCCTGGAGCAGCATCTCCTTGGTGGGGAAGTGGTGGAGCAGACCCGGGTGCGAGATCCCCACGCGCGAGGAGATCTCGCGCAGCGAGGCCGAGTGGTAGCCGACCTCGCCGAAGAGCCCCGTCGCGGCCTCGATGATCTCGTCGCGCTTGGCGCGCCCCTTCGCATAGCCGCGAGGCGCTGCGCCGGTTCCCGGGCCGGGGCCGTCGCGGCGGGCGTCCCCCCGGGAGGCTGGCTCCGCCGTCGGGCGGGCCGGGCCGCTGGCGTGCAGGTCTGACGTCGTGCTGGGCATGTGCCCTCCCCCATGAAGTGTGATTCCCCGCGAGCGTAGCGCCGCCGACGGCGGCGACCCGTCGCGTTCCACTCTCGACGCCGGGTGACTCAGGGACCACCGCCCCGAGGCCGTGTCGGTGTGAGCGCTCTCAGGGGCACGTCTGCCGGGACCCGTGGCGCCCGCCGCCGCCACCGCCGTTCCACCGCAAGTCGCAACCCACCTTCCCCCTTCCGCCAGAAGCGCCCACGACCACCCGGAAGACAGGCTGGAGGCACGGCGCGCGGCACCCTGCCGCACGACCGGAGGAGAGGGGATCCCCCGATGCCAGCCATCGAGATCGTGGGCCTGCGCAAGTCCTACGGGACGTTCGACGCCGTCCGCGACGTGAGCTTCGCCGTCGAGCCCGGGAGGGTCGTGGGGCTGCTCGGCCCCAACGGCGCGGGCAAGACGACGACGCTGAACGTCCTGCTGGGGCTCGCGTCCGCGAGCGCCGGCACCGCGACGATCCAGGGCAGCCCGTTCGCGGCCCTGGAGAAGCCGGCCTCGACCGTGGGCGCGCTGCTCGACGCGGGCGGCCTGCACCCGGGCCGCAGCGGCCGCGACCACCTGCGGGTCCTCGCGACCGCGGGCGGGACCGGGGGCCGGCGGGTCGACGAGGTGCTCGCGCTCGTCGGGATGGACCGTGCGGCCGACCGGCGGGTCCGGACGTACTCGCTCGGGATGCGTCAGCGCATCGGGCTGGCCGCGGCGCTCCTGGGCGACCCGCAGGTCCTGGTGCTCGACGAGCCCGCGAACGGCCTGGACCCCGCGGGCATGCGGTGGATGCGCGAGGTCCTGCGCTCGTTCGCCGACGGCGGCGGGGCGGTGCTGCTCGCGAGCCACGTCCTGGCCGAGGTCACGCAGGTGGCCGACGACCTGGTCGTGATCGGCCAGGGCCAGGTCATCGCCGACGGCCCGCTCACGGACCTCGTCCGGGGCGAGTCCCTGGAGGACTTCTACCTGAACCTGACCGCCGAGACCGAAGGAGTGCGCTGATGTTCCGCGCCGAGCTGCTCAAGCTACGCACGACCCGCACGCCCTGGGTCCTGGGGATCGTCGCCCTCGCGGGAATGATCCTCGTCCAGGCCCTGACGATCACCCTGCCGCGCGTCCTGTCGAGCCTCGAAGGGCTGGGTGGAGGCGCCACCGTGGGCCTCCAGGCCTCGCCCGAGATGACGGCCGACCTCGCCCCAGACCTCACCGGGCTGACCGACCTGGGCGCCGCTCCCGTGCAGCGCGCGATGCTGGACCTGCTGGGCAACGGCCCCGCGGGCTCGGGCTCCGCAGGGGTCTCGGTCATCTGCATGCTGCTGCTGGGCGTCCTCGCGGTCACGACCGACTTCCGCACGGGCGGCATCGTCCCCACGGCCCTCGTCGTCCCGTCCCGCCTGCGCGTCCTCGCGGGCAAGGCGGGGGCGACCGCGGTCGTCGCGCTCGTGATCGGCGCCGCGCTCGCGGTGCTCACGGCCTTGGGCCTTCTCGCGGCCGTCGCGTCGACGCCCGGCGCGCAGCTCATGGTCGACGCGGGCGACGTCCTGGGGGTGTGGGGGCGCGGACTGCTGGTCCTCGTGCTGTTCGCGTGGCTCGGGCTGGGCATCGGGACGCTGATCCGCGGGCAGGTCGCGGCGATCCTGGTCGTCGTCGGGCTCGTGGTGGTCGAGCCGTTGGTCCAGGCCGCGGTCGTGCTGCTCTCGGGCGGCACGTCGAGCGCCGCGGCGTGGCTGCCGCTGGGCCTGGGGTCGCTCGCGTCGACCGGCCAGAGCGCGACGTCGGCCCTGGGCGGCCTCGCCCCGATGGGCGTCGGGGTCGCGGTGCTGGGACTGGTCGCCTGGGTCGCGGTCGCGCTCGGGTCGGGCGCGGTGACGTTCCGCCGCCGCGACCTCGTCTGACGTCTCGTCCGAAGGGGCGGCCCGTCGGGCGCCACGGCCACGTACCGTGGTGCCCGACGGCGCCGCCGACACCGCCCGCCCGCCCGGACCTGAGAGGAACCTTCGTGCTCGACGCCCTGCACCGCCGGCTCGCCGCGGTCGGCATCCGCACCGCGACGGGTCGCGACGCCCTGCTCGGCGCGGTCGTCGCGGTCCTCACGGTCGGCTTCCTGCTGGCCGTCGAGCGGGTCGCGCTGACGGACCTCGGCATCATGGTCGACGGCGCGCCCGACTCCCTGCAGTTCTCGACCGGGGGACGGGTCGCAGCGATCGTGATCGTCGTCGCGCAGGCCATGGCGCTCACGCTGCGCCGTCGGGCACCGCTGCTCGCGCTCGCCCTGACCGTGGTGGGCCAGGTCGCGCTCGTGCCGGTGCTCCCCGCGTTCGTCTCGTTCCAGGCGCCCGCGACGCTCGTCGCGGCCTACTCGGTCGGCGCGTACGCACCGCGCCGCACGGCCCTGTGGGCGGCCGGGGCAGCAGCGGGCGTGCAGGTCCTGCTGGGCTTCGTGCTCGGCGGCCCCGTGCCGATCACGTCGACGGGTCCCACGCCCGTCGCGGTCCAGGTCTGGGGAGGTCTCGCCTCGGCACTCCTGACGTACGTGGCCTCGGCGCTCGTGGGCGCGTACGTCGGCACGCGCCGCGAGCTGTTCGCCCAGCTCCAGGGGCGCGTGGCCCAGGCCGAGCGCGAGCGCGACATGCTCGCGGCGCAGGCCGTCCTGGAGGAGCGCGGCCGCATGGCCCGCGAGCTGCACGACGTCGCCGCGCACCACCTGTCGGGGATCGTCGTGCAGGCGGCCGCGGCCGAGCGCCTGGTCGACCGCGACCCCGAGCGCGCCAAGGAGTCGATGCGCTGGATCCGCACCCAGGGACGCGAGACGCTCGACAACCTGCGCCTGGTCGTCGGCATCCTGCGCAGCTCGTCGCAGACCGGCCCCGGCGAGCCGGGCGAGGAGGCACCGGCCGCACCGCAGCCCACGCTCGACGACGCGGACGAGCTGCTCGACCTCGCGCGCAGCGCCGGCGCCGAGGTGCGCGACGTGCGGCTCGGCGAGCCGTTCGACCTGTCCCCCGCCGTCCAGCTCACGGTCTACCGCGTGCTCCAGGAGGCGCTGACCAACGCGCGCCGGCACGCGCCCGGGCGCGCGATCGAGGTTGTCACCGACCACCAGCAGGCCGCGCTCGTCGTCACGGTGACCAACCGGTTGCCCGTCGCGGCGATCGGCTCGGGTGGCCGGGCCGGGCCGCCTGGGCCGGGCAGCCCAGCGCCCGGCTCCCCTGCTGCCCCGGCCCCACCCGGCCACGGCCTCATCGGCATGACCGAGCGCGCGCACCTCGTCGGCGGGACGCTCGACGCCGGCCCCGTGCCCGGCGACGGCTGGCGGGTCCGGCTCACGGTCCCCCGGCCGGTCGACCCGGTGT